>NZ_BAAGRO010000064.1:0-116419 GCF_054782915.1 Nocardioides hungaricus | reverse complement strand
AGCAGCTCGCCCAGGCCAGTCCGCGGAACCTCACCTGCCAATGGTCCGTTGATCAGCGATTCCCTAGGGGAACTGCCAGTCGTTCTCGTCGCGGATCGCCTTGTTCTGGCGACCGTGCCGCACCTCGGACGCCACCGTGTGTGGAGCAGGTGCGGGTCGTCGAGCAGACCCTCGTTGAGCCTGAGGGGTGCCGTCGTCGTCCTCGCTCCACTGGCCGTTCGGATCCCAGTCGGGTCCCTCCACTCGGTCTCCGGCATCTCGAGGCCACTGTCCTCGGACAGTTCCTCGATCGTCTGCCCGATGACCGTACGGCGCTCGTCGTCGGTGAGCTGCGCGACCGGGCGGCCACGTCGGGGTCGGCGCTGCGGTACTCGTCGACGTCTTGGACCTGTCCGCTCGAGATGCTGTTGGCGATCGTCGCGTCCGCTGCCGCGGCGCGGACGAGGATCGCGGTGACCTCGTCGGTCAGGCCCTGGGCGAGGTTACGTCGCGCGGTGACGGTGGTCGCGAAACCGACTCGATCGGGCCATGGTCGCTGGCGGCTGACCTGCCTACGGTGCGGTCATGAAGACTCTCGGAACTCTCGGTATCGCCCTCGGCGCTGTCCTCGGCGCCCTTGCGGCCCCGGCACAGGCGGCACCCAGGGCGGACGTGTCCGTCACCATCACCGCCGAGCAGACCGACCTCTCTGGCGTGGTCCGCAGCGCCCGTCCGGCCCGGTGCGCGGCCAACCGCACGGTCGTCGTGTTCCGGGTCAAGGGCGCGGTCGGCGGCGGCGACGACGTGCGGTTCGCCTCCGACACCACCGACGACTCCCCGAGCCTGCCCGGCGGTCGCTACGAGTGGTCGACCGGCAACACCGGCACCGAGGGCCGCTTCTACGCGAGGCTCACGGGAACGGCGGAGTGCAAGCCGGCTCGCAGCGGCGTCGTGCGGGCCCAGCGCGACGACTGAGCATCGCCCGGAACCAGAACGCGTTCCACTCCAGGCGGTGCACGTTGCGGGCGTCGGCCGACGCCGATGACTTCGGCGGTCGGGGACGGTCTGAGTGCGCATGGCTACCTACCTGAACCCCTATCTCAGCTTCCGCGGCGAGGCCCGCGAGGCGATGACCTTCTACCAGTCCGTCCTCGGCGGGCAGCTCGACGTGATGACCTTCGCCGACATGGGCGGCATGGGCGTCCCCGACAGCGAGGCCGGGCAGGTGATGCACGCCGCGCTCTCGGTCTCCGAGTCGGTGCGGGTGATGGGCTCGGACGTGCCGAGCCACATGGAGGGCGACTTCGCCAACGGCCGGATCGCACTGAGCGGCGACGACATCGACACGCTGCGCGGCTGGTTCGACGGGCTGGCCGCCGACGGCACCGTCAACGTGCCGCTCGAGAAGGCGCCCTGGGGCGACTGGTTCGGCGACGTCACCGACCGGTACGGCGTCAGCTGGATGGTCAACATCACCGGTGGCGCCACGGGGTGATCGTCCTGCCGAACCGACCGCGGGCCGGCCCCGAGAGGGGCCGGCCCGCGGTGGCGGAGCAGATCAGCGCGTGACGCGCACCGAGGTCGAGCCGGTCGCCTTGCCACCGGCACCGGTCGCGACGGCCCGCACCGTCAGCGAGCCGGAGACCGGCGCCTTGGTCGAGAGCCGGACCTTGCCGCCCTTGCCCCGAAGCGTCGCGGAGTCGAGGGTCCGCGCGCCCTTGGTGAGCCGGACGACGATCTTCGAGGTCGCCGTGCCCGCCACCGAGACCTGCACGCCCTGCCGGCGCAGCTGGGCCACGGTGACCGTCGGGGCCGCGGCCACCGCGACACCCGCCTGCTGACCGGGCACCTTGCTCGGCGTACGGCCCAGCATGGTGCGGAACAGGTCGGTCTGGTCGATCACGCCGGTGACGTTCGCCGCCTGCGGGCCGGACGCCGCCACCCGGATCTGGGAGCCGGTGTGGTTGGAGCCACCGATGCCGGTCGAGTAGGCCACCGTCATCGGGTCGCCGTCGGCCGTCTTCAGTGTGGTGGTCTGGCGGCCGCCGGTGCCGTCGCCCACGATCTGGGTCGAGTGCGAGTGGTCGCCGGTGACGACGATGAGCGTGTCGGGGTTCTTCTTCTGGTAGTCGAGCGCGACCTGCACGACCTGGTCGAGCTCCTTCACGTCGCCGATGGCGCCGCAGATGTCCATGGCGTGCTCCTGCTTGTCGACCATGGCGCTCTCGACCTGGAGGAAGAAGCCCTTCGGGTTGTCGAGCAGCTGGATCGACTTCTCGGCCATCGCGGAGAGGTCCGGCTGGGTGCCGCGGTCGGCGGGCGAGCAGGTCTGGCTGGCCCCGCCGGCGCCCGGCGGCACGGTCGCGACCAGCGGCGCGTACATCGGCGTCATGTTGCCGTTGGCGAACAGGCCGAGCACCGGGCCGTCCTTCAGCGAGGTGACCGCGTCGAGCTCGGAGGCGGTGGCGACGGTGCGGTAGCCCTGCTGGCTCTTCGCGTAGTCGAGGACCGACGGGCCGGCGTCGGTGGCCTGGTTGTAGCGGTTCAGGCCGCCGCCCAGGAGCACGTCGACCCCGTTGTCGACCAGCTGCTCGGCGACCGAGCCCTTGCCGCCGTTCGCCTTCTGCGCCGCGGTGCAGGTCGACATGTCGGCCGGTCCCTGGCAGGCGCGGTTGTTGATGTGCGCGGCGGCCGCCGCCGGGGTGGCGTCGGTCAGCTCGGAGGTGGTCACGTTGCCGGTGAGCTTGCCCTGCGCCTCGTACCGCTCCAGGACCGTCTCGTAGTCCTCGCCGGGCACGTTGAGCGCGGTGCTCGGACCCTGCGAGAGGCGGGAGTCCACGGTCTTCTTGCCGGTCGACCAGCCGCTCGCGGTCGGAGCCGAGTCCGACACGTAGGCGATCGGGTAGTCCGGCCCGGTGCCGACCTTGAGGCCGTAGGTCGTCATCGCGCCCGTGAAGGGGAGGCTGTCGAGGCCGGGCCACCGGCCGCTGGCGCCCAGCTCGTAGTTGCGGGCGGCGGTGATCATCGCGTCGTCCGTGCCGTCGCCGATGATGAGGATGACGTTGCGCGGCTTGGCGGGGTCGATCTGCTTGGCCAGCGCGGCCGACCGGTCCTGGGTGAAGCCCGGGTCGACGCGCGCCGGCGACGAGGTGACCGCGGTGGCGGTCACGGAGAGCGCGAGTGCTGCGCCGACGGCGCCGACGGCCGTCAGCGTGGTGCGAGTGCGTGGCACGGGGGGTCCTTTCGTCACGGTTGTGGCCGCACCCTTGCGACGCCAGCGGACCCGTGGCCGTCGCGCGCATGTCCGGAGGGCGACGAGCAGGTGACGAGTCAGGCGATGGTCAGTCCGCCGTCGACGGCCAGCGTCTGGCCGGTGACGTACGCCGACGCGTCGGAGGCCAGGAACACGACCGTGGCCGCGAGCTCGGCCGGGTCGCCCTTGCGGCCGGCGGGGATCCGCGCCTGCTGGGACTCCAGGTAGCCGGGCGGGTACTGGTCGGTCATCTCCGAGACGAAGAACCCCGGCGCGATCGCGTTCACGCGGATGCCCTTGCGGCCGGTCCACTGCTGGGCCAGGTCGCGGGTCAGCCCGAGCAGGCCGGCCTTCGACGCGGCGTACGCCGCCTGGGGGAGCCCGGCGGTGGTGATGCCCAGCACCGAGCTGATGTTGACGATGCTCGACCCCGACTGCATCACCCGGCCGCAGGCCTGCGCCATCCAGTAGCAGCCGTTGAGGTTGACGTCGATGACCTGCCGGAACTGCTCGGGGGTCTCGTGGGTCGCCGGCACGGCGGTGCCGATCCCGGCGTTGTTGACCAGGACGTCGACGCGGCCGTACTCCTCCATCGCGAGCACGACCAGGCGGGTGCACGCGTCCGGGTCGGCCACGTCGGTCTCGACGGTCAGGGCGCGGCGGCCGGTGGCCTCGACGAGCGCGGCGGTGTCGGCGAGCCGGTCGGCGCGGCGGGCGCCGAGCACCACGTCGGCCCCGGCCTCCGCGAGGCCCCGGGCGAACGCGACGCCGAGGCCGCTGGAGGCGCCGGTGACCACGGCGACCCTGTCGTCGAGTCGGAACAGGTCGGTGACGCTGCGATGTTCGGGCATGGCGCGACTGTAGCCAGCCCGAGCGGCCGGGGTAGGCTGAGTCCATGCGGAGGATCCTGCTCCTTACCTAGCCGCGTCGACGCGCACCCTTCGACGCGGCCGCCCCTCGTGCCCGAGGGGCTTTTTTGTGCCCGGAGCCCGGAGAACGAGCAGACTCCCCACCAGACGCACGAGAGAGACGAGATGAGCGAGCAGGAGACGTACGACGTCGCGGCGGTCCAGGAGAAGTGGCTGCCCGTCTGGGACGAGCTGCGGCCCTTCCGCGCCGACGACGACTCGCCGCGCGAGAAGAGGTACGCGCTGACGATGTTCCCCTACCCGAGCGGCGACCTGCACATGGGCCACGCGGAGGTGACCGCGCTGCACGACGTGATCGCGCGGTACTGGTGGCAGCGCGGCTTCGAGGTCCTGAACCCGATGGGCTGGGACTCCTTCGGCCTGCCGGCGGAGAACGCCGCCATCCGCAACGACGAGCACCCGGCGACGTACACCTATGCGAACATCGAGACGCAGTACGAGTCGTTCCGGCGCTACGGCATCTCCTTCGACTGGTCCCGCCGGCTGCACACCTCCGACCCGGAGTACTACCGCTGGACCCAGTGGCTGTTCCTGAGGTTCCGCGAGCGCGGGCTGGCCTACCGCAAGTCCTCGCCGGTGAACTGGTGCCCGAACGACCAGACCGTGCTGGCCAACGAGCAGGTCGTCGACGGCCGCTGCGAGCGCTGCGGCGCCGAGGTCACCAAGCGCGAGCTGACCCAGTGGTACTTCAAGATCACCGAGTACGCCCAAGAGCTGCTGGACTGCCTGGACGACCTGGAGCCGACCTGGCCCGCGCGCGTGGTCACCGCGCAGCGCAACTGGATCGGCCGCTCCGAGGGCGCGCACGTCGACTTCGCGGTGGAGGGCCGCGAGGCGCCGATCACGGTCTACACCACGCGTCCGGACACCCTGTACGGCGCGACGTTCATGGTCGTGGCGGCGGACGCCGCGCTGGCGGCCGAGCTGGTGACCGACGAGCACCGCGCGGCGTACCAGGCCTACCGGGACGAGGTGCGCAAGGCCTCCGAGATCGACCGGCTGTCGACCGAGCGCCCGAAGACCGGCGTGTTCCTGGGCGTGCACGCGGTGAACCCGGTCAACGGCGAGCGGATCCCGGTGTGGGCGGCGGACTACGTGCTGGCCGACTACGGCACCGGCGCGATCATGGCCGTGCCCGCGCACGACCAGCGCGACCTGGACTTCGCGAGGAGGTTCGACCTGCCGGTGCGCCGGGTCGTCGACACCGGCGAGGACAACCCGGAGGAGACCGACGTCGCCACCACCCGCGACGGTGGCTACGTGAACTCCGGGCCGCTGGACGGCATCGCCGACAAGGCGACCGGCATCCACGCGATCATCGAGCGGCTGCAGGCCGAGGGCACCGGTGCGGGCACGGTCAACTTCCGGCTGCGCGACTGGCTGCTGAGCCGCCAGCGCTACTGGGGCGTGCCGATCCCGATCATCCACTGTCCTGCGTGCGGCGAGGTCGCCGTACCGTATGACCAGCTGCCGCTGGAGCTGCCCGAGCTGCGCGGCGCGGACCTGAAGCCGAAGGGCGTCTCGCCGCTGGCGGCGGCCGACGACTGGGTGAACGTCGAGTGCCCCACGTGCGGCGGCCCCGCGAAGCGCGACAGCGACACCATGGACACCTTCGTCGACTCGTCGTGGTACTTCCTGCGCTACTGCTCGCCGGACTACACCGACGGCCCCTTCGACGTCGAGCGGGCGAAGGCGTGGATGCCGGCCGACATCTACGTCGGCGGCGTCGAGCACGCCGTGCTGCACCTGCTGTACGCGCGCTTCTTCACCAAGGTGCTGGCCGACATGGGGATGCTGGAGGTCCGTGAGCCATTCGCGGCGCAGCTGAACCAGGGCTTCGTCATCAACCGCGGCAAGAAGATGAGCAAGTCGCTGGGCAACGGCGTCAGTCTGGGGGAGCAACTCGCGGACTTCGGAGTGGACGCCGTCCGCCTGACCCTGGTCTTCGCCGGCCCGCCGGAGGACGACATCGACTGGGCCGAGATGTCCCCGGCCGGGTCGCTGCGCTTCCTCCAGCGCGCCTGGCGGCTGTCGGGCGACGTCGCCGCGCCGGCCGGTACGCCGCCGGAGGCCGGCGACCTGGCGCTGCGGCGGGTCACCGCGCGCACCGTGCACGACGCGGCCGAGCTGATCGAGTCCTACCGGTTCAACGTGATGGTCGCCCGGGTCATGGAGCTGGTGAACGCGACCCGCAAGGCCATCGACCTGCCAGAGTCTCGGGGAGGCTGCGGGCCGGCCGACCCCGCCGTGCGCGAGGCCGCCGAGGCGGTCGCGATCCTGCTGTCGCTGGTGGCGCCGTACACCGCCGAGGAGATGTGGGAGCGGCTGGGCCACCGGCCCACCGTCGCCCGCGCCGGCTGGCCGGCCGTCGACCCGGCGCTGCTGGTCGAGGAGTCCGTGACCGCGATCGTGCAGGTCCAGGGCAAGGTCAGGGCCCGCCTGGAGGTCGCGCCCGACATCGCCGAGGCCGACCTGGAGCGGCTGGCGCTGGCCGACGCGGGCGTCGTCACGGCGATCGACGGGCGGCCGGTGCGCAAGGTGATCGTGCGCGCGCCCAAGCTGGTCAACGTCGTCGTCTGAGCAGGCCCGGGGTTCACTCCCGCTGGTAGCCGAGGACCGATCGGGTCAGCGCGTTGCGGGCGTCGAGCAGCTCGTCCAGCGACGCGTCGACGTCGTCGGCGGTGACGGCGATGCCGGTGTTGGTGCCGGTGCCGGGGGAGCGCTCGGAGGCGATCACCGCCGCGCGCCGCAACAGCTCCTTGATGAAGGAGGCCGTCACGCCGTCGGTGCGGTCGAGGATCTCCTCGACCCGGCTCAGGTCGACGTCGAGCGAGCCGCGGTAGAGGTCGACCAGCCGCCGGCGGGACTCGCGATCGGGCAGCCCGACGTGCACCGCCTGGTCCACCCGGCCGGGCCGCGCGGCCAGCGCCGGCTCCAGGAGGTCGGCGCGGTTGGTGGTGAGCAGGAAGACGACGTCGGCGTCCTCGGCGAGCCCGTCCATCTCGTTGAGCAGCGTGAAGAGCAGCGGGGTCTCCCCGCCGTACCGATCGCGCTCCTGGGCGATCAGGTCGACGTCCTCGACCACGATCATGGCGGGCTGGAGGCTGCGCGCGATCGAGCATGCGTCGCGGATCGCGCCCAGGGTCTCGCCGGTGAGCTCGACGATCGTGGTGTCGGTGAGCTGGCTGAGCAGGTAGCGGACCGTGTGGGTCTTGCCCACCCCCGGCGGCCCGTAGAGCAGGACCCCGCGCTTGAGGTGCTGCCCGGCGGCGCGCAACCGGTCGCGGCTGCGCGCGACGCCGACGACCTGGCGGCGTACGTCGGCGAACGTCTCGACCGGCAGGATCAGGTCGTCCTGCGACATCTGCGGGCGCCGGTGGAAGCGCAGCAGCGACGCGCGCTCGCCGAACATGCTCCCGCCGAAGGAGACCACCTGCGCGCGATAGACGTTGAGCTCGAGGGCGAGCTCGCGCAGCTCGGCCGCGATCGCCGGGCCCAGGCCGTCCCGGTTGGCGACGATCTCGACGCTGGTGCCGCGCAGGTCGCTCTCGGGGTCCGGCCCCCGCACCAGCAGGGCCACGCGGTCGGCGCCGTCGGCCGCGAGCACCACCGCGGCGCGCAGGCACTCGCGCGTCTCGCCGTCCGGCCCGCTCGCGAGCGAGACCCGGGTGACGTTGCCCGGCCGGGGGCCGTGGAAGGCCGTCCGAGGGTCCTGGCCGAGCAGGTCCGCCAGGCCGAATGCCCCGCGGTGGCGGTAGTCCATGACCCCGACCAGCTGGTGGCGGCGACCCGGCCGGGCCAGCCACGCGTCCAGGGCGCCCTGGACGTTGACGTGCTCGTAGCCGGGCCATGCCTCCTCGGTGACCGCGAGCTCCTCGAGCGGACGGCCCAGATGCTCGGCCACGAGGGACCGGAACGTCGGATGGTCGGCCGCCCGCGCCTGGCTGACGAAGCGGCGCACCAGCATCCGCCCGTAGCCGCGGACGTCGGACAGGCGCAACGGAGCGTCGTCCGGCGCCGGGGGCTCGTCGAGGTGGGTGAAGTGGCTCACCCGCACGAGTGTGCCCGCTGCCGGCGCTCGACGCCCACGAGGGTCGTCTACCCTTCCCGCATGCCGGTCGCGATCGTCACCGACTCGACCGCCAGCCTCCCGCCGGAGCTGGCGGCCGAGCGGGGGATCGTGGTCGTGCCCCTCCAGGTGGTGATCGGCGCGACCGTGTACGACGAGGGCGCCGACGGCGCGACGCCGGAGCTGGTCGCGGCCGCGCTCAAGGAGTGGAAGCCGGTCAGCACCTCCCGGCCGGGGCCGGCCGCGCTGCTGGAGGTCTACGCCAAGGCCGCGGCCGACGGCGCCACCGAGATCGTCTCGATCCACCTGTCCGGCGAGATGAGCGGCACCTTCGAGTCCGTCCAGCTCGCCGCTCGGGACGCGCCGGTCCCGGTGCTGCCGGTCGACACCCGGCAGGTCGGCGTCGCGACCGGGTTCGCGGCGCTGGCGGCCGCGGCCGCGCTCGCCGCGGGCGGTACGGCGGAGGAGGCCGCCGCCGCCGCGCGGGCTCGCGCGGACGCGTCGGTGTCGCTGTTCTACGTCGACACTCTCGCCTACCTGCGGCGCGGCGGCCGGATCGGCGCGGTGGACGCCCTGTTCGGCGGTGCGCTGGCGGTGAAGCCGCTGCTGACCATCGCCGACGGCCAAGTCGCGCCGCTGGAGAAGGTGCGCACCTCCGGCCGGGCGTTGGCCCGGCTCGAGGAGCTCGCCGTGCAGGCGGCCGGCGACGGGCCGGTCGACGTGTGCGTCTCCCACCTGGCGAGCGAGGAGCGCGCCGGCCAGCTCGCGGAGCGGCTCCAGGAGCGCCTGGCCGACCACCTCGAGGACCGGCCGGTGTGGTGCGGCGAGCTTGGCGCCGTACTCGGCGCGCACGTCGGTCCCGGCATGATCGCGGTCTGCGTCGCGCCGCGGGTCTGACCCGCTCTCCGTCCACAGGGGCGCCTTCTCGCGGCGTCGTCCCCAGGCCGACCGTCGTCGGGCCCGGACCGTCGGTCGTGCTGCCTAGCGTCGCCGCATGCCCACTCGCCGACCGACCGCCGAGCACCAGGAAGCCGTCTCCCGCCGGCTCGCGCTGCTGAGCGCCACCCGCCCTCCGTCGGGGGACCCACCGGCCGTCCCGATCCCCGGACGGCATGCATCACGGCGGCCCCGGCTCGCGCTCGGGCCTCCCCAGCTCGCCGTCGTCGCCGTGCTCGTCGCCGTCGGGCTCGCGGTGACCGCCTGGTGGGTGGTGCGCGGCGCGCCGGAGCGGGTCGAGGCGCCCTCCGTCGACCCGGTCGGCGCCGCCACGCCGCTGGCCGAGATGTCGCCGGTCGCGGCCGCCGCCTCGCCCGCGGAGACCGTCACCGTCGACGTCACCGGCAAGGTACGCCGCCCCGGCATCGCCGTCCTCGACGCCGGCTCCCGGGTCGTGGACGCGCTGAAGGCGGCCGGGGGAGCGCGGCCGGGGGTGGACCTGTCGGGGCTCAACCTCGCGCGCGTGCTCGTCGACGGCGAGCAGGTCGTCGTGGGGGTCCCGGCTCCGGCCGGGGTGGCCGCCGGCGCGCTGCCGTCGTCCGGCGCTCCCGGTGGGCCGCTGGTCAACCTCAACACCGCGACCCAGGCCGAGCTCGAGACGCTGCCCGAGGTCGGGCCGGTCACCGCGCAGGCGATCCTGGCCTGGCGCGACGAGCAGGGCGGGTTCACCTCCGTCGACGAACTGCTCGAGGTCGACGGCATCGGCGACGCGACCCTGGAGCAGATCGCTCCCTACGTGACGGTCTGACTCATGCTGGACCTGCGCATGCTGCTGCTCGGCGGGGCCGCCTGGGCCGCCGCCCTGAGCGCGCGCTGGCTCGGCTGGTGGTCGCTGGCGGTGGCAGCGGCCGGCCTGGTCGCCTGGCTGTCGCTCGGCCGCGGCCGGACCGTTGCGGGTGTCGTCCTCGTCTTCGCGGGCGTCGCCGCGGTGACGACGCTGCGCGCGGAGCTCGTGGGCGAGAGCCCGGTGGCCGGCCTGGCCGCCGACGGCGCTGCGGTCGACCTCACCGGGACCGTCACGTCCGACCCCCGGCGCCGCCCGGGCCGGTACGGCGACTTCGTCGTCACCCGGCTCGACGTCCGCGAGATCACCGGCCGGGGCGCGACCTACGCCGTCGCCGTCCCCGTCCTGGTGATCGGCGACGTCGACTGGTCCGAGGTCGCGCTCGGCAGCACGGTGCGTGCGTCCGGTACGCTCGGCGCGGCCGACTCCGACGACCTCGCCGGGGTGCTCGGCGCCCGCGGTCCCCCCGAGGTCCTGGCCGACCCGGACCCGTGGTGGGACGCCGCGGCCGCGGTGCGGGCGTCGATCCGCGACGCCGTCGCACACCGGCCCGACGCCCAGCGCGCGCTCGTGCCGGCCCTAGTGGACGGCGACGACGCCCTGGTCGACGAGGCCCTGGCCGCCGACTTCCGGACCACCGGCCTGAGCCACCTCTTGGCCGTATCCGGCACCAATCTGACCCTCGTCGTCGGCTTTCTGCTCGTGCTCGCCCGGTGGTGCCGGGTGCGCGGGCGGTGGCTGTACCTGGTCGGCGCCGCCGGGATCGTCGGGTTCGTGCTGCTCGCGCGCACGGAGCCGAGCGTGCTCCGCGCGGCCGTCATGGGGTCGGTCGCGCTGTTCGCGATGGGCACCGACGGACGCCGCCGCGGCGCCCGGGCGCTCGGGGTGGCGGTGCTCGTGCTGCTCCTGGTCCAGCCGGGGCTGGCGGTGTCGGCCGGGTTCGCGCTGTCCGTGCTCGCCACGGCCGGGATCCTCCTGCTGGCGCCCGCCTGGCGCGACGCGCTGGTCCGCTGGCTGCCGCGCTGGGCGGCCGAGGCGACCGCGATCCCGGTCGCCGCACAGCTCGCGGTCACGCCGGTCGTCGCCGCGATCTCGGGCCAGGTCAGCCTGGTCGCGGTCGTCGCGAACCTGGTCGTCGCCCCGGTCGTCGGCCCGGCCACCGTGCTCGGGCTGGGCGCCGGGCTCGCCGGACTGGTCTGGGACCCGGCCGGGCGGCTGCTCGGCACCGGCGCGGGCTGGTGCGTGGCCTGGATCGTCATGGTGGCGACCCGGGGCGCGGACCTGCCGACCGCCGCCGTGGGCTGGGGGACCGGTGTCCTCGCACTCGTGCTGCTCACCGCCCTGGTGACCGCGATCGCGCTCGTCGGGCCGCGGCTGGTGCGCCGGCCGGTGACCGGGATCGCCGGCTGCGTGCTGCTGGTCGTCGCGGTGCTGGTCCGACCGCCGACGCCCGGCTGGCCGCCGGACGGCTGGGTGCTGGTCGCGTGCGACGTCGGGCAGGGCGACGCCCTCGTGCTCAACGCCGGCCCGGGGAGCGCGGTCGTCGTCGACGCCGGGCCCGACCCCGCCGCCGTCGACCGCTGCCTGGGCGACCTCGGGGTGGGGTCGGTGCCGCTGGTCGTGCTCACCCATCCGCACGCCGACCACGTCGACGGGCTGCCCGGGGTGCGCGACGGCAGGACGGTCGGTGCCGTCGAGACGACGCCGGAGGCGTACGGCGAGCCCCGTCAGGTCGGTGCGGTGACGATGCAGGCCGTGTGGCCGGCGCCGGGGTACGTGGCGGACAACCCCAACGATGCCAGCGTCGTGCTGGTGGCCGAGGTGGGCGGCGTACGCCTGCTGCTGACCGGTGACGTCGAGCCGCCCGCCCAGACGGGACTGGCCAGGCTGCTGGCCGGCCTGCGGGTCGACGTGCTGAAGGTGCCGCACCACGGCAGCAGGTTCCAGGACTCGGCCTGGCAGCTGTCCCTGGGAGCGCGCGTGGCGCTGGTGTCCGTGGGGGCGAACAACGACTACGGCCACCCCACGCCGGAGGCGCTGGACCCGCTGACGAACGCCGGGACGGCGGTGTTCCGCACCGACCAGGACGGCGACGTCGCGGTCGTGGCGGAGGAGGGCCGGCTGTCGGTGGTCACTCGATAGGGTGTGCCCACCATGGCAGCATCCCCGCGCGCGTCCGACGTCCTGGGCCGGGTCACGCTGGTGACCGGCAAGGAGGAGTTCCTCAACGAGCGGACCGTGGGCGCCGTCCGCGACGCGGTCCGCAGGCACGACCCGGAGGCCGAGCTGTCCGAGACGGTCGCCGCGGACCTGACCTTGGCGACGCTGGGAGAGATGTCCGCGCCGTCGCTGTTCTCCAGTATCCGGTGCGTGGTCGTCCGGTCGCTGGAGAACCTGCCCGAGGAGTCGGTCGCCGGGCTGCTCGACTACGCCGACACGCCGGCCGAGGAGGTCGCGCTGGTCCTGGTCCACGGCGGCGGGCCCAAGGGCTCCGGCGTGCTGACCAAGCTGCGCAAGCTCGACACGGTGACCGAGGCGAAGTCCGGTGAGCTGCGGGCGTCGGAGTACCCCGGCTTCGTGGCGGCCGAGATCCGCAGCCACGGCGCCACGATCGAGCGGGACGCGGCCGACGCGCTCGTCCAGGCCGTCGGCCAGGACCTGCGCGCGCTCGCGGCCGCGGCCCACCAGCTCGCGAACGACTTCGCCGGCCAGCCGATCGGCACCGGGCAGGTCAAGCAGTACTTCGGCGGCCGCGCGGAGGCGAAGTCCTTCGCGGTCGCCGACGCCGCCTTCTGGGGCGAGCGCACCGCCGCGCTGGAGGAGCTGCGCTGGGCGCTCGACGGAGGTACGGCGCCGGTGCTGGTCACGTCCGCCTTCGCCTCGGGCGCCCGCGGCGTGGCCCGCTACCTGGCGGCGCCGGGCCGGATGTCCGAGACCGACCTGGCCCGCGAGGTCGGCGTGCCGCCGTGGAAGCTGCGCACGATCAGGAACCAGTCGCGGGGCTGGTCCGAGGCCGGGATCGGGCGGGCGATCCGCGCGATCGCCCAGGCCGACGCCGACATCAAGGGGGCGGCCAGCGACGCGTCGTACACCCTGGAGCGGCTGGTCCTCACCGTTGCGGGGCTGCGCGAGGAGCGGTAGGGCTGGCCTCGATACGCCCGTCGCGACCTCCTGCGTCGGTCGCGGGGCTACTCGACCTGGCGCCGGCCCTTCGCCGGAGCAACCTCCGGCGAAGGGCCCTCAAATGCCGCTGACCCGCCAGGATGAGTCCTGACGGGTCAGCGCGACGACCGATCGGCCCGCCATCGCTGACGGGCGGAGAGATCAGAGGGAGGCAGCCCTCTTGGCGATCGCGGACTTGCGGTTCGCGGCCTGGTTCTTGTGGATGACGCCCTTGGAGGCGGCCTTGTCGAGCTTCTTCGCGGCGTCGCGACCGAGGGCGACCGCGGTCTCCTTGTCGCCGGCCTCCGCGGCCTCGCGGAACTTGCGGACGGCCGACTTCAGGCTCGACTTGACGGCCTTGTTGCGCTCGCGACGGCGCTCGTTCTGCTTGTTCCGCTTGATCTGGGACTTGATGTTCGCCACTGCTGCTGCCTTCGGTTCGTGGTGGATCGGTCGTTGACGTCGAGGCGCGCGCGGGCAAGACGGAGCCCTGACACGCGACGGGCAAGGCTAGCAGCGGGGCGCTCAGCCGCCCAAATTCCAGCCGCCCCAATTCCAACCCCGCCGCTCGGCCAGCCAGTCCCAGCACACCTCGCCCTGCCACCGCTGGCCATCGCGCATGTGCGGCGAGGTCGGCGGCACCGGCTGGGCCGCCGAGGCCAGGAAGTACCCGGCGACCAGCGCGATCGCGATGTCGACGGCCTCGGCGGGCACGTCTCGGGTGGTCGCCGCGGAGGCGAGCACGGCGTCCACGTCCAGGCCGTCGCCGCGCGGGCCGATCAGCAGCAGGACGGTGTCGATCCAGGCCGCGCCGACGACCGGCCAGTTCCAGTCGCAGAGCAGCGCGCGCCCGTCGGCGGTGAGCAGCAGGTTGTCGTCGCGGACGTCGGTGTGCACGAGCGTCGTCCCGCCCATCACCTCGGCATAGCGGGCGGCCAGCGCGGCCGCCTCATCGAGGTGCTCGGCGAGGCCGGGCAGGTCGGGCGGGGCGGCGCGGAGCGCGTCCCAGTACGCCGGGAACCCGGCGAACTCCGTCACGAACGCCTCCGCGGCCAGCCCGGCCGGGGGAGGCGTGAGCGTCGCCGCGAGCCGCTCGGCCAGCGCCACGCAGCGGGCCAGGTCGTCGGCGCGCCACGGCCGCCGGGGCGCCCGCGCGTCGACGTACTGCGTCGCCAGCACCATCCAGTCCGCGTCGTCGTGGGTCCACAGCAGCCGCGGCGCGGGGGTGCCGGGCGGGAGCGCGGCCAGCTTGCGCGCCTCCTCGCGGTACGCCGCCGCGAACATCCGCTGCGCCCGGTGCGAGGCCGCCTTCACGAAGTGCCGCGACCCGTCCGCACAGGTCAGCACGGAGGCGAAGCCGGGGGTGAAGCCCGCGCCCTGCGACTCGGCCGTCACGACCGGCGACCCGCACCGCTGCTCGACCAGCGTGCGCACGCGCGGCGGAAGGTGCGGCCACTCCAGGCGGCGGGCGGTGCGGCCGTGGGGGATGGTCGTCGGGCGGCGTACGTCGGGCACGGGCCCATCCTCGCGGACGCGGGCTCCCGACCCCTCCTGTGGGAGACTGGTGCGTCCCCCGAAGCTCGTACGAGAGACGTCTGTGCCCACGAACCCGACCGCGCCGCTGCCCGGCCACACGCCCCCGGCGATCATCCGCAACTTCTGCATCATCGCGCACATCGACCACGGCAAGTCGACGCTGGCCGACCGGATGCTGCAGCTGACCGGCGTCGTCGACGAGCGCAGCGCCCGAGCGCAGTACCTCGACCGGATGGACATCGAGCGCGAGCGCGGCATCACGATCAAGAGCCAGGCCGTCCGGATGCCGTGGACGGTCCCGGCGGGCAACGACGAGGGCGCCGAGCCCGGCACCTACGTGCTCAACATGATCGACACCCCGGGCCACGTCGACTTCACCTACGAGGTGTCCCGCTCGCTCGAGGCGTGCGAGGCCGCGATCCTGCTCGTCGACGCCGCCCAGGGCATCGAGGCGCAGACGCTGGCGAACCTCTACCTCGCGATGGGCGCCGACCTGCACATCATCCCGGTGCTCAACAAGATCGACCTGCCGAGCGCCAACCCGGAGAAGTACGCCGCCGAGCTCGCCGGCCTCGTGGGCTGCGACCCGGGCGAGGTGCTGCAGGTGAGCGCCAAGACCGGCCTGGGCGTCGGGGCGCTGCTCAACGAGATCGTGAAGCAGACCCCGCCGCCGGTCGGCGCGGCCGACCGGCCGGCCCGGGCGCTGATCTTCGACTCCGTCTACGACACCTATCGCGGCGTGGTCACCTACGTCCGGGTCATCGACGGCAAGCTCACCCACCGCGACCGGATCAAGATGATGTCGACCGGCGTCACCCACGAGCTCCTCGAGCTCGGCGTGATCAGCCCCGAGCAGGTCAAGGCCAACGAGATCGGCGTCGGCGAGGTGGGCTACCTGATCACCGGCGTGAAGGACGTCCGCCAGTCTCGCGTCGGCGACACCGTCACCATCCAGCACGGCGGCGCCACCGAGGCCCTCGGCGGCTACAAACACCCGAACCCGATGGTGTACGCCGGCCTCTACCCGATCGACGGCGACCAGTTCGGCGACCTGCGCGAGGCGCTGGAGAAGCTCCAGCTCAACGACGCCGCGCTGACCTACGAGCCGGAGACCTCCGGGGCGCTGGGCTTCGGCTTCCGCTGCGGCTTCCTCGGCCTGCTCCACATGGAGATCACCCGCGACCGGCTCGAGCGCGAGTTCGGCCTCGACCTGATCTCGACCGCGCCCAATGTGGTCTACGAGGTGCAGATGGAGGACGGCTCCGAGCACGAGGTCACCAACCCGAGCGAGTTCCCCGAGGGCAAGATCGCCGAGGTCCACGAGCCGGTCGTGCGCGCCACGATCCTGAGCCCGTCGGACTACATCGGCACGATCATGGAGCTCTGCCAGACCAAGCGCGGCAGCCTGCTCGGCATGGACTACCTCTCCGAGGACCGGGTCGAGATGCGCTACACGCTGCCGATGGGCGAGATCGTCTTCGACTTCTTCGACCAGCTGAAGTCGCGCACCAAGGGCTACGCCTCGCTCGACTACGAGCGCTCCGGCGAGCAGGCCGCCGACCTGGTCAAGGTCGACATCCTGCTCCAGGGAGAGCCGGTCGACGCGTTCTCCGCGATCGTGCACCGCGACGCCGCCTACGCGTACGGCGTGATGATGGCCGGCAAGCTCAAGGAACTCATCCCGCGCCAGCAGTTCGAGGTCCCGATCCAGGCCGCGATCGGCGCCCGGGTGATCGCCCGCGAGAACATCCGCGCGATCCGCAAGGACGTGCTCGCCAAGTGCTACGGCGGCGACATCACCCGCAAGCGCAAGCTGCTGGAGAAGCAGAAGGAGGGCAAGAAGCGGATGAAGATGGTCGGCCGGGTCGAGGTCCCGCAGGAGGCCTTCGTCGCCGCGCTCGCCACCACCCAGCCGGCGGAGAAGACGAAGAAGTAGTAGCGCCGCACCACTGATGCTTCTACTGACGCATCAGTGGTGCTAGCGTGGCGGCATGCGCACCACGATCCGGCTCGACGACGACGTCGTCGCCGCCGCCGAGCGCCTGCGCCGAGAGCGCGGCATCGGTCTGGGCGAGGCCGTGAACGAGCTGGCCCGCGCGGGCCTGGCTCGCAACGGTGGGCGGCGCACGCCGTTCCTGCAGCGCACGGCGGACCTCGGAGCCGGCATCGACGTCACCAACGTGGCCGAGGCATTGGAGCTCCTCGACGAGTGGGACGCGCGAGAACGCAGGCCCCCCGCGTCGTGATCGTCGACGCGAACGTCCTGATCTACGCCGTCCACGAGTCCTCGGCGTTTCACCGCGAGGCCAGGGAGTGGCTCGCGGATGCGCTCAACGGCGCCACTCGGATCGGCCTCCCCTGGGTCTCGCTGACCGCGTTCCAGCGGATCACCACCCACCCGCGCGCCTTCGCCGCTCCGCTCTCACCGGACGCGGCGTGGAGCCACGTCACGGACTGGCTGTCCGCGGAGCAGGCGTGGGTTCCCACTCCTGGTCCACGGCATGCCGAGATCCTGGGGCCGCTGCTCGTCGGCGGCGACCTCCGTGGCAACCTCGTCCCCGACGCGCACCTGGCCGCCCTCGCCCTCGAGCACGGTGTCGGCGTGTGCTCCTTCGACAGCGACTTCGCCCGCTTCGAGGGCCTGCCCTGGACCCACCCCGCTCGGCGGCGCCCCGGGTGACCGACGCGATCCGCCACCCTCGCCCAGGCCGTCCAGGACTGGCGAGGTTTTCGGCCGTGGCCCTCCGGGGAACGGTCCCGACGGGGACTGACCAAGGGGGACCGATGTCCAGCACCGCACCACGGGTCGACGCGTCGTTCGTCGACCGGCTGAGGACGCGCAGGCCGACCGCCTACGAGCACGGGCTCGCCGGGGATCCGCGGCTCGGCCTCGACGCGATCGCCCGGCTCGCCGAGGAGCTCGGGGCGGACTCGATCTCGGCCGAGCGGGCCGCCAAGCCGATGGTCTCCGACGACGCCGGCGCGCGGGCGGTCATCGCCGTCGAGTCCATCGCCGACCAGGTCCGGTCGCTCGCCGCGAACGACTCCTGGTTCACGCTGCTCAACATCGAGCAGTCGCCGGCGTACGCCGCCCTCGTCGACGAGATCCTCGACGGCCTGGCCGCCCGCGGCGGGATCGACCCGCGCACGATGAGGCGCCGGATGGGCTTCGTGTTCGCGAGCTCGCCCGGCTCGGTCACCTCGGCCCACTTCGACATCGAGCACAGCTTCCTGCTCCAGCTCGAGGGCCGGCGCACGCTCGGCTTCGGGAGGTTCCGCGACGCGGCCGACCGGGAGCGGGAGGTCCAGCGCTACTGGAGCGGGTCCCTCGGCCGGCTCGACACGATGCCGGCGCAGGTGGACGAGGTCGAGCTGGGCCCGGGCGCCGGCGCCTACATCCCGCCGTACACCCCGCACTGGCTGGTCAACGGCGACGCGACGTCGCTGTCGCTGACGGTGACGTTCTTCGACCGGTCGAACGCCGACGAGTCGATGGTGCAGGCGTTCAACCAGCGGCTGCGCCGCGCCGGCCTGTCGCCGCGGACCTACGGCGAGGCGCCGGTGCGCGACGCGGCGAAGGCGGGCTTCATGCGGATCTACGGCGGGGTCAAGCGCCGCTTCCGGCCTGAGACCTCCGCCTCGCACTGAGCCCGCGCCGCGCGGCCCGGGCGGCGTCCTCGAGCGCCAGCACCAGCCGGGGCCAGGGGCCGCGCGCGACCCGCAGCCGGGTCAGCGTGCGGGTGTGGTCGGCGAAGGAGCGCTTGTACGCCTCGTCGCCGCGCAGGAGATCGACCTCGGCGGCGTCGGAGGAGGCCACCACGTCCGCCAGCAGCACGGTGCCCGCGCCGTCGTGCTCGGGGCGCAGCGAGCGCGCGACCTGGTAGAGGCTGAGCCGGCCGCCCACCAGGAACGAGACCACGACCGCCGCGACCCGCGGTCCATCAGCGAGCACGTCGACCCGAGCCTCGCCGCGGGCCGCGCCGGCGGCGACGGCACGGGTCACGACGTCGAGCTCCGCAAGCAGCGGACCGCGGTCGCCGCGCTCCTCGTGCAGCCGGCGCAGCGCCCCGAGGCCGGCGCCGACGTCGGCCTCCACCCGATGCGCCAGGCCGCGCTCGGCCAGGCGCCTGCGGGAGCGGCGCACGCTCCTGCTCTCGCCGCCGGCGGGCAGCGGCCGCCAGGGCGCCACGTCGTCGGGTCGCGCGGTCGCGCCGACGGCCCGGGCGAGCAGCGGCTCGGCGACCAGCCCGCGGACGTCGAGCAGCCAGGAGCGCCGGGTCGCGAACCAGCGCCCGACCGCGGCCGCGACGGCGTCCTCGCGGCCCGGCTCGGCGAGGAGGTCGAGGTGGTCGGGGCAGAGCACCGCCGGGCCGGGCGCGGCGTACCGGACCATCCCCAGCCGCCGGGTCCTGCTCAGCGCCAGCCCACCCACGAGGCGGTCCTCGTCGAGGACCAGCAGGTAGCGGGCGGGATGCGCGTCGAGCCACCAGGACCGGGCGAACGGCGAGGGCAGGGGCTGGGCGAGCACGAGCGCGTCCCAGGCACGCCGGTGCGCGCCGAGCCCGGCGCACTCGTGGACGACCAGGGCGCCGGACATGGAGAGAGACGCTACCTGCGACCAGCGCCCGTCGGCGACCGCGACGATCCCCAGTTCCGGACCCGCGGTGTTTCGAATTGCCCCACCGCGGGCACGCAGGGGTTGACAGCACTCGCTGGTCTCTCTCGGGGCCACTCATGTGGGCTGACGCTGCGAGCCGATCACTGGGGGAAGGTTTCGCATGTCGCAGGATGAGCCGTCGATCGAGACCAGGTCGATGATCGATCGGGCCACCGGCAAGGCCACCAGGTCCACCGGCACGGCCACCAGGTCCGCCACGTCGACCTCGTCCCGGCGGGCGCAGGAGCTGCGCACCGAGCTGGGGGTGCGGCGGGAGGCGGACGAGCTGCTCGCCGAGGCGAGCCAGGCGCGCCAGCGCGCCGCGGCCGAGGCCGACGCGCTGATCGCGCAGGCCGAGGCGGTCTCCGAGGACCTGGTCGCCGAGGCGCGGGCCGAGGCCGAGCAGCTCGTGCGGCAGGCCCAGGAGCGAGCCGACGGCATCGTCGGGCAGGCGCAGGCGGAGGCCGACCGGATCCGCGGCGGCTCGACCGGGGCGCTCAACGAGGCCGAGCGGCGGCTGGGCGATCTCGTGCCGATGCTCAGCCAGGCCGCGGCGGCCGTCGCGGAGGTGCGCGACGCCGTCGTCGCCACGCGCGGGGCGGGGTCGACGCAGGCCACGATCGCGGTGCTCGAGCACCTGCCGCAGGGCCCGCAGGACGTCGGCGTCGTGGCCGAGGACGGCAGCGACGGCGAGGACCGGGACGGCCGGGCGAACGGCGTTCCGGCGGCGGCCTCCGGGGACGACCCGCGCCCGCTGGGCTGGCTGTTCCGCTCCGCGCAGGGCTGATCCTTGTCAGGCTCCGCCGTCCGGCGCGGCGCAGACCGGGCTGCGCTCGGTCGGGTCGTCGGTGACCGGGTGCACCAGCACCCGGTCGAGACGGGCGCCCGCGGGCAGGGGCCGGAACAGCTGCATCCAGATCCGCGTCCGTCCGGTCGGCACGCAGCTCCAGCGCCCCGAGACGACCGCCAGCAGCTCGCCGTCGGCACCGAGGACGACGCCCTGGGCGATCACCTCGGTGACCCGGCCCGGGTTGGTGAGGTCGGCGATCGCGACGGCGCCCTCCGCGGTGGACCGCAGCCGGACCGGCTCCGCGGTCACGTCCGGCGCCGGGGGCGGCGGATCGCCGGCCGGCGCCCAGGAGACGTCGCGGTAGCTCACGTCCACGCTGCCGACCTCGGCGTCCGGGCCGACGTCGAGGTAGAGGCCGTACTCGCGGCCGGGTCGCAGGTTCACCACCGAGCAGCAGCTGCTGCGGCTGCGGCGCTCGACCGACGTGGCGATCAGCTCGCCGTCGGCGTCGCGCGCCGAGATCACGGCGTCGGCGTACAGCAGCGTGCGGTCGCTGGTGTTGCGCACCACCACCGAGAGCAGCCCCTCGACCGTGCCGGTGTCCTGCGTGACGAGCACCGGGTCGCCGGTCCCCGGGGCAGTGCCAGGAGCAGTGCCGGGCGCGGGGCCGGCCGCGGCCGAGCCGGAGAGCTGGTCGGAGATCGTCGAGCAGCCGCTCGCCAGCAGCGCGCCGGCGATGCTCAAGGCCACCACCACGAGACGTCGCCGCATGGTTCCCCCTGGTCGATGCGTGAGTGCCGTCGGACCGCTTCGTACCCGCCGGTCCGGTGCTCCAACCACCCTTGCCCGGCTGGGGTTACGCCAGTGAGCGAGCTGGTGCAGACACCGCACCGGACGGTCGTGCTCGTGGTGTCCGACCACCTGGCCCGAGCGGCCCGCCGGGACCGCGCCGGGGGCACGCCGTCCGGATCGCCGGCGGCGACCTCACGGTGCGGATCTCGATGACCGGCCGGGACCGTGCTGCCGACGTGCCCGAGGCGCGGTCGTTCCTCCCGGCCGGGGTGGCCGCCGACGGCGAGGCGGCCCGCACCGCCCGCGGCGCCCTGTGGCTGGCGACCAACGGCATCGTGGTCAAGGGGTCGCAGACGATCGTGCTGCTGACCCTGGCCGCGATGCTGGCGCCGTCGGCCCTCGGCCTGGTCGCGCTCGGCACCCTCGTCGCCAACGTCTCCGCGGTCCTCACCAGCCTGGGTACGGCGAGCGCGCTGGTCTACTGGCGCGGCGACGTGCACCGGGCGGCGCGCAGCGCGGTCACCCTCGGCGCGGCCCTCGGCCTGGTGGTCGCCGGGCTACTGTGGCTGGCGGCCCCCTGGCTGGCCAGCAGCTTCAACGTCGGCGCCGACGGGGCCGGCGTGATCCGCGGGCTCACCGTCACCCTGCCCTGCCTGGCGGTCGCGGCGGTGACCACCGAGCTGCTGCGCCGCCGGCTCGCCTTCGCGCGCCGGATCGTCCCCGACACCGTCTCCTCGCTCGTCGGGGCCGTGGTCGCGATCGTGCTGGCCAGCCAGGGGGTGGGCGTGATGGCCCTCGTCGTGGGCCAGATCGTGCAGGGCGTGCTGACGATGCTGCTGGCCTGGGTCGTCCACCCGCCCGTCGTACCGGGCTGGAACGCCGAGGACGTGCGCGGGCTGCTGTCCTACGGCGGGCCGTACGCCGCCGCGAACCTGCTCGAGCTCGTGCAGCTCAACGTCGACTACCTGATCGTGTCGCGGGTGCTCGGCGGCGAGGCGCTCGGCCAGTACTCCCTCGCGTTCCGGATCGCGTTCATGCCCTACCTGATGATCGTGGTCGTCACGACCGGCGCGGCGTTCCCCTACCTGTGCCGGCAGCGCGGTGCCGGGCTCGGCCGGGCGACCGCCACCGTGTCGATGGCGACGCTGACGCTGGTGGCGCCGATCTGCCTGGGCATCGTGCTGTTCGCCGACGGCCTGGTGCTGCTCGGCGACAGGTGGTCGCCGGGCGTGCCGGTGGTGGCCTGGCTGGCGGCGTACGCCGTCCTGCTCAGCGTCGGGCAGCTCGTGCAGACCGCGCTCAACGCCGCCGGGCGTCCCGCGCTCTCGCTGGTGCTGCGGCTGTGCCACCTGGTGCTGCTGACGCTGGTGATCCTCGTGGTCGCCCGGCGCGGCATCGTCGCGGTCGCGGTCGCGCAGGTCGCGGTCGCCGCGGTCGTGGCGGTGCTCGCGCTCGCGCTGGCCCGGCTCCACGTCGCCGGACTGTCGCTGCGGCGCCTGGTCGGCTCGCTGCGCCCGGCCCTGCTGGGCGGCGCGGCGATGGCCGCGGTCGTCGTCTCGCTCCGCGCGCTGCTCGACCCCGTGCTGCCGGCCGCCGCGGTGCTCGTCCTGGTCGGCGCGGCCGGGCTGCTGGCCTACGTGGCGACGGTCCGGATCCTCGACCGCGCGCATCTGGCCGAGGCCGCGCAGCTGCTGCGGAGGCCGGCATGAGGAGCGGGGTGCGCGGTCTCGGCACGCTGGTCCGGCCGGCGGCGACGCTGGGCCGCCGGCTGTCCGGCGCGCGTGGGCTGACCGTCCTCGGCTGGCACCGGGTCGACGGCGACAGCCGGGGGCTCTCGACCGGCGTCGACGACTTCCGGCGCCACCTCGACGCGATCGGGGAGTGGGGCGCGACGGTGCTGCCACTCGAGGAGGCGGCGGCCCGGCTGACGGCGGGGACGCTGCCGGAGCGGGCGCTCGCGCTCACCTTCGACGACGGCTACGCGAGCGTGGTCGAGACGGCATGGCCGATCCTGCGCGAGCGGGGCCTGCCGGCGACGCTGTTCGCGGTCTCCGGCTTCCTCACCGGCGATCACCGGTTCGCCTGGGACCGGTGCGAGCCGCGGCACGACCGGCATCGGCTGGTGCGCCCCGACGAGCTGCTCGCCGCGGCGGAGGACGGGCTGCACGTCGGCTCCCACACCGCCACCCACCCGTGGCTGCCCGCGCTCGACCAGATCGAGCTGAAGCGCGAGATGGCCGAGTCGCGAGCCGCGCTCGAGGAGCTGCTCGGACGGCCGGTGCGCACGCTGGCCTACCCGACCGGCGGCTGGTCCCCGCGGGTGCGGGAGGCCGCCGCGGAGGCGGGCTACGAGACCGCGGTCACCGTCGACCGGGGGCTCAACACCGCGCGCACCCCGGCGCTGTCGCTGCGCCGCTCCTTCGCGCCCACCGACGTCCGCGACCTGCGGCTGGTGCTCGACGGCGCCTACACCCTGCTGCGGCCGCTGGACACCTGGCGCCGCCGGAAGGGCCCGTCGTGGTGACGGCCCCCGCACCGGCCCGGGCGCCCGCCCTCGCCCGGCCGCGCACGGCCTGGACGGTGTGGCTGCCGCTCCTCGCCGCCGCCGTGCTCGGCCTCGCCATCGGGCTCGCGCCCGGCGTGTCCGGGGCGGCGCTCGCCGCCGGGGTCGGGCTCGCCGTCCTGCTGCTGCGCGTCGAGCTCGCCGCGCTGCTGGTCGTCGCGCTCGCGCCGTTCGAGGACGTCGTCGCGGAGGTCGACCCGCGCGCGGCCAAGGCCGCCGCGGTCCTGCTCGTGGTCGCGTGGGCGATCCGGCGCTGCCGCGGCCGGCTGCACCACGGCCCGCGCAGCCCGGTGCTGGTGCCGGTGCTCGCGTTCGTGGTCGTGCTGCTGGCCGCGACCGCCGTGCACAACAACGGTACGGCGGGCCAGTCGGTGGTGCTGCGGTACGCCGGCTTCCTCGTCGTGCTGCTGGTGCTCGCCGACGTCCTGCGCGGCGGCCTGGCGCCGGAGAGACTCGCCCGCGTGTACGTCGCCTCGTGCACGGTGGCCGCGGCATTCGGCCTGGTCGGCTTCGCGCTCGCCGCCGACCGGCGCGTGGGCGGGCCGATCGGGGACCCGAACGACTTCGGGTTCTTCCTGCTCGCCGCCGTGCCCCTCGCGGTCGGGCTGCGCCCGACCGCGCGCCGGCGCTGGCTCTACGACCTCGCCGTGGCGCTGCTGATCGTGGCGATCCTCGGGACGCTGTCGCGCGGCGCGCTGCTCGGCGTCGTGGCGGCGGGAGCGGTCGCGCTGGTGGCCGGCATGGTCCGGCTCCGCGCCGTGGCGGGCATCGGGGTGCTCGCGGCCGCGGCGACCGCGGCGGTCGTGGTCGCCGTACCCGGCCTGGTGACGCTGAGCCTGTCGCAGAAGGGCTACGTCGCCGACCAGAACGTCGACGAGCGCCTCGGCCTGTGGCAGGCCGCGGCACAGATGACCCTGGAGCGGCCGCTGCTCGGGCAGGGCCCCGGCGCGTTCGCGCAGGAGCAGGCCCGCTACCTCACCGCGCCGCCCATGGACGTCACCCGGCCGCTCGACGTCGCCCACAACACCTGGCTCGAGATCTCCAGCGAGCTCGGCCTGCTCGGGCTGGCGGCGTTCGCGGCGATCCTCGTCGCCGCCTACCTCCAGGCCCGGCGCGCGCACCGCGCCGGCGACCCGCTGGGGGCCGGCGTCTGCGCGGCCCTCGTCGGCTGCGCCGTCGCCGCGACCTTCCTCACCGAGCAGTACTACCTCCCGCTCTGGCTGCTCGTCGCCCTGGCCGTGGGCGTCGGCGCGCGGGTCGCGAAGGCACGTCGATGAGGATCGTGCAGGTCACCACCCAGGCCGTCGGGGGGCCGGTCGACCACGCGGTCGACGTCGCCGCCGGGCTGGCGCGCCGCGGCCACGACAGCCACGTCGTCGGGCCGCCGACGGCGCGCACGCCCCTGGCCGAGGCCGCCGGCGCGACCTGGCACCCGGTCTCGGTCGCCTCCAAGCGCGACGCCGCCGGGGCGCTCGCGGCCGCCCACCTGCTGCGGTCGCTGCGCCCCGATGTCGTGCACCTCCAGGACCGGCGCGCGGGCTGGCTCGGCCGGCTGCTCGCGCCCGCGCTGCGGCCCGCGGGCGTCGTCTACACCCTGCACGGCGTCGCCGACGGCCTCTCCGATCTGGTGGCCGGCAACGCGCTCGCCGGCCGGCGCCGGCGCCGCGACCGCCTCTACTACCTGCACGGCGAGCGCGCGGTCACCCGCTGGGGCCGGGCCCGGGTGGTGGCGCCGAGCGCGGCCGTGGCGCGGTACGCCGTCGAGCACGTCGGGCTCGCCCCGGAGGTCGTCGACGTGGTGCCCAACGGCGTCGACCCCGCCCGCTTCGACCTCGCCGACCCGACCGGCGAGCCGCCGACCGTCGTCTGGGTCGGCGGCTTCGACCCGGTGAAGCGGGTGGACCTGCTGCTGGCCGCGGCCGCCGAGGTCCCCGACGTGCGGGTGCTGCTGGTCGGCGACGGGCCGCTGCGCCGCGACGTGGCAGCCGCGGCCGCCCGGCTGCCGGGCCGGGTCGAGCTGGCCGGCCGGGTCGCGGACCCGCGGCCGCACCTGGCCCGGGCGGACGTGTTCGCGCTCACCTCGGCGGCCGAGAACTGCCCGCTCGCGCTGCTGGAGGCGATGGCCACCGGGCTGCCGGTGGTCGCCACCGCGGTCGGCGGGGTGCCGGAGGTGGTCCGCGACGGCGTCGACGGCCTGCTCCGCCCGAGCGGCGACCGGGCCGCGCTCGCCGGGGCCCTCGCCACGCTGGCCGCCGACCCGGCGCTGCGCGCGCGCACGGGGCGCTCGGCCCGGTCCCGGATCGAGGACGGCTACACCCTCGACCACTGCCTGGACGGGCTGACGGCGACCTACCAGGAGGCCCGGTGCGCATCCTGACCGTGATCGCCGAGATGGGCTCGGGCGGCGCCGAGACCGTCGTCGCCGACCTCGCCACCGGACTGGCCGACCAGGGGCACCGGGTCACCGTCGCCAGCAGCGGCGGCTGGCGGGCCGAGGAGCTCGCCGCCCGGGGGATCGGCACCCTCGGCGTACCCCTGCGCTCGCGCGGGCCGGCGGCCCTCGCGCGCAGCGCGGCCGCGCTGCGCGGCACCGCGCCCGACCTCGTGCACGCCCACAACGTGCGGGCCGCGCTCGCGGCGCACCTCGGCACCCGGACGCTGCGCCGGCGCCGGCCGCCGCTGGTCACCACGGTGCACGGTCTGTCGGACGCCGACTACCCGCGCGCGGCGCGGCTGCTGGCGACCAGCGACGTCGTGGCGGCGGTCTCCCACGACGTCGCCGAGCGGCTCGTCGGCGGCGGACTGGACCGGGGCCGGCTGCGGGTGGTGGAGAACGCCGTACCGCCGCCCGAGCCGACCGGGCGGGCGCGGGCGCGGCGGCTGCTCGGGGTCGCCGCGGACCTGCCGCTCGCGCTGTGCGTGGCGCGGCTGACCGAGCCCAAGCGGGTCGACCTGCTGCTCCGCGCGTGGCCGGACGTGCCCGGTGCGCTGCTCGTCGTGGTCGGGGACGGCGAGCAGCGCACCCGGCTCGAGCGGCTGGCCGCCGAGCGGGTGCGGTTCGTGGGGGAGCGCCGCGACGTGCGGCGGCTGCTCGGCGCCGCCGACGTCCTGGTCCTGCCCAGTGACCGGGAGGGCCTGCCGATGTCGGTGCTCGAGGCGATGGCGGCCGGCGTGCCGGTCGTGGCCAGCGCCGTCGGCGGACTGCGGGCGCTCGGTCCTGACGTGGTCGAGCTGGTGGCCCCGGGCGACGCCCGTGCCCTCGCCGCCGGCGTCCGCCGGGTGCTCGCGGACCCGGACCGGGCGGCGGCGCTGCGGGACCGTGGGCGAGCGGCGGTCCTGCGACGGTTCTCGTCGTCCCGGATGCGGTCGGCCTACGGATGCCTGTACGAGGAGGTACTCGGACAGACGGCATCCGTAACCAAAACGTGACCGGGCAGTTGACCCGGGTGCGGCCCGACAGCCACCGCTGCCGCCGCGTCTCGGGTGAGTGGGGAAGAGCGGGAGGACCTTCCGCAAGCGGCTCTGACGAGGGGGGAACAGTGGAAGCGCGAGACGTGACACGCAGCGTCTGGCGGCACAAGGTGCTGGCCTTGGCGGTGCTGGTCGTGACGGGAGGCGCGGTCGCCGCCGGGCTCGTCGTGGCCCCGAAGACCTACTCCGCCACGGCGACGCTGTCGGCGGCGGCATCGCCCGATGCCGTCGCGACCGGCGAGGACCTGGACTCGCTGCGCGGGAGCCTCGGCGAGCTGGCCAACTCCGAGGCGGTCGTCACCGACGTCGCCGACCGGCTGAGCGAGCCGCGGTCGGCCGACGAGCTGCGGGAGCAGATCTCGGGCCGATGGGTGTCGGGGACGGTTCTCGTCGCGATCGAGGCGACGGACGCCGATCCCCGGGTGGCCGCGGAGATCGCGAACACCGTGGCCGCCGTGCTGCCGCTCTACGACCCGAGCTCCGGGGCGTTCCTGTTCACCACCGGCGACCCGGCCCAGCCGCCGGCGACGTTCTCCAGCCCCAATCTGCTGCTCGGCATCGGCGTCGGTGCCGCGCTCGCCGTGGTGCTGGCGGTCTGCGCGGCGCTGCTGCGCGAGCGGCGCACCGCCGGCATCGGCGACGCCTGCGAGGTGGAGCAGCTCGCCGACGCTCCGGTGCTGCTGCACCTGAGCCCGCCCAAGGACCCGACCTCGCTCCCGGCGCTCTACCCGGGCACCGCGGCCGCCGACGTGTTCCGGCAGCTGCGGGTCGCGCTCGAGGCCGCCGCCAGCAGCGACCCGGTCAGCCTGGTGGTCGTCAGCGGCCTGCGGCCCGGCGACGTCGACGTCTGGCTCGGCGCCAACCTGGCGATCTCGCTGGCGACCGTGCAGCGCCGTGCGCTGCTCGTCGACGGCCGGATCGGCGACGCCGGCTCGGCCATCGAAGGCGGCCCGGACACGATCGGCCTCTACGACGTGCTCGACGGCGCCCCGCTGGTCGATGCGCTCAGCCCCGGGCCGGTCGACCGCCTGACCGTGCTCCCCGCGGGCGAGTGGGGCGGCGAGCCGGCCGAGACGCTGCTGGAGACCCGCTTCGCTGCGGTGATGGCCGAGGCGGCGACGCGGTTCGACGTCGTGGTGGTGCTCGCGCCGCCGCTCGACGCCGGCGACGACGCCCGGGTGATGGCCGCCGGCGGCTCGCTGCTGCTGGCCGTGCCCGACACCGGCGTCAGCCAGCGCGAGCTGCGCCGGCACCTCGGGCGTGTCCGCTCGGTCGGCGTACGCCTGCTCGGCGTGGTGCTGGTCGGCAAGCACGCCGAGCGGATGGCGTCCTGACGCCGCGCGTCCTGCACGTCTCGGTCCCGACGACCGAGGGCGTGGCGGTCGTGCTGCTCGGCTACGTGCGCGACCAGGTCGCCCGCGGCTGGCCGGTCACCGTCGCGTGCCCGGCCTCCGGCTGGCTGCCGGCCGCCGCTGCCGACGCCGGTGCCGTGGTCGCGACGTGGCGGGCGGGCCGTGACCCCGGTCCCTCGGTGGCCGGCGAGGTACGCCGCCTCGCGCGGGTCGTCGCCGCGGCCCGGCCCGACGTCGTGCACCTGCACAGCGCCAAGGCCGGCCTGGCCGGCCGGCTGGCGGTGCACGGCCGGGTGCCCACGATCGTGCAGCCGCACGCCTGGTCGTTCCTCGCAGCCGGCGGCCCGGTGCGAGCGGCCGCCCGGGCCTGGGAGCGGTACGCCGCCCGCTGGACCACCCACCTGGTCTGCGTCAGCGACGCCGAGCTGGCGCTCGGCCGGGCCGCCGGCGTGCGCGGGCCGGCGTCCGTCGTACCCAACGGCGTCGACCTGGAGCGGCTGCGCCCGGCCGACCGCGCCGCGGCCCGCGCCGAGCTGGGGCTGCCTGACGCGCCGACGGCCGTCTGCGTCGGCCGCCTGGTCGAACAGAAGGGGCAGCACGACCTGCTCGACGTGTGGCCGGCGGTCCGCTCGGCAGTCGCCGGGGCGACGCTGGTGCTGGTGGGGGACGGCCCCGACCGTGCCGGGCTCGAGGCCCGTCGCGTCGAGGGGGTGGTGCTCGCGGGCGTCCGCGACGACGTACCGCGCTGGCTGGCGGCCGCCGACGTCGTCGTCGCGCCGTCGCGCTGGGAGGGCATGGCGCTGGTGCCGCTGGAGGCGATGGCCTGCGGGCGCAGCGTGGTCGCCACCGATGTCGCGGGCATGGTGTCGGGCACGGTCGCGGGCACGGTGCCGGCTGAGGACCCCGCCGCGCTCACCGACGCGGTGGTCGACCGGCTCGCGTCACCGGCACGCGCGGACGCCGAGGGCGCGGCGGGACGGGCCCTGGTCGAGGCCGATCACGACGCCGTCAGGTCGGCTGCCGCGGTGTCGGAACTCGTACTCCGGTCGGCACGGCGGGCTCCCGCGGGGCACTGAGCTGCAGCGTCGTCCTCCTCGGCGCCGGCCGGCGCAGCGTGCGCACCGTGTGGGCCATGATCTTGAGGTCGGTCCACAGCGACCAGTTCTCGATGTAGTGGTTGTCGTAGCGCACCCGGGCGTCGATCGGGGTGTCGCCGCGGAGGTCGTGGATCTGGGCGTAGCCGGTCAGCCCGGTGTGGACGCGGTGCCGGTCGTCGTAGTGCACCTGGGCCCGCGAGAACTCCCGCACGAAGAAGGGGCGCTCCGGTCGCGGCCCGACCAGGCTCATGTCGCCGCGCAGCACGTTGACCAGCTGGGGCAGCTCGTCCAGGCTGGTCCGCCGCAGGAACCGGCCGACCGGGCCGAGCCGGTCGTCGAGGTCGATGTTCCACTGGGTCGCGCTCTCGGCGCTGCTCGCCGGCTTGAGCGAGCGGAACTTGTAGAGCGTGAACGGCCGGCCGGCCCGGCCGATGCGCACCTGCTTGAAGATCACGCCCGGGCCGGTCTCGAGCCGCACGGCGACGGCGCAGGCGAGCAGGACCGGGGAGAGGGCGACCAGGGCCACGGCGGACAGGCTCACGTCGAGCAGCCGCTTGAGGAGCAGCGTGTGCGGGCGCAGGCCCCAGCGCCGCAGCCGCATGATCGCGACGTCGCCGATGACCTCGGTGCGCCGGTGGTGGTCGAGCCCCATCATCTCGAAGAACCGCGGCACCACGAACACCTGCCGGTCGGCCTGCACGCAGCGGCGGACCACGTCGATCGTCGTCTCGTCGGGCGGGTCGGGGAAGGCGAAGATGACGTCGTCGACCCCGAGGTCGGTCATCGCGTTCTCGAGGTCCTCGACGTCGCCGAGCAGCGGGACCGGGAGGCTCCGGGAGGCGAGGCCGGGTGCGGTGTCGATGATGCCGACGGGGGTCAGGCCGTACTCCCGGCGCTGCGCGAAGACCCGGGCCAGCCGGCGGCCCACCACGCCGGCGCCGACGATGATCACCGGGTGCGCGCTGCGACCGCTGCGCCGCAGGGCGTGGGCGACGGCGTACACGCTCGCGCGCAGCAGCACGAGTGAGATGACCGTGGCGGCGCCGAACGCCGCCAGCGCCAGCCACGGCTGGGTGCGGATCTCGCTGGCCGGGGTCAGCGCGGCCAGCGTCAGCGAGGCCACGGCGGCGGCCAGGACCAGGCGCGGGAGGTCCTCGATGACCGAGAGCACCAGGCGCGAGCGGTGCAGCTCGGCGCCGCGGCACACCAGCAGCGCCGTGACCGCCGCGCCGGCGATGGCGAGCACGCCCGCGTCGGGGTGCACGACCAGGCCGGCGAGCACGACCGCGATCGGGTCCACCAGGGTCAGCACCGGACGGATGCTGGTCATCCAGGGGAGGAGGTCGATGGCTCGGGATCGGCTGGTGCGCACGAGGAACCCGTTCCCGGCCTCGGCCCGGCGAAACCACCGGCCGGAGAACGGTGAGGGAACTCCGCCGGTCGGGGCGGCGCCGGAGAAGTACGACGGGATCGCTACCCGCGAGTTGCGCAGGTGATCTAGGTTACTCGGCAACCCCCATCCTCTCGGCCGCCCTGCAGGAGTGCCCGCCATGAAGAGCCTGGACACCACCTTCGTCGACCACCTCGCCCAGAACTTCGCCGTCCAGTTCCTCGACCGGGTCGAGGCCTCGGCGGACCACGAGGCGTTCCGCTACCCGCGGGGGGAGGCCTGGGAGTCGGTCACCTGGCGGCAGGCCGGCGACCTGGTGGAGAAGCTCGCCGCGGGCCTGCTCTCCCTCGGCATCGCGTCCGAGCAGCGCGTCGGGATCGCCTCCGGCACCCGCTACGAGTGGATCCTCGCGGACCTCGCGGTGATGTGCGCGGCGGGCGCCACGACGACGGTCTACCCGACGACGAACGCCGAGGACACGGCGTACATCCTCGGCGACTCGGAGTCCCGGATCGTGTTCGCGGAGGACGACGAGCAGATCGCGAAGCTCAGGGAGCACCGGTCCGAGCTGCCGCACCTGGCCAAGGTCGTCACCTTCGACGGTACGACGGACGGCGACTGGGTCATCGGCCTCGACGACCTCGCCGAGCTCGGCGCGGCCCACCTCGCCGAGCACTCGGGCGTCATCGAGGAGACCGCGAGGTCGATCGCGCCCGACCAGCTCGCGACGCTGATCTACACCTCCGGCACCACCGGGCGCCCCAAGGGCGTGCGGCTGCTGCACCGGTCCTGGGTCTACGAGGGCACCGCGATCCAGGTGCAGGACATCCTCCACGAGGACGACCTGCAGTTCCTGTGGCTGCCGATGGCGCACTCGTTCGGCAAGGTGCTGCTCTCCGCACAGCTCGCCTGCGGCTTCGCCACCGCGATCGACGGCCGCGTCGACAAGATCGTGGACAACCTGGGCGTCGTGAAGCCGACGTTCATGGGCGCCGCGCCGCGGATCTTCGAGAAGGCCTACGCCCGCATCATCACCATGCAGGCCGCCGAGGGCGGCGCCAAGGAGAAGATCTTCAAGAGGGCCTTCGCGGTCGGCCTGAAGGTCGACGAGCTCAAGCTCCAGGGCAGGTCGGTGCCGTTCCTGCTCAAGCTCCAGCACGGCCTGTTCGACAAGCTGGTCTTCAGCAAGGTGCGCGAGCGCTTCGGCGGCCGGGTGCGCTTCTTCATCTCCGGCTCGGCCGCGCTCAACCCCGAGATCGGCGCGTGGTTCCACGCCGCCGGCATCCTCATCCTCGAGGGCTACGGCATGACCGAGAACGCCGCCGGCGCCACGGTCAACCACCCCGACGACTACAAGATGGGCACCGTCGGACCGGCCCTGCCCGGCGCCGAGGTCAGGATCGGCGAGAACGACGAGGTCATGCTGCGCGGCCCGCACGTCATGGCCGGCTACCACAACCTCCCCGAGGAGACCGCGGCCACGCTCACCGAGGACGGCTGGCTGCACACCGGCGACAAGGGCAGCCTCGACGCCGACGGCTTCCTCACCATCACCGGCCGGATCAAGGAGCTGTTCAAGACCTCCGGCGGCAAGTACGTCGCCCCGCCGGCGATCGAGTCGAGGTTCAAGGCGGTCTGCCCCTACGCCAGCCAGTTCCTGGTGTTCGGCAGCGAGCGCAACTTCGTCTCCGCGCTGATCACCCTCGACCCCGACGCGATGGCGGGCTGGGCCGAGGAGAACGGCATGGCCGGCAGGCCCTACGCCGAGATCGTGGGCTCCGAGCCGGTCCGCGCGATGGTGGCCGGGTACATCGAGGAGATGAACGCCAGCCTGAACCGCTGGGAGACGGTCAAGAAGTGGGAGATCCTCGACCACGACCTGACCATCGAGTCCGGCGAGCTCACCCCCTCGATGAAGGTCAAGCGCACCGTCGTCGAGGAGCGCAACCAGTCGCTGATCGACTCCTTCTACCGCTGATCCCACGCCGAGTCGGCGCGTCTTGCCCGCTGAGAGGGGTCGACTCGGCGCGTCTTGCCCGCCTTCTCCACAGGAGGGTGGGCAACTTGCGCCGACTCGCGGCTCCTGAGTGGGCAAGACGCGCCGACTCGCGGTTGACTTGTTCGAACAGGTGTTCGAATATGGGGTGTGGCCGGCAATCTCGACGCAATTGCGCTGTTGCGCAGTCGGATGGCGGGCATGCAGGACGGCATGCCGCGCCTCCCGCTGGAGACTCACCCGGCGCTCGCCGGGCTGGTCCGGCTCCGCGCGGGAGGCAGCTATGCCGTCGACAGCGCGAGCCCCGGCGCTACGACGCTGGCGCTGGCGCTGCTCGCCGGCCCTTCGAAGGCCGGCGGCTGGTGCGGGGTCGTCGGCGTCGACGACTTCGGCGCCGAGGCGGCTGCCGCCCTCGGTGTCGACCTCGACCGCACCGTGCTGGTGCCCGACCCCGGCGACCGCTGGCTGGAGGTGACCGCGGCGCTGGTCGACGTCGTCACCGCCGTCCTGGTCCGGCCGCGGGGGCGGGTGCCCGGGCAGGTCGCCGAGAGGCTCGCCGCCCGGCTGCGCAAGCGGTCCGCCGTCCTCGTCTCCCTGTGTGGGCCAGGGGGCGACTGGCCCCGCGCCGAGGTGCGGCTGACCACTCGCGAGCCCGCGTGGTCGGGCGTCGGCGACGGGCACGGCCACCTGCGCGCGCGCCGGATCGTGGTCGAGGCGCACCGGGGCTCGATGCCCCCGCGGCGCGGAGCGCTGTGGCTCCCCGCCGAGGACCAGACCCACCGCCGCGCGGAGGTGCTCGCCCCGATCGTGGAGGCCGCCAGTTGAGGGTCTGCCCATGAGAGTCCCCGTGAGAGTCATGGCGATCTGGTGTCCGGACTGGCCGGTGGTCGCGGCGCTGGCCGCCGCGGGCCTGCCCGCCCACCTGCCCGCAGCGGTGTTCGGCGCCAACCTCGTACAGGCGTGCAACGATGCGGCCAGGACCGCCGGCGTACGCCGCGGGATGCGCCGCCGCGACGCCCAGTCCCGCTGCCCCGAGCTGCAGGTGTACGCCGCCAGCCCGGATCGCGACGCCCGCGCGTTCGAGCCCGTGCTGGCCGCCGTCGAGGAGCTGCGCCCGGGCGTCACCCCGCTGCGCCCCGGCCTCGTGGCGTTGCGCGCGCCGGGCCGGTTCCACGGCGGCGAGCCGGCCGGGGCGGCGCTGCTCGCCGAGCGGCTGGTCGGGATGGGCGTGTGGGACTGCCGGTTCGGCGTCGCCGACGAGCTGTTCACCGCCGAGCAGGCCGCCCGCCGGGCCGACCCGCAGGACTGCCTCGTGGTCGAGCCGGGGGAGTCGGTGCCGTTCCTGCGCGCGCTGCCGGTCGAGGCGATCGACGACTCCCCGGAAGACAGAGATGCCGTGAGCCTGATGCGGCGGCTCGGGCTGCGCACGCTCGGCGACCTCGGCGACCTGTCCGCGGTCGACGTGCGCGACCGGTTCGGGCCGCAGGTCGCCTGGGTGCACCGGGTGGTCGGGGGCGAGGGCGCCGTGCCCCTCGCCGCCCGCACCCCGCCGCCCGAGCTCGCCTGCCAGGTCGACTTCGAGCCGCCGCTGGACTCCGCGGAGACGATCGCGTTCAGCGCCCGGCAGACCGCGGACCGGTTCGTCGCGGGGCTGGCCCGGCACCGGCTGGTCTGCACCGAGGTGCTGGTCGAGGCGCGCTGCGAGGGTTTGTCCGGGGCGGCGTCGTCCCGGGTCTGGCTGCACCCGCGCTGGTTCACCGCCGTCGACCTGGTCGACCGGCTGCACTGGCAGCTCCAGGGAGGCTCGACCACCGGATGGCGCGACGTGCGCGCGCCGGTCGACCGGGTGAGCCTCACCCCGATCACCGTCGTACCCGACGCCGTGCACGCCGACGGGCTGTGGGGCGGCACCGACGAGCGCGTCGAGCGCGGCATCGCCCGGGTGCAGGGGATGCTCGGTCACGAGGCCGTGGTGCGTCCGGTGCTCCAGGGCGGCCGGAGCCCTGCCGACCGGCAGGCGCTGGTGCCGTGGGGCGAGCGGCCGACCGGGCTGCGGCCGACCGGTCCGTGGCCCGGCAGCATCCCGCCGCCCGCGCCCGCCCGGGTGCTGGCGAGCCCGTGGGCCGCCGAGGTGGTCGGCGCCGGCGGCCGCACCGTCGGCGTCGACGAGCGCGGGGGAGTCACCTGCTCGCCGGAGCGGTTCCGCCCCGGGCCGGCCGACCGGTGGCGGCCGGTCGCCGCCTGGGCCGGCCCGTGGCCCGTCGACGAACTGTGGTGGGAGTTGCCAGCACGCGGCCGGAGAGTTGCCCGCTTCCAAGTGGTTGGCGTCGACGGCAGCGCCTGGCTGATGACCTGGGAGTCCGGGATGTGGTGGACGGAGGCGGCGTACGACTGATGGGCTGGAGCAACCCGAACATCTCCTGGGGCGAGCTGGAGAAGCGGCTCTCCGGCCGGACGGTCACGCCCCAGGACGCCGAGGCGCCGATCTCGCGGCGCAAGCGCAAGCAGCGCACGGTCGACGTCGAGCGCCCGACCGGTCCGGTCACGCCGTACGCCGAGCTGCACTGCCACTCCAGCTTCAGCTTCCTCGACGGCGCCAGCGGCCCCGACGACCTGGTCCTCGAGGCGCTGCGGCTCGGGCTGCACGCGCTGGCGATCACCGATCACGACGGGTTCTACGGGGCCTCGCTGTTCGCCGAAACAGCGCAATTGCGTGGGGGGGACATGCACGGTGAGATCGAGCACGGCGGCATCAAGACGGTGTACGGCGCCGAGCTGTCCCTCGGCCTGACCAAGCCGCAGAACGGCGTCGCCGACCCCGAGGGCAGCCACCTGCTGGTGCTCGCGCGGGGCGTGGAGGGCTACCACCGGCTCGCGGGCGCGATCACCGACGCCCAGCTGCGCGGCGACGAGAAGGGCAAGCCGGCCTACGACCTCGACGAGCTCGCCGAGCGCGGCCGCGGCCACTGGCTGGTGCTCACCGGCTGCCGCAAGGGGGCGGTCCGGCAGGCGCTGGAGCGGAGTCCCCGGCAGACGGCGGAGGAGCTCGACCGGCTGACCGCGCTGTTCGGGCACGACCACGTCGTGGTCGAGCTGACCGACCACGGCTTCCCGGCCGACTCCAGCCGCAACGACCAGTTAGCCCGGCTCGCCGTCGACCACCGGCTGCCCTACGTCGCGACCAACAACGTCCACTACGCCCGGCCCGAGCAGCATCGGATCGCCGACGCGATGGCCGCCGTACGCGCCCGGCGCAGCCTGGCCGAGATGGATGGCTGGCTGCCGGCGTCCGGGATGGCGAGCCTGCGGTCGGGGGCGGAGATGGCGCGCCGGTTCGCGCGCTACCCCGGCGCGGTCGAGCGCAGCGTGGAGATCGCCGACGCGGTCGCGTTCGATCTGCAGAGGGCGTCGCCCCGGCTGCCGAAGTTCGCACCCGACGGCTGGACGCCGGCCGGCTGGCTGCGGAAGCTGACCGAGGACGGCTTCGCGGAGAGGTACGCCGGCACCAAGCTCGAGAAGGAGGCCCGCGAGCGCATCGAGAGCGAGCTGGAGGTGATCTCCGGCAAGGGCTTCGACGGCTACTTCGTGATCGTCCACGACATCGTGGAGTACGCGCGGAGCAGGGGGATCCTCTGCCAGGGCAGGGGATCCGCGGCCAGCTCGGCGGTCTGCTACGCGCTCGGCATCACCGCGGTGGACGCGGTGAAGTACGACCTCCCGTTCGAGCGGTTCATCTCCTCCACCCGCGAGGAGGAGCCCGACATCGACGTCGACTTCGACTCCGACAGGCGCGAGGAGGTGATCCAGTGGGTCTACGACCAGTACGGACGCCACAACGCCGCGCAGGTCGCGAACGTGGTCGGCTACCGCCCCAAGATGGCGGTGCGCGACGCCGCGAAGGCGCTCGGCCACTCGCCCGGCCAGCAGGACGCCTGGTCCAAGCAGATCACCTCGTGGACAGTGGTGGAGCCCCGCGACGGCGGCGAGCACGACGTACCCGCGTCCGTGGTGGAGCTCGCCAACGGCCTCCTCGGCGCCCCGCGCCACCTCGGCATCCACTCCGGCGGGATGGTGCTCACCGAGCGGCCGATCGGCGAGGTGGTGCCGATCGAGCGGGCCCGGATGGACAACCGGACCGTGCTCCAGTGGGACAAGGACGCGTGCGAGTTCATGGGGCTGGTGAAGTTCGACCTGCTCGGGCTCGGGATGCTCAGCGCGCTGGACCACATGATGGCGATCGTCGCCACGCACCTCGGCGAGGAGTGGGAGCTCGCGACCGTCCCCAAGGAGGAGCCGGCGGTCTACGACATGCTCTGCCGGGCCGACTCGGTCGGTGTCTTCCAGGTCGAGAGCCGCGCCCAGATCGGCACCCTGCCGCGGCTCCGGCCGCGCAAGTTCTACGACCTCGCGATCGAGATCGCGCTGATCCGCCCCGGCCCGATCCAGGGCGGCGCGGTCCATCCCTACGTACGCCGCGCGACCGGCCGTGACCCCGTCGGGTACGCCCACGACCTGTTGAAGCCGGTGCTGAAACGGACGCTCGGCGTACCGCTGTTCCAGGAGCAGCTGATGGACATGGCGCGCGTCCTCGGCGACTGCGACCGCGCCGAGGCCGACCTGCTGCGCCGGGCGATGGGCTCCAAGCGCGGCATCGAGCGGATCGAGTCGGTCAAGGAGAAGCTGATGCGCGGCATGGCCGACAAGGGCATCACCGGCGCGCAGGCGGACGCGATCTACCTGCAGATCCTGTCGTTCGCGAACTTCGGCTTCGCCGAGAGCCACGCGCTGTCCTTCGCCCTGCTGGTCTACACGAGCTCGTGGTTCAAGCTGCACTACCCCGCGGCGTTCCTCGCCGCGCTGCTGCGCGCGCAGCCGATGGGCTTCTACTCGCCGCAGTCGCTGGTCCACGACGCCCGCCGCCACGGCGTGGAGGTACGCCGCCCGGACCTGCTGCTCTCCCGCGCGACCGCCGACCTGGAGGGCGCCGGCGGACCGGCCGGGCTGGCCTCGTGCCTCCACGACGGATCGCCGACGGAGTGGGCCCCCGGCACGCCCGACCCGACCCCGGAGCACCGGCGCGACACGGCGTACGCCGTCCGGCTGGGCCTGGACTCGGTACGCGGCATCGGCGCCGAGGTGGCGTCGCGGATCGTGGCCGCGCGCAGGGAGCGGCCGTTCGCCGACCAGGCCGACCTGTCCCGGCGGGCCGGGCTCGACACGCGCCAGCTGGAGGCGCTGGCGACCGCGGGCGCCTTCGACGCCGCGTTTCCCTCCGGCGGGCTGTCTCGGCGGCAGGCGCTGTGGAACGCCGGCTGGACCGAGACCGACGAGCACCTCGAGGGCATCCGGGTCGCCGGGCCGGCGCCGGCGCTGCCGGACATGGACGGCGTCGAGATCACCATGGCGGACCTGTGGGCCACCGGCATCACGCCGGGCGGCCACCTGTTCGAGCACCTGCGCGAGCGGCTGACGGCGGCCGGGATCAGGTCGGTGGCCGACGCGTTCGCCGGCGAGCCGAACCGGCGGGTGCACGTCGCCGGGCTGGTCACCCACCGGCAGCGGCCGGGGACCGCGGGCGGCGTCACGTTCCTCAACCTCGAGGACGAGACCGGGATGCTCAACGTGGTCTGCACGGTCGGGGTGTGGCGGCGCTACCGCACCGTCGCCAACAGCGCTGCCGGCATGGTGGTCCGCGGCCTCCTGGAGCGCCAGGACGGCGTCACCAACCTGGTCGCCGACCGGCTCTCCGCGATCGAGACCGTGCACCCCGAGGCCGGCCAGGCGCTCCGCGCGCGGCATCGGTCCCGTGACTTCCACTGACTCGGGTCGTCCGCCTCTGGCGGGTGAATACGCCGCCCTCAGGCGGACGACCCGAGGACGCCGAGGGCCCGGAGGTCGCGCGCAACACGCTCCGACCGCTCGCGCAGCTCGATCGCCGTGCAGCGGACCACGATGACGCCGGTCGCGACCAGCTGGCGATGACGCTCGATGTCGGCGCCCCAGTGCTCCACCGTCATGTGGAACGCCCCGTCGACTTCGAGCACGATCGTGCGCCCGTCCGGCAGCCGCCACTCCGCGTCGGTGAAGCGGATTCGTCCGGCGGAGTCCGTACGCCGCGTCTGCCGGTGCGGTCGCGGTAGGCCGAAGGTGTCGCACATGGTGATGACGTCGCGCTCGGCGACGGACTGCGTACCCTCGGCGAGCTCCCCGAGCAGTCGTCGGAACGGCTTCGCGCGCCGCAGCGGCCGCATGCGGGTGATCCAGGCGTCGAGACGGTACGGCGTGGTCAGCCTCTGCTGGACGCAGGCGGCGAGCAGTCCGTACGCCGAGCGGGTGACGGGCTCGTACCCCGCCCAGAGGAGTGCGGCCGGCTCGATCCGCCACGTGGCGAGCGGCTTCGACGAGGTCAGCAGCTGGATCGGCCGGCGGGTCTCGACGAATCGGACCCCCTCGATCGGCTCCAGGTTGTGCGACTTCGCGACCAGCACGGTGATCTCGTCACGATGCCATCGCTCGAGCCCGTGCCGCTCGAGCGCGGTCAGGCCGCCGAGCGCGCTGCGCGGACCGGCGTGCAGCACGCCCGCCCACATCAGCTGCGTGCGGCTCAGCGGTCCGGTCGTCGTCGCCAGCACGGTGCTGCTGACCTCTCGCCAGCGCCCGGCGTCGAGCTGGGTGTCGACGTAGTCGTGGGTCAGCCCGAGCCGGTTCAGCTGGCGACGCGTCACCAGGCCCGACTGTGCGGTGGCTGCCGGCAGCCAGGCCGGGGGTCGGTTCGTCATGGTGTGACGATGCCCCGATCGGCGTACCGCGGGTGCTCGTCATCCACAGGGCTCGGGTCGTCCGCCTGAGGGCGGCGCATAGAGCCGGGAGAGGCGGACGACCCGCAGGGCAGGGGTGGGAGGATGAGTCAGTGCCTGCTGCCCTCCCGTCCGGCGACGTCGCGCCCGAGGACGGGATGCTGCCGGAGTCGGCGCTGGCGGGGGTGGGCAGCCGGCCGTTCGGGTTCTACGTGCACGTGCCGTTCTGCACGGTGCGGTGCGGCTACTGCGACTTCAACACCTACACCGCCGCCGAGCTCGGGCCGGGCGCGGGCCGGGCGACGTACGCCGAGACCGCGATCGAGGAGGTACGGCGGGCACGGGCCGTCCTGGGCGACGCCGACGTCCCGGTGAGCACGGTGTTCCTCGGCGGCGGCACGCCGACCCTGCTCGACCCGTCCGACCTGGGCAGCATCCTGCGGGCGATCGACGGCGAGTTCGGGCTCGCCCCCGACGCGGAGGTGACGACCGAGTCGAACCCCGACAGCGTCGACGCAAATGCGCTGGAATCGCTGCGAGCGCAGGGGTTCGACCGGATCAGCTTCGGCATGCAGTCCGCGGTACCGCAGGTGCTCGCGGTGCTCGACCGCACCCACGACCCGCGCCGGGTGCCGTCCGTGGTCGAGTGGGCGCGCGCCGCGGGGTTCGACCAGATCAGCCTCGACCTCATCTACGGCACGCCGGGGGAGAGCATCGACGACTGGGCGGCCAGCGTCGAGGCGGCGCTCGCGTGCGCGCCCGACCACGTGTCGGCGTACTCCCTCGTCGTCGAGGACGGCACCGCCCTCGCTCGCCGGGTGAAGCGCGGCGAGCTGCCGATGCCCGACGAGGACGACCTCGCCGACAAGTACGTCCTGGCCGACGAGCGGCTCGCCGCGGCCGGCCTGGGGTGGTACGAGGTCTCCAACTGGGCCCGCGACGACGCGAGCCGCTGCCGCCACAACCTCCTCTACTGGACCGGCGGCGACTGGTGGGGCGTCGGCCCGGGCGCGCACAGCCACGTCGGCGGCGTGCGGTGGTGGAACGTCAAGCACCCGGCGGCGTACGCCGAGCGGCTGGCCGCCGGCCGGAGCCCGGCCCAGGCGCAGGAGGTCCTCGACGAGGAGAGCCGCCGCGTGGAGCGGGTCCTGCTGGAGCTGCGGCTGCGCGCGGGGCTGCCCGTCGACGTCCTCGACGATGTCGGCCGGGCCGCTCTGCCCGGCCTGGTCGACCGCGGCCTGCTCACCGTGATCGACGGCCGGCTGATCCCGACCCGGACCGGCCGGCTGCTCGCCGACGCGGTCGTCCGCGACCTCCTGCCGTGACGGCTCGAACGGGCCTATTGTGTCGGCCATGACCCAAGGTCCCGAGACGCCCGACCCGAGCCAGCCGGCTCCGCCCCCCTACGGCCAGCCCGCTCCGCCACAGCAGCCGCAGCCCGGCTACGGCTACAACCCGGCCGCGCCGTACGGCGTGCACCCGATCACCGGCGTTCCTTACTCCGACAAGAGCAAGCTGGTCGCCGGCCTGCTGCAGATCCTGATCCCGCTGGGCATCGGCCGCTTCTACATCGGCGACACCAAGACCGGCGTGTGGCAGCTCGTCGTCACGCTGATCACCTGCGGCATCGGCGGGCTGTGGCCGTTCATCGACGGCATCATCATCCTGGCGACCGACAGCAAGGACGTCCACGGCCGACCGCTGCGGTCGTCCTAGTCGCTACGACGTCACGAAGTCGATCAGCTCCTCGACCCGGCCCAGCAGGGCCGGGTCCAGATCGTGGTAGGACGACACCCTGCCGAGGATGTGCTGCCACGCGCGGGCGACGTCGGCCTGGTCGCGGTGCGGCCAGCCGAGCTGCTGGCACACCCCCTTCTTCCACTCGACCGAGCGCGGCACGTCGGGCCAGCGCGGGAGCCCGAGCCGCTCGGGCCGCACCGCGGCCCAGATGTCGACGAACGGGTGGCCGACGATCAGCACGTGCCGGCCGACCGGCGACCTCGCGATGCCCTGCGCGATCCGGCTCTCCTTGGAGCCGGCCACCAGGTGGTCGACGAGGACGCCGACCCTGCGCTCCGGGCCGGGCTCGAAGTCGCGCAGGTGGTCGGCCAGGTCGTCGACGCCGCCGAGGTACTCGACCACGACGCCCTCGATCCGCAGGTCGTCGCCCCACACCCTCTCGACCAGCTCGGCGTCGTGTCGGCCCTCGACGAAGATCCGGCTGGCCCGGGCCACCCGCGCCCTCGCGCCGGGGACGGCGACCGAGCCGGACGCCGTACGCGTCGGCCGGGCGGGCGCCGCGGCGCGCACGGGTGCGGTCAGGATGACCGGCCGGCCGTCGACCAGGAAGCCCGGGCCGAGCGGGAAGGTACGGCGCCGGTTGCGCCGGTCCTCGAGCGTGACCGTGTGCAGGTCGCGGTCGACCGCGACGATCTCGCCGCACCAGTCCGTGGTGACCTCCTCGACGACCGCGCCCAGCTCGGCCGGTGCCGCGACGGCGCGGCCGCGCTTGGGAGCGCGCCAGTCGGTGGCGAGGACGTCGGTGCCGTAGCGGTCGTGGGAGGTCACCCGACGACCGTAGGCGCGAGCGCCGACAGTCGCCGGGAGGGCACGCCGTCAGTCGTCGGAGTCGGGTGTCTTGCCGCCCTGCATGTCCAGCTCCTCGGCCGACTTCGCCTCGTCCTCCTCGAGCGGCTGGGCGAGCGGGTTGTCGTCGGTGGGCCGGAGGTCCTCGGGCAGGTCCTCGTCCTCGATGCCGGTGCTCTCACTCATGGCGAGGAGGTACCCGGTCAGATGAGCGGCAACCGTCTCTGGCTGCGCGGCAGTTGCTCGTAGCCCCGGCGAACGGCGTCGCCGAGCCGGTCGGCGGGCCAGGGCCACTCGCCGGCGTCGAGCGCCCGGTCGAGCGGCACGCCGCGTCCGGCGAGGTCGCGGATCGTCTCGGCGACGATCCCGATCTCGTTGCGCTGCCGCTCGACGAACGCGCGGTCGACCGGCGCACCGTGACCCGGCACGACCACGGAGCCGGACGTCGTCAGCCCGAGCACCACGTCGAGCGTGAGCGGCCAGTCCATCGGCCACGAGTCGGCGCCGAACGACGGGGGAGCGGACTCCTCGACCAGGTCGCCGGCGAGCAGCACGCCGGCGTCCGGCACGCGGACCACCAGGTCGCCGCCGGTGTGCCCGCGCCCCGGGTGCACCAGCTCGACCATCCGGTCGCCGGCGTCGAGCACGAGCGCGCTGGAGAACGTCCGGTCCGGCAGCGCGACCTCGGTCGCGACGACGTCGGCCGTGTGCGGGTCGGAGGGCTCGTCGGCGTACCGCCGCTTGATCTCGGCGGCCCCGCGCTCCAGCTCCTCCACGGCGGTCTCGTGGGCGACGATCGGCACCCCGCCGTACGCCGCGCGGAACGTGCCGTTGCCGAAGGTGTGGTCGAAGTGCCAGTGGGTGTTGACGATCCCGGTCACCGGCCCGGCGCCGAGCCGGCGCACGTCCTCGACCACCTCGCGGGCCGCGGCCCCGGAGCCGTGGGTGTCGACGACGAGCAGCCCGTCGGCGCCGCCGACGAGCGAGACGTTGACGTCGAACCACTCGTAGCGGGCGACCCAGACCCGGTCGGCGACCTCGGTGAATGCCACCGCCCCAGAGTAGGCCCAGAGTAGAGAGCGCCAGCCCAGAGACGTCAGCAGATGCCCGCGTGCAGGCTGTGCCGCAGCATGTCGCCGAGCTCGGTGAGGTCGCCGGCGACCCGCGGGAACTCGATCACGTGCCGGTGCGCGCCGTCGACGTCGATCCACTGCACCTCGACGCCGGCCGGGGTCAGCTCGGCCAGCCGGACCCCGAGCAGCTCGGCCGGCCGGGTCTGCGTGCCGGTCGAGACGGCCTGGCGCAGCTCGTCTTGGTGGCAGTCGTTGGCGTGCTCGATGGAGCGCTGGAGGTGGCCGCGGCTGAGCTCGTGCTCCTGGCCGCGGAACCGCTCCAGCGGCACCCGGTGCTGGCGCCCCGCCCGCTCGAGCAGCACGAAGTTGAGGCGGAGCGCGACCACGTGGCGCACCTCCTGGCAGCAGTCGCAGCCCTCGACGCCGACGCGCTCGAGCCGGCCGGCGAGCGTGAGGGTGTCGGCGCGCTCGGGACCGCCGCGCGGGCCGAGCCCGCTGGCCACGGTGAGCAGGGCGCTGCGGTGCGCGGCCGCGGCCCGCGCGACGAGGGCGTCCGGACGGCAGAGGAACGTCGGCGTACCGAATCGGTCGGTGAGGCCGGTGTCGTCCTCGACCATCGGCTCGCCCTCGATCACGAGGCTGACCTCGGACGGGCAGGCCAGGATGCTCCGGGCGTCCGCGGCGAGCTGACGGGGATCGGTGGCGAGCATGGCACCTCCTGATGAGTTAGGTAAGCCTAACCTATTCCAAATCGGCGCCGGGCAACAGCGTCGTGCCGTCGGGTGGCCCCCGGGTCCGGCTAGTACCCTTGGCACTCCCGTCATTCGAGTGCCAGTAGGCGTGCCAGCAGCGGTGCCAGCAGGGAGAGGAGGCCGGCATGCAGGAGGAGCGCAGACTCGCCGTCCTCCGGGCGATCGTCGAGGACTATGTCGCCACCGAGGAGCCGGTCGGCTCCAAGGCGCTGGTCGAGCGGCACGGGCTCGGCGTCTCGCCGGCCACCGTCCGCAACGACATGGCCGCGCTCGAGGACGAGGGCTACATCACCCAGCCGCACACCAGCGCCGGCCGGGTGCCGACCGACAAGGGCTACCGGCTCTTCGTCGACCGGCTCACCACGGTCAAGCCGATGAGCGCGGCGGAGCGGCGCGCCATCGCCACGATCCTGGACGGCGCAGTCGACCTCGACGACGTCGTCACCCGCTCGGTGCGGCTGCTCTCGCAGCTGACCCGGCAGGTCGCGGTCGTGCAGTACCCCACGCTCTCGCGCTCCACGGTCCGGCACGTCGAGGTGATCGCGCTGGCGCCGTACCGGCTGCTGGTGGTGCTGATCCTCAGCACCGGCCGGGTCGAGCAGCGCCTGGTCGAGGTCTCCGGAGAGCTGTCGGAGGAGGAGCTCGCCGACCTGCGGTCCGTGGTGCTGCGCGCGTCCGTCGGCGAGGTCATCGCCGAGGCGGTCGCCGGACTCCGCGACCTCCTGCCCGCGGACGGCGCCGACGCCACGCTCGCCGCGGTCGTCGACGCGCTGGTCGACGCGATGTCCGACCACCGCTCCGACGAGCGGGTCGCCGTGGGAGGGGCCGCGAACCTGGCCCGGTTCGGCGACCACTTCGACTCCGCCGTACGCCCCCTGCTCGAGGCGCTCGAGGAGCACGTCGTGCTGCTCAAGCTGCTCGGCGAGGCGACCACCGGCGAGGTGCTGACGGTGCGGATCGGGCACGAGGGCCCCTACCAGGAGCTCGCCTCGACCAGCGTCGTCGCCACCGGCTACGGGCCCGGCGACGAGGCGTTCGCCCGGCTCGGCGTCGTCGGGCCGACCCGGATGGACTACCCCGGCTCGATGGCCGCCGTGCGTGCCGTGGCGCGCTACGTCTCGCGGATCCTCGACGAGGCCTGAGCCCCCACCGCCCACCCCAGCAACCCACGAACCCCGAAGGAACGCAGTTGAGTCAGGACCTGTACGAGCTGCTCGGTGTCGACCGCGACGCGGACGGCGACGCCATCAAGAAGGCCTACCGGCGGCTCGCACGGCAGTACCACCCCGACGTGAACCCGGACCCCGCGGCGCAGGAGCGGTTCAAGGAGGTCTCGCTCGCCTACGAGGTGCTCTCCGACCCGAGCAAGCGCGCGGCGTACGACCGCGGCGGCGACCCGTTCGGCGGCATGGGCGGGGGCTTCGGCGGCCAGGGCGCCGGCTTCTCGTTCACCGACATCATGGACGCGTTCTTCGGCGGCGGTGGGTCCGGCGGGGGCCGCGGTCCGCGGCCTCGCGAGCGGCGCGGCCAGGACGCGCTGATCCGCCTCGAGGTGACGCTCGCCGAGGCGGCGTTCGGCGTCACCCGCGAGATCAAGGTCGACACCGCGGTGCTGTGCGGCACCTGCCACGGCGAGGGTACGGCGCCCGGCACCCGTCCGATCCCGTGCGAGACCTGCCGGGGGGCCGGCGAGGTCGCGCACGTGCAGCGGTCGTTCCTCGGCGAGATCCGGACGCTGCGCCCCTGCGCGGCATGCCGCGGCTTCGGCACGGTCATCCCGGACCCCTGCCGCGAGTGCTCCGGCGACGGCCGGGTCCGCTCGCGCCGCACGCTGACCGTGAAGATCCCGGCCGGGGTCGACGACGGCACCCGTGTCCAGCTCAGCGGCGAGGGCGAGGTCGGCCCCGGCGGCGGGCCGGCCGGCGACCTGTACGTCGAGATGCATGTCGCCCCGCACCCCACCTTCACCCGCCACGGCAACGACCTGCACTGCACGGTCACGCTGCCGATGACCGCGGCCGCGCTCGGCACCACGCTGACCCTGCCGACCCTCGAGGCCGACGTCGTCGGCGCGGACCCGAGCGAGTCGGCGCCGGAGCAGAGCTTCGAGCTCGACGTACGCCCCGGCATGCAGTCGGGGACGGAGCAGGTGCTCAGGGGCCGCGGCGTCCCGGGCCTGCGCGGCGGTCGCGGCGACCTGGTCGTGACCGTCGTGGTCGAGACGCCGACGCGGCTCGACCCTCGCCAGGAGGAGCTGCTCCGCGAGCTCGCCGCGATCCGCGGAGAGGAGGCGCCGTCGGGGCAGGTGCGCCCGGACCCCAAGTCCGTGTTCGGCCGGCTCCGCGACGCGTTCAACACGCACTGATGTCGCTCCCCGTCCACCTGGTGCCGGCCCTCGGCGGGGTCGTCGTCGGTGCCGAGGTGAGCGTCGAGGGAGACGAGGCCCACCACGCGGTGGCGGTACGCCGGCTGCGGGTCGGCGAGCAGGTCGTGCTCACCGACGGCGCCAGTGTCTCGGTGCGCGGCGCGGTCGCCTCGACCGGCAAGCGGGTGTTCGCGGTCGTCGTCGAGGAGGTCGTCGTGGTCGAGGCTCCCTCGCCCGAGGTGGTGGTCGTGCAGGCGATCCCCAAGGGCGACCGTGGCGAGCTCGCGGTCGAGGTGCTGACCGAGGTCGGCGTCGCCCGGGTGGTGCCGTGGGCGGCCGCCCGCAGCGTCGCGGTCTGGAAGGGGGAGCGGGCCGCGAAGTCGCTCGACCGCTGGCGATCCACCGCCCGCGAGGCGGCCAAGCAGGCGCGCCGGTCGTGGCTCCCCGCGGTGGACGAGATGGCGTCGACCGCCGACGTCGCCGCGCTGGTCGCGGCCGCGGACCTGGCGGTCGTGCTGCACGAGGGGGCCTCGTCAGCCCTGGCCGCCGTCGACGTACCTCTCACTGGCCGGATCGTCGTGGTGGTCGGCCCCGAGGGCGGCCTCACCGACGACGAGGTGGCGACGTTCGTGGCCGCCGGCGCGGTCTCGGTGCGGCTGGGCGCCGAGGTGCTGCGCACCTCGACCGCCGGCGTCGCCGCGGTGTCGGCCCTGCTCGCGCGCACGCCGCGGTGGGGCGGCTGAGCTCACTCGACGGTGATGGCCTTGGAGTCCTCGGTCGGGCCGCCGCCCTCGCCGCCGGAGGGGTCGTCGGTGAGGGCGACGAAGGTGTACTCGCCCGGGTCGAGTGAGGAGACGTCGACCTTCGTCTCCCAGGGGTAGAGCCTGTCGATCCAGCCCTCGGCGGTCGCGAAGCCCTTCAACGCCACCGAGCCGTCGGCGGCGCGGATCTCCCAGGGCGTGGTGGCCTCGAACGAGCTGGACACGCCCTTCGCGGTGAAGGTCTCGCCGACGGTCGCGCCCTGCTCGGGGCTCGTCACGCTCACCAGCGCCAGGGTCTCGATCGGGTCGGCCGCGCGGAAGCCGTCCTCCGAGGCGACGTTGAAGATCTGGGTGGCGGCGCCGGAGGAGTCGGTGAACGTGATCGGGTCGCGCGACTGGAGCACGCCCTGCGCGGTGTAGACGAGCTGCTGGATCGCCTGGATCGAGTCGCTCTCGGACATGCCGTCGGGGATCGCGGTCCAGGAGTCGTCCGGCAGCGGGATCTCGGCGCCGCCCGACGTGTTGAACGTCCCGGCCGGCAGGGCGGTGCCGTAGTCCGGGTCGAGCGCGTCGCCCGACGCGGCCAGGGTCAGCGCGGCCCCGAGCGGGTCGGCGGCGTCCACCTTGCGGAACTCGCGGTAGAGGGCGGTGCCGCCCGGGGTCTCCCCGGTGAAGTAGACCGGCACGGTCACCGTGTCCGCGGGGGCGCTGCCGTCCGACGACGGCTCGCCGGTCGGCGTACCGCTCGGCTCGGTGCCCCCGCTCGCGGGGCGCTGGTCCTCGGCGGACGGGTCGTCTCCGCAGCCCGCGAGCGCGAGCGCGGCGGTGGCGAGCAGGACGACGATCCGGGTCCGGGTGGTCATGGGTCCATCCTTCCGGCGAGTCGGCGCTATCTCACGATGATCCGGCGCGTGTCGGAGTCCGGGGCGTACTTCTCGCCCCCGGCCGAGGCGTCGTCCCCCTGCACGGAGAAGGTGTAGTAGCCCGCCGGCAGGCCGGAGAGGTCGACCTCCACCTCCCACGGGTTCCACTCGTTCAGGGCGTAGCCGGCGTTCGTGGAGCCGTTGCGGACGACCCGGCCGGACTCATCGTCACGCAGCTCCCAGAGCACTGTGCCCTCCCAGGCGTTCGCGCGGCCGCGGGCGATGAACGCGCCCTCGTAGGCCGTGCCGTCGACCGGATCGTTGATGTTGACCATGTTGAGCACGGCGTTCATCGGCCTCGCCTCGTAGACGGAGTCCCCGAGCCAGACCGGCAGCCGCTGCTGCGCCGCGCCCTGGAGCGTGTAGACGACCTGCTGCACGGCGAGCGCGTCGTCGAGCACGGCGTCGCCGAGCTCGACCCGGATCGCGCCGTCCTCCAGCGTGACGCTGCCGAAGGACGTGGCGGTCCACGGGGTGCGGTAGTCCGGGTCGGTCGCGGGCCGCTCGATCCGGTCCAGCGCGGCCTGCAGCGGGTCCGTCCCCGCCATCTGGTCGAACTCGCGGAACAGCCTCGGGCCGCGCTCGGTGTCGCCGACGAAGTACGCCGCCACGAGGAGCGTCCCGGGCTCCGTGGCGACGTTGCCCTGCTCCTCTCCGCCGTCGTTGCCGACCACCGCGAACGCCGCCACGGCGGCCGCGGTCGCGAGGACAACCCCGCCGGCGGCGTACCACCAGCGGCGGCCGGCCTGCTCGGGGGCGTCCGCGGTCCGGGCGCGGATCGCGCCGAGCCGGTCGGCCGGCTCGATGTCGTCGACGGCGTCGTGGAGCAGGTCGCCCAGGTCGGGATGGCCCGGATCGGGATGGGGAGTGTTCACTGGTCCTCCTGGAGCAGAGAGCGGAGGGCGGCGGCGCCGCGCGAGGCGTGGCTCTTCACCGCGCCGCGGCTGATCCCGAGCGTGTCGGCGATGTCGGCCTCGGAGAGATCGAGGTAGTAGCGCAGCGCGAGCACCTCGCGCTGCCGGTCGGGGAGCGTGCGCATCGCGTCGAGGACGGCGGCGCGCCGGTCCGCGTCGGGGGTCGGGTCGGCGGCGTCGAGCGGGCGGAGCGTGGCGGCGTGCCGGGCGACGACCGCCCGGTGGCGCAGCGCGGAGCGGGACCGGTTCACGACCGCCTGGCGCAGGTAGGCCAGCGCCCGGTCGGGGTCGCGCAGCCGCGACCAGCGGCCGTGCACGGCGACGAACGCGTCCTGGACGACCTCCTCGGCGGTGCCCTGGTCGCGCACCAGCAGCACGGACAGCCGGACCAGCCGGCGCCAGTGCGCGGCGTACAGCTGCTCCAGCGCCTCGTCCGCCGTCCACGCGGCCCGCTCGGTCATCAGGGTCACGCTAGTCGCACGCGCGGGAGCGCCCTCGGGTTTACTGGCCGTGTTTACTGGAGCCCGTGGCCGACTGCATCTTCTGCAAGATCGTCGCGGGCGAGATCCCGGGCGAGATCGTGCACACCACCGAGCGGACCGTCGCCTTCCGCGATCTCAACCCGCAGGCGCCGCTGCACGTCCTGGTGGTGCCGAGACGGCACTTCCCGAACGCCGCCGCGCTGGCCGCGGGCGACCCGGCCGCGTCCACCGAGCTGGTGACCACCGCCGCCGCGGTCGCCACCGCCGAGGGGTACGACGACTACCGGCTGGTCTTCAACACCGGTGCCGACGCCGGGCAGACCGTGTTCCACGCCCACCTGCACCTGCTGGCCGGCCGCGCGCTGACCTGGCCGCCGGGCTGAGCGGATCAGAGCCGGGAGGCTTCGGGCCCGCCGTGGGAACCTCCGGGCACTGGTTGTCAGGCGTTGCCTGACGTTGTCAGGGGTTGCAACGGCCGACAACGTCGGGGATCCCCGGCTGACCGGGGATCCCGCCCGCGTTACTCGCTGGGCCGCCCCTCCACGCTCCCGTAGCATGGAGGGGCTCGATCCGCCGATCCGAAGGGGCAGCCCGCACGGGCATCCATGACTGACAGCAACCATCAGGGGACTCCCGCGAACGCCACCCGCCACACCGTGGTGGTCCCGAACAGCATCAACATGGTCAGCCTCCTCGGCCCGGGCGACGAGTACCTCGGGATCGTCGAGGGCGCCTTCGACGCCGAGATCCACGTCCGCGGCAACCGGATCACGCTGCGCGGCGAGCCCGGCGAGGTCGCGCTGGCCGAGCGGCTCCTCGACGAGCTGGTCGCGATCATCCGCACCGGCCAGGGCATCACGTCCGAGACGGTCGAGCGGGTGCACACCATGCTGCGCGCCGAGACCACCGAGCGCCCGGCCGACGTGCTGAGCCTCAACATCCTGAGCAACCGCGGCCGCTCGATCCGCCCGAAGACGCTCAACCAGAAGCGGTACGTCGACTCGATCGACAAGCACACGATCACGTTCGGCATCGGCCCGGCCGGCACCGGCAAGACCTACCTGGCGATGGCCAAGGCCGTGCAGGCGCTGCAGTCCAAGAACGTCAACCGGATCATCCTGACCCGGCCGGCGGTCGAGGCGGGGGAGCGGCTCGGGTTCCTGCCCGGCACGCTCAGCGAGAAGATCGACCCCTACCTGCGGCCGCTCTACGACGCGCTGCACGACATGATCGACCCCGACACGATCCCCAAGCTGCTGGCCGCCGGCACCATCGAGGTCGCCCCGCTGGCGTACATGAGAGGGAGGACGCTCAACGACTCCTTCATCATCCTCGACGAGGCGCAGAACACCACGCCGGAGCAGATGAAGATGTTCCTGACCCGCCTGGGCTTCGGCTCCAAGATCGTGGTCACCGGCGACGTCACCCAGGTCGACCTGCCCGGCGGCACCAAGTCCGGGCTGCGCGTGGTCGAGAGCATCCTGGACGGCGTCGAGGACCTCTCCTTCAACCGGCTCACCAGCCACGACGTCGTCCGGCACCGCCTGGTCGGCAAGATCGTGGCGGCCTACGACGAGTTCGACGCCCGCGGCGGCCTGAAGCAGGCAGCGAAGAAGTGAGCGTCGAGATCCTCAACGAGTCCGGGCGCGAGCTCGACGAGAGGCGGCTGGCGCAGTTGAGCCGCTTCGTCCTGGACCGGATGCGCGTGCACCCGATGTCCGAGCTGTGCATCAAGGCCGTCGACGAGGCGACCATCGCCCGGCTCAACCAGCAGTGGATGGAGAAGGAGGGCCCGACCGACGTGCTCGCCTTCCCGATGGACGAGCTGCGGCCCGGGCTGGTCAACGAGGAGCCCGAGGAGGGCGTGCTCGGCGACCTGGTGCTCTGCCCCGACGTCGCGGCCCGCCAGGGCGAGACGGCCGGCCACGGTGCCGCGGCCGAGATCGAGCTGCTCACCGTGCACGGCATCTTGCACCTGCTCGGCTACGACCACGCCGAGCCGGAGGAGCACCGGGCGATGTTCGGGCTCCAGGACGAGCTGCTGGCGGCCTGGCGGGCTCCGGGGCCGGCGCAGTGAGCCTCTGGCTGCTCGTGGCGGCAGCCGTCCTCGTCGTCCTCGCCGGGCTCTTCTCCGCGGCCGACGCCGCGCTCGCGTCGTTCTCCCGCGCCCGCGCGGAGGAGCTGCAGGACGAGGGACGCGCCGGCGCCGGGCGGCTGCTGGCGCTGCTCGACGACCTGCCGCGCTACCTCAACACCGCGCTGTTCCTGCGGCTGCTGTCCGAGATCGCGGCGATCGTGCTGGTCGCGCTGGAGGTCTACCAGGCGTACGGCGAGTCGTGGTGGCCCACGGTGCTGACCGTGATCGGCGTGATGCTGGTCGTCTCGTTCGTCGCCATCGGCGTGGCCCCGCGCACGCTCGGCCGGCAGCACCCCGAGACGGTCGCGCTGTTCTCCGCCGCGCCGCTCGCGATGATCACCGCCGTCCTCGGGCCGCTGCCGAGACTGCTGATCCTGGTCGGCAACGCGCTGACGCCGGGCAGGGGCTTCCGCGAGGGGCCGTTCGCGACGGAGACCGAGCTGCGCGAGCTGGTCGACTTCGCCGAGGCGTCCGCGGTGATCGAGTCCGGCGAGCGCAAGATGATCCACGACGTCCTCGAGCTCGGCGACACCACCACCCGCGAGGTGATGGTGCCGCGCACCGACGTCGTCTACATCGAGCAGTACAAGAACCTGCGCCAGACGCTCTCGCTGTTCCTGCGCAGCGGCTACTCCCGCATCCCGGTGATCGGCGAGAACCTCGACGACGTCGTCGGCATCGCCTACCTCAAGGACATCGTGCGCCGCGACTTCGAGGCACCCGACGTCGAGTTCACCCAGCGCATCGACGGGATCTGCCGCCCGGCGTACTTCGTCCCCGAGTCCAAGCCGGTCGACGCGCTCCTCGCGGAGATGCAGGCCAAGCGCCTGCACCTCGCCGTCGTCGTCGACGAGTACGGCGGCACCGCCGGCCTGGTCACGATCGAGGACGTGCTGGAGGAGATCGTCGGCGAGATCACCGACGAGTACGACGAGGAGACCGTCGACGTCGAGCGGCTCGACGACGGCACGGTGCGGGTGTCCTCGCGCTACCCGATCGACGACCTCGACGAGCTCTTCGGCGAGGAGGTCGAGGAGGAGGACGTCGACTCCGTCGGCGGCCTGATGGCCAAGCACCTCGGGCTGGTCCCGATCCCCGGCTCGGTCGTGGTGGCGCATGGGCTGCGCTTCGAGGCCGAGGCCGCGCAGGGGCGCCGCAACAAGATCGGCACCGTGCGGATCGCGCGCGCCGCCGTACCCGACGAGGAGATCGAGGACGACGATGAGTGACCTTGCCGCCCAGCTGTCGGCGGAGGACCGGAAGCTGGTGACGCTGGCGCGCGCGGCCCGGGCCCGCACCGGCGCGGCCGAGGGCGCGGCCGTCCGCGACGCCGACGGCCGCACCTACGCCGCCGCCACCGTCGACCTGCCGTCGCTGCGGGTCTCCGCCGCGGGCGTGTGCGTGGCGATGGCCGTCGCCTCGGGATCGAGGGGCCTGGAGGCCGCGGTCGTCCTGACCCCGGCGGACGCCGTCGCCGCCGCCGACCTCGCAGCCCTGCGGGACCTCGGGGGCGCCGGCGTCGTGGTGCACCGCGGCGACGTCAGCGGCGCGATCGCGGAGACCCTCTCCACCTGACCGACCGGCAGGAGTAAGTTGGCGTCTCGTGAGTCTGCGTGGTTGGGAGGCACACGAGGAGGCCGTGGGGCGGCTGCGGGCGTCGTACGCCGCGGTCCCGTCCGGCGCACCCGTGCGGCTCGCGAAGAGGACGTCGAACCTGTTCCGTCCCCGGGCGGCCACGAGCGCACCCGGCCTCGACGTCTCCGGGCTGAACGGCGTGATCGCGGTCGACCCCGCAGCGAGGACCGCCGACGTGCAGGGCATGTGCACCTACGAGGATCTCGTCGACGCGACGCTGCCCTACGGCCTGATCCCGCACGTCGTGCCGCAGCTGCGCACGATCACGCTCGGCGGCGCGGTCACCGGGCTCGGCATCGAGTCGACCAGCTTCCGGCTCGGCTTCCCGCACGAGTCGGTGCTGGAGATGGACGTCTTCACCGGCGCCGGCGAGGTCGTCACCTGCCGCCCCGGCCCGGACGGGGAGAACGGCGACCTGTTCGACGCGTTCCCCAACTCCTACGGCTCGCTCGGCTACGCCACCCGGCTGCGGATCTCGCTGATCGAGGTGCCCGGGCACGTCGCCCTGCGCCACCTGCGCTTCGACGACCCCGGGCTGCTGGCCAAGACGATCCAGGAGATCGCCGAGTCCGCGTCGTACGACGGCGCGCAGGTCGACGCCCTGGACGGCGTCGCGTTCGGGCCGGGTGAGTACTACCTGACGCTCGCGCGCTGGGTCTCGACGGGCCCGACCACCGGGCAGCGGCCCAGCGACTACACCGGGCAGGACATCTACTACCGGTCCATCCAGCAGCGCCAGACCGATCTGCTCACGACGTACGACTATCTGTGGCGCTGGGACACCGACTGGTTCTGGTGCTCGGGCGCGTTCGGCGTGCAGAACCCCACGGTGCGGCGGCTGTGGCCCAAGCGCTGGCGGCGCTCGGACGTCTACCACCGGCTGGTCGCGCTGGACCGGCGGCTCGGCCTCGTCGACCGGCTCGACCGGCGCAGGGGACGGCCGCTGCGGGAGCGGGTGATCCAGGACATCGAGGTGCCGGTCGAGCGGCTGCCGGAGTTCCTGGAGTGGTTCGACGAGGCCGTCGGCATGCGCCCGGTGTGGCTGTGCCCGTGCCGGGCGATCCGGGACTGGCCGACGTACCCGCTCGAGCCGGACCGGCTCTACGTGAACGTCGGCTTCTGGGGCACGGTCCACCGCGGACCCGACGCGCTGGAGGGCCCGCTCAACCGCGCGATCGAGGCGAAGGTGCACGAGCTGGGCGGCCACAAGTCGCTCTACAGCGAGGCGTTCTACGACCGCGAGACCTTCGACGATCTCTACGACGGCGCGCACCTCGCCGCCGTGAAGGGGCGCTACGACCCCGACGACCGGCTGACCAGCCTCTACGACAAGGCGGTGAAGAGACAGTGAGCAAGAGCTACACCATCGGCGAGGCTGTCGAGACGCTGTTGCGCGACGGGCTGCCGCTGCGCTTCACGGCGTACGACGGCAGCTCCGCGGGTCCCGAGGACGCCGAGTACGGCCTGCACCTGCGCAACGAGCGGGGGCTGTCCTACCTGATGACCGCGCCCGGGGACCTCGGCCTCGCGCGGGCGTACGTCGCCGGGGACATGGACCTGGTCGGCGTCCATCCGGGCGACCCCTACGAGGCGTTCAGCCTGCTGATGAACCACACCAAGTTCCGCCGGCCGGCGCCGTCCGAGGCGCTCGCGATCGTGCGCAGCCTGGGCCTCTCGCACCTCAAGCCCCCGCCGCCGCCCCCGCAGGAGACGATCCCGCGCTGGCGGCGGATGGTCGAGGGCCTGCGGCACTCCGAGGGCCGCGACGCCGAGGCGATCCACCACCACTACGACGTCTCGAACGCCTTCTACGAGCACGTCCTCGGGCCCTCGATGACCTACACCTGCGCGGTCTATCCGACTGCGGACGCGACGCTCGAGGAGGCCCAGGCCCACAAGTACGACCTGGTCGCCCGCAAGCTCGACCTGCGGCCCGGCCAGCGGCTGCTCGACCTCGGCTGCGGCTGGGGCGGGATGGTCCGGCACGCGGCGCGGGAGTACGGCGTGCACGCGATCGGCGTGACGCTGTCGCGCGAGCAGGCGTCGTGGGCGCAGCGGCGGATCAAGGAGGAGAGGCTCGACCACCTCGCCGAGGTTCGGTTCATGGACTACCGGCACGTCGAGGAGTCCGGGTTCGACGCGATCAGCTCGATCGGGCTCACCGAGCACATCGGCGTGAGGAACTACCCGGCGTACTTCTCCTGGATCCGCGACCACCTCAGGCCGCAGGGCCGGCTGCTCAACCACTGCATCACCCGCCAGCACAACCGGCCGCAGCACACCGGTGCGTTCATCGACCGGTACGTCTTCCCCGACGGGGAGCTGATCGGCTCCGGCACGATCATCCGCGACGTCCAGGACGCCGGGCTCGAGGTGCAGCACGAGGAGAACTTCCGGGTCCACTACGCCAAGACCCTCGCCGGCTGGTGCCGCAACCTGGTCGACAACTGGGACGCCTGCGTCGCCGAGGTCGGCGAGGGCACCGCGCGCGTCTGGGGGCTCTACATGGCCGGGTCGCGCCTCGGCTTCGAGCGCAACGAGATCCAGCTGCACCACGTCCTCGCGACCAAGACCGACGCCGACGGCCTCAGCGGCTACCCGCTCCGGCACACGTTCTGAGCGCCGATACGGTTGGTGGGTGAGCACGCGGGCCCGGCAGTACGACGCGACGGTGCTGCGCCGCGTGCGGCTCTCGCCGCACCTGGTGCGGCTGGTGCTCGGCGGCCCGGGGCTGGCGTCGTTCGCGTCGACCGGGATCCCGGACGAGTGGGTCGGGCTGGTCGTGCCCGGCCAGTTCCAGAGCCGCTACTACACCGTGCGGTCGTGGTCGGCCGGTGAGCTGACCCTCGACGTGGTCGTGCACGAGGTCGGGCTGGTGACCGAGTGGGCCGCGCGCGACGGTGCCGACTCGTGCGTGGGGGACACCGTCGCGATCACCGAGCCGAAGGGCTCGTTCCTGCCGGTGCCAGGTGCCGCCTGGCTGCTGCTGGTCGGCGACCTGACGGCGCTGCCGGCGATGGCGCGGATCGCCGAGTCCGTGGACCTGCCCACGCGGATCTGGGCCGAGGTGCCGGACGACCTGGCGGCGTACCTCCCCTCCTCGGCGGAGGTCACCTGGCTGGCGCCGCCGGCTCCGGGCGAGAGCGCGCTCGCGGCCGTGGTCGAGACGATCGACTGGCCGGCGGGCGAGGGGTACTTCTGGATGGCCGGCGAGTCCGCGCAGATGCGCGCGATCCGCAAGCACCTGATGCGCGAGCGCAGGCTGCCGTCCTCGGCGTACGACGTGATGGGCTATTGGCGCGGCGTCCGGCAACGCCAGCCGCGCGCGGTCGACCCCGGCCCGATCTGGCGGGCCGGCAAGGCGGCGGGTAGGAGCGACGAGCAGATCTGGGCGGAGTACGACGAGGCCCGGGATGGCTGAGCACCGAAGCGGATTCGTGTCGTTCGTGGGCCGGCCGAACGCCGGCAAGTCCACGCTGACCAACGCGCTGGTCGGGCAGAAGGTCGTGATCACCTCCGACAAGCCGCAGACCACGCGGACCGTCGTCCGCGGCATCGTGCACCGCGAGGACGCGCAGCTGATCCTCGTCGACACCCCCGGCCTGCACCGGCCGCGCACGCTGCTCGGCGAGCGGCTCAACGACCTGGTGACGACCACGCTGGCCGAGGTGGACGTGGTCGCGGTGTGCTTCCCCGCCAACGAGAGGATCGGGCCCGGCGACCGCTTCATCGCGACCGAGATGGCGAAGGTCAGGCGTACGACGAAGGTCGCGATCGCCACGAAGACCGACCTCGCGACCCCCGACCAGATCGGCCGGCACCTGCTCGACATCGCCGCTCTCGGCACCGAGATCGGCGTCGACTGGGCCGAGGTCGTGCCGGTGTCCGCGGTCGCGGGAGACCAGATCGGACTGCTCCAGGACCTGCTCGTCGGGCTGCTGCCCGAGGGGCCGCAGCTCTACCCCGACGGCGATCTCACCGACGCCCCCGAGGAGATCCTGGTCGCCGAGCTGGTCCGCGAGGCCGCCCTCGACGGCCTGCGCGACGAGCTCCCGCACTCGGTCGCGGTCATCGTCGAGGAGATGAGCCTGCGCGAGAACCGTCCCGAGGACAGGCCGCTGCTCGACATCCACGCCAACGTGTACGTCGAGCGCGACTCCCAGAAGGGCATCATCATCGGCCCCCAGGGCTCCCGCCTCCGCACCATCGGCACGAACTCCCGCAAGCAGATCGAGGCGCTCCTCGGCACGCCGGTCTACCTCGACCTGCACGTCAAGGTCGCCAAGGACTGGCAGCGCGACCCCAGGCAGTTGCGGAAGCTGGGCTTCTGATGACCAGCCCCGCTCCCGTCGCCGCCTGGCACGCCATCGCCGCCTCGCGCGACACTGCTCTGCTCGACGGCCTGCTCGCCGACGACTGCGTCTTCCGCTCGCCGGCCGTCCACACGCCGCAGTCCGGGAAGATCGCCACCACGGCGTACCTCACTGCCGCCATCGCCGTCCTCGGCCCGACCCTCGCCTACGTCCGCGAGTGGTACGCCGAGGACTCCGCCGTCCTCGAGTTCACCGCGTCGCTGGACGGACTGACGGTCCACGGCGTCGACATGCTCACGTGGGACCCGTCGGGCCACCTGGTCGACTTCACCGTGATGGTGCGGCCGTTCAAGGGGCTCACCAAGCTGATGGAGCTGATGGCGGCCGAGCTCGCGCGCTGACGGCAGCTCACCGCCCCCGGCTCAGTCGGGCGCCCAGCACCGCCCGAAGGTCTGGCCGGACCGCCACTGGACCCGGGTCGGCCACTCGTAGCCCCACTCGTAGTCGAGCGCGCCACCCGCGGCGGTCGCGCCGGCGTCCTGGCACGGCGTCTCGCCGGCGGCGCGCACCTTCGAGACGCCGGGGTAGGGACCGGCGTCGAAGGGCACGACAGCGACCGCGCGCCACGAGTGCCTCCGGGAGCAGACCACGCGAGAGAAGTCCGCGGTGCCCGGCCGGGCGGTGCCGCACATGCCGTAGCGGGTGCGCCCCCGCTCCGTGTCGAGTACGCCGGCCAGCCGGCCCGTGAGGGGCGCCAGCTCCTCCTCGGTGGCGAGGGCGACCACGTCGCAGCGGAACCACGAGGCGCCGGCGTCGGACTCCTCGACCGACGGCGTGAACCAGACCGGCCGGAGCATCGAGAGCCGCCGATCCGACACCGACCCGCCGACGAACGCCTCGAACCGGGCCGGGCACTCGGTGGACACCTGCCGGAGCACGCGGGCGGAGTCGACCGCGAGCAGGTGCCCGTCGGCGAGCGTGTCGAGCGGGCCGACGGCGAACGTCATGGCGGTGTGCTCCCGCGCGCAGGGAACCGGCGGGGCCGGCACCGTCGGCGCAATTGCGTCGTCGTAGGAGAGCGCGTAGCAGGCCCGGTTGCGGGGGACCGGCGGCGCGGACGCGGTCGGCGGCGCGGTGGCGGCCGGTGGCGGCGACGCCGGCGAGGGCGACGACGAGGACCCGCCGGAGCCCGTGCACGCCGCCAGCAGCGGCAGCACGAGGGCGAGCAGCAGGAGCCTCATCGGTCGGTCTTCGCCCAGCACACCGACCGACGGTTGCCGGCCTCCCACTCGGCCTCGTGGAACCAGGTGTAGCCGAAGTCGTAGTCGATGGGGGAGTTCAGCCAGTAGCCCACCGACGTCTTGCAGAAGTCGCGCGTCTTGACCTCGACGGCGCGGTCGCCGGGGTAGGGGTCCTCCGGATCCCCGAGCGAGATCGTCGTGACCGCGCGCCACTGGTGCGGCTCGGTGCAGGCGACCTTGACCGATCCGGCGACGGTCGGGCCGTCGGCGCAGACCATCCAGCGGTCGCTGGGCCGGCCCTGCAGCAGTCCCTTGGCGGTGGTCGGGAGGTCGACGTACTCCTTGCTCTGCTCGCCGCCGCCGACCACGTCGCAGCGGTACCAGCGGGCGCCCTCGTCCCACGCGTCCTCGGTCGGCCGGAACCACGCCCAGCTCACGATCGTGCGCATCACCAGGCTCTCGTCGGCGCCGAGGAACGCCATGAACGCCTCCGAGCAGGTGGAGTACGCCCAGGCGCCGAGCCTCGCGTCGTCGTACTCCGCGTCCGCGAAGGTGCCCGGTAGGTCGCCGACGGCGTAGGTCTCGGCGGTGTGCGGCTCGGAGCAGTCGACGGTCGCGCTGGTGTTCGCGGGCTCGGCGACGTCCTCGGGGGTCAGCGCGCGGCAGGCGCCCAGCGCCGGCGGCTCTCTGTCGGCCGGCGCGCCCTCCGCGCCGCAGCCGGCCAGAAGCGGGAGCGAGAGCGCGGTCACGGCCACGAGCACGGCGAGCCGGCGCACGCGAACTCCTCTCTCCCCTCGGCGGTCCGCGCGATCGTACCCCTGCGGGGTGTGCCCCGAGTGTGGGCGGAGCGCCGTCCGGGCACGGTGGACGCATGCCCGCTCCACGCATCCTCGCCCTCGTGCAGGCCGGCGGCTCCGGCGGCCGCATGGACGTGCTCACGCGGGAGCGCGCGAAGCCCACGCTGCCGTTCGCGGGCGTCTTCCGGCTGATCGACTTCCCGCTGTCCAACCTCGCCAACGCCGGCGTGGACGACGTGTGGCTCTCGGTGCAGTACCACGGGGCGTCGCTCGGCGAGCAGGTCGCGAACGGCCGCCCGTGGGACCTCGACCGCAACCGCGGCGGCCTGCGGCTGCTCATGCCCGAGGAGGGCACCGGCGGCACCGACGAGGAGGGGTTCGCGCGGGGCAACGCCGACGAGCTCTACCGGATCCGCGACCAGGTGCTCGCGACCGGCGCCGAGCTGCTCGTCGTGTGCAGCGCCGACCACGTCTACCGCTTCGACGTCATGGACGCCGTCGCGACCCATCGCCGCGCCCGGGCGGACTGCACCGTCGTCACCGCCACGGCCCCGCTCGCCGAGGCGTCCGACCACGCCACCGTCGAGGCGGACGGCGACGGCCGGGTCACGGCGTTCGCCTACAAGCCCGAGGAGCCGACGACCGAGACGGTGGCCGCCGAGATCTTCGTGTACGGCGTACGTGTCCTGGTCGACGTCCTCGAGGAGCTCCATCGCGAGCTCGGCGCCGGCGCGGGCGACACCGGCCTGGGCGACTACGGCGAGCACCTGGTGCCGCGGCTGATCGAGCAGGGCGCGGTCGTCGCGCACCCGATGGCCGGCTACTGGAAGGACCTCGGCCAGCCGCACAAGTACCTCGCCGCCCACCACGACGTCCTCCACGGCGACCTCGGCGTCCTCGACGACCCGGACTGGCCGATCGTCGGCCACCAGCACCAGCGGCCCGCCGCGCGGGTGCTCGACGGCGCCCGCGTCGCCGACAGCCTGCTCAGCCCGGGCGCGAGCGTCCGCGGCACCGTGATCCGCAGCGTCGTCGGCCCCGGCGTCGTCGTCGAGCCAGGCGCGCTGGTCCGCGACAGCGTGGTCTTCGAGGACACCGTCGTCGCCGAGGGCGCCCGCCTGGACTGGGCGATCGTCGACCGCGACTGCGTCGTCGGGAGGAACGCCGAGGTCGGCTCGCCCGACACCGATCCCGACGATCCGGACGCGATCGTGCTGATCGGCCCCGGCTCCCGCATCGCTCCCGGCACCATCCTCGACCAGGGCGCCCGGCTGGAGCCCGGCACCACGACGTGACCCCCTCAGCACACGTACTCAGCCGAGCAGCGCGGCCAGCGTCCCGCCGAGCTCGTACGCCGCCGCCCGCTCGTCGTCCCCGACGTCGCCGAGCACCTCCAGCACGTCGGCCGCCTGCACCCAGGGCAGGGCGCCCACGATCGACAGCACCGACCGGACCGCGCCGGTGGTGTCGTACCGGCCGTGCACCCACAGCCCGAACGGCTTCCTCCCGGCGCCGCCCGCCGAGCCAGCCGAGCCGTCGTCGGTCAGTGCCCCGCCGGCCTCGAGGAAGATCGTGTCGAGGAAGTGCTTGAGCGCGCCGCTCATGTAGCCGAAGTTCGCGGTGGTCCCGAGCAGGTAGCCGTCGGCCGCCAAGACGTCCTCCGCGGTCGCCGACAGCGCCTCCCGCACCTCCACCTCGACGCCCTCGATCTCGTCGTCGTGCGCCCCGGCCACGACGGCGTCGGTGAGCGCCCGCACCGTCGGGGTCGGCGAGTGGTGGACGACCAGCAGCCGGGACATGCCCCGACGCTAGCGGGGATCCGCTATGGTGGCCGGGTCATGTTGCGCAGCCTCCTCCTTCGCTGCCGCAGCGGGGCCTGAGCCAGAGCCGGACCCCCTCGCTGCGGAGTGATCGCGTGCGCCGGCCCCGCCACACCAGTCACCAGCGAGGACCCCATGACGATTCCCCAGCAGAAGTCGAGCGGCATGCCGTTCGACCGCTACCGCCCGTTCCCGCCGATCGACCTGCCGGACCGCACCTGGCCCTCGGCGGTCATCACCGAGGCGCCGCGGTGGCTCTCCACCGACCTGCGCGACGGCAACCAGGCGCTCATCGACCCGATGAACCCCGCGCGCAAGATGACCATGTTCAACCTCCTCGTGCAGATGGGCTACAAGGAGATCGAGGTCGGCTTCCCGAGCGCCAGCGAGACCGACTTCGCGTTCGTGCGCCAGCTCATCGAGGGCGACCACATCCCCGACGACGTGACGATCTCGGTGCTCACCCAGGCCCGCGAGGACCTGATCGAGCGCAGCGTGCAGTCGCTGGTCGGCGTACCGCGGGCGAACATCCACCTCTACAACGCGCTGGCGCCGCTGTTCCGCCGCGTCGTGTTCCGAGCCAGCACCGACGAGATCAAGGACATCGCGGTCCGTGGCACCGAGCTGGTCGTGAAGCACGGCGAGGCCAACCTCGACATGACCGTGATCGGCTACGAGTACAGCCCGGAGATCTTCACCAGCACCGAGCTGCCGTTCTCGGTCGAGGTGTGCGAGGCGGTCAGCGACGTCTGGCAGCCCGAGGACGGCCGCGAGATCATCCTCAACCTTCCGGCGACGATCGAGGTCGCGACCCCGAACGTGTACGCCGACCAGATCGAGTGGTTCGGCCGCCAGCTCACCCGGCGCGAGAACACGGTGATCTCGCTGCACCCGCACAACGACCGCGGTACGGCGGTCGCCGCGACCGAGCTCGCCATCATGGCCGGCGCGGACCGGGTCGAGGGCTGCCTGTTCGGCCACGGCGAGCGCACCGGCAACGTCTGCCTGGTCACGCTCGGGATGAACCTGTTCAGCCAGGGCGTCGACCCGATGATCGACTTCGCAGGCAACGGGGGCATCGACGAGATCCGGCGCACGGTCGAGTACTGCACCAACCTGCCGGTGCACCCGCGCCATCCGTACGCCGGCGACCTGGTCTACACGGCGTTCTCCGGCTCGCACCAGGACGCGATCAAGAAGGGTCTGGAGGACCTCGACCGGCAGGCCGCCGAGCAGGGCGTGCCGGTCGGCACGCTCCCGTGGGAGGCGCCGTACCTGCCGATCGACCCGCAGGACGTCGGCCGCACCTACGAGGCCGTGATCCGGGTCAACAGCCAGTCCGGCAAGGGCGGCGTGGCCTACGTCCTCAAGGCCGAGCACAAGCTCGACCTGCCGCGCCGCGCGCAGATCGAGTTCAGCCGCGTCGTCCAGCAGCACACCGACACCGAGGGCGGCGAGGTCCGGCCCGAGGCGATCTGGTCGATGTTCCGCGCCGAGTACCTCGACCGCGAGACGCCGCTGAAGCTCAACTCCGTGCACACCTCGTCCGCGGCGGGGGAGAAGGACGCCCTCGACGTGAACGTCTACGTCGATGGCGTCGTGCACTCCCTCCACGGCGAGGGCAACGGCCCGATCGCGGCGTTCGTCAACGCGATCAACGAGCTCCCTCCCCGAGATGGTGGCCAGGCATGGGACGTCCGGGTGCTCGACTACGCCGAGCACGCGCTCTCCGCGGGCGGCGACGCGGTCGCGGCGGCGTACGTCGAGTGCCTGGTCCGCGACCAGGTCCACTGGGGCGTCGGCATCGACGCGAACATCGTCACCGCCTCGCTCAAGGCGGTGATCAGCGCGGTCAACCGCGCGCCGGGCTCAGCGAGCTAGCGGCAGCCTGACGGTGAACGTGGTGCCCGCGAGGTGGGCGGACCGCACGTCGATGCGCCCACCGTGGGCCGCCACGATCGCGGCCACGATCGAGAGGCCGAGGCCGGTGCCCTGGATGGCGCGCTCCTGCGCGGTCGAGGACCGGAAGAACCGCTGGAACAGCCCGCCCTGCTCGGCCTCGGGGATGCCGATGCCGGTGTCGGAGACGGTCAGGGTCGCCTCGCCGTCGAACGCGGCGACGGCGACCTCGATCCGGCCGCCGTCCTCGGTGAACTTGATCGCGTTGCCGAGCAGGTTGGTGAGCACGCGCTCGAGCTGGACCTGATCGCCCACGACCGGCACCGGCGCGTCGGTCGACGACATCACCAGCTGGAGGTCGCGGCCGGCGAGCTGCGCGCGCACGGAGTCCTCGGCGCCGGTCAGGATCGTGGTGAGGTCGACCGCGCCGCGCTCCCAGTGCGCGGCGCCGGAGTCCAGGCCGCTGAGCGTCAGCAGGTCGTCGCAGAGCAGGATCAGCCGGCGCCCGTTGCGGGCGATGCTCTCCAGCAGCGGCAGCTGCTCCGGCGCGGGCGCCACGAGCGAGCCGTCCTCGAGGATCTCGGTGTAGCCGACGATGCTGGTGACCGGCGTGCGCAGCTCGTGGCTGACCGTCGACACGAACTCGTTCTTGGCGCCGTCGAGCTCCCTCATCCGCTGGACCGCGAGCCGCTCCTTCTCCAGCGCGGCGATCAGCATCTCCTGGCTGGCGCGGGCCTCGGTGACGTCGCGGCCGACGCACAGGTAGCCGAACCGCGCGGCGAAGGTGTCGGCGGCGATGCTGAGCGTCATCGACACCGTGTGCCGGCGCCCGTCCGCGCCGATCCAGGTCCAGTCGCGCGAGGCCGTCTCGCCGCCGCCGTCGATGCCGGCGACCATCCGGGCGAACGCCTCGTCGCCGGTCGCGCCGCCGCAGCGCTCGGCGAGCTGCTCGGGGTCGAAGAGGTCGACGAACGGCGTGCCGACGGTGTCCTGCCCGTCGTACCCGAGCAGGTTGACGGCGCCGGCGTTGAAGACCGTGATCCGGCCCTGCGGGTCGATGCCGATGAGGGCGGTCGTGATGGCCGCCTCGAGCAGGTGTCGGTTGAGGCCGGCGGTACGGCGCTCGGCGGTGAGGTCCGTCCCGGTGACCACGACGTGCGTGGGGTGGTCGCGCTCGTCGCGCACGTAGCCGGTGTTCCACTGGATCCGCCGGCGCTCGCCCGAGCGGGTCACCACGTCGCTCTCGCGGCTCACCTGGCCGTCCGGGCTGTCGGGCAGGCCCGCCGGGTAGCCGGTGGCGCCCGGGGGAGCGAACGGCAGGTCCCAGATCTCGACCCCGAGCAGCTCCTCCTCGTCGAAGCCGGTGACGGTGGTCGTGGCGCCGTTGACGCGGACGACCACGCCCATCAGGTCGGTCACCAGGATCATCGCGGCCGCGGTGTCGAGCGTGGCGCTGGTCAGCTTCTCCGCCGCCTCGAGCTGGCGGCGCGCCTCGGACTCGGTGGTGACGTCGAGCAGCTGGGCGGCGAACGTCGGCCGGGGATCGGTCGAGAGCAGCGAGACCGCGACCTCGACCTGTGTGCCGGGGCGGGCGCGGACGCCGCACTCGCCCTTCCAGCCGTCGAGGTTGCCGGCCAGCATCCGGCTCGCGGCCAGCTCGAGCGGGGCGTCGGTGACGAGGACCTCGTGGAGGCTCCGCCCGACCACGGCCTCGGGGTCGCCGAGCAGGCGGGCGGCGGCGTCGTTCATCTCGGTGACGACGAACGGCCGGCCGTCGGCGCTGTGCATCAGCAGCATGCCCACGACCGACTCGGTGAAGTTGCGGCGGAACAGCTGCTCGCCGCTGCGCCGCTGGTCGAGGCCGATCGCGAGGGGGAGCGACATCAGGGCGGCGATGAGGACGTAGGCCTGCACGACCGCGCCCATCGCGACCGCGGTGAGCTCGCCGCGCTCGAGGTCGAAGCCGAAGGGGCCGTGGCCCATCGAGCTCGTGATGGTCGCGACGACCGCGAAGCCGAGCAGCTCCCACGCGACCGTGCGCACGTCGAACCGGAGCGCGGCCCACAGCAGCAGCGGCAGCGGCAGGAAGTCCAGCGACAGGGTCTGGGCCGGCGCGAAGACGACGAGCGTGACCACCGTCAGCGTGGCGACCTGGAGCGGCAGCTCCCAGGCGACCCGGAGGGTCGGGCGCACCGACGGCGCCATCACCAGCGGCAGCACCACGAACACCGAGGCCGTGTGCGAGACCGACAGGCCGCGCCAGGTCGACACGTAGCCGGCGTCGGCCAGGACGGTCACCCCGGCCGCGGCGACGGTCGCGAAGACGGCGCCGCCGACCACCGCGCAGACCGCGAGCCGGAGCAGCGTCTCGAGCGACGTGAGCTCGGGCAGCGTCTCGCGGCCCCGGCGCAGCAGTGCGGCGACCACCAGCGCCTCGATCGCGTTCGCGACCCCGAACCACACCGCCAGGTCGAGGGGGCGGTCGCCGATCAGGTTCGCCGCGGTCGTCGCGACCGCCACGCCCGGGACGAGCCACCACCACCAGCGCCTCGGCGTGAGGCCGAGCAGCGCGACGGCGATGCCGGCGGCGGGCCACCAGGTCGCGGCCGGCGCGTCCTCGGGCTTGGTGGCGAGCGCCAGCACCCCGGCGAGGAGGACGCCGCCGAGGAGCACCGACGCCACGGGCCAGGCGAGGTGCCCGCGGCCCGAGATCGACATGGGGGCAGCCTAGGCTGGGGTCATGCTGGTATCGGAGAGGATCGGCCAGTTCTTCGTCGCGTCGGACTCCGGTCGCGACCGCCTCGCGGCCGGTTGCCGGAAGACCCGGCCCGGATCCACGCGTCGCAGACGGCGTACCGGCGCCTGACCCGGCAGGATAGGGGAGTGCTCTACCGCGACGAGGCGATCGTGCTGCGCACCCACAAGCTGGGTGAGGCCGACCGCATCATCACGCTGCTGACCCGGCAGCACGGGCGGGTGCGCGCCGTCGCCAAGGGGGTACGCCGCACGACGTCCCGCTTCGGGTCGCGGCTCGAGCCGTTCACCCATGTCGACCTGCAGCTCGCGGAGGGCCGCAACCTGGACACGATCACCCAGGCCGAGACGCTCGCGCCGTACTCGAAGGGCCTCGGCCTCGACTACGACCGCTACACCGCCGGCACCGTGATGCTCGAGACCGCCGACCGGCTGGTGGCCGAGGAGCGGCAGCCGTCGCCGCAGCAGTTCCTGCTGCTGGTCGGCGGGCTGCGCGCGATGGTCGCCGGCGAGCACGGGCCGGGCCAGGTGCTCGACTCCCACCTGCTCCGCTCGCTGTCGGTCGCCGGCTACGCGCCGTCGTTCGAGCACTGCGCCCGCTGCGGCGCTCTGCCCAATTCGGTGCCGCACCGCTGGTTCAACCCGTCCATGGGCGGCGTGCTGTGCGCGACCTGCCGGGTGCCGGGCTCGGCCAGCCCCGCGCCCGAGACGATCGCGCTGCTCGGCGCGCTGCTCGCCGGCGACTGGGCGACCGTCGACGCCGCGCACCCGCGCCATCTGAAGGAGGCCAGCTCGCTGGTGGCGGCGTACCTCGCCTGGCACCTCGAGCGCGGTCTCAAGTCCCTCGCCTACGTCGAGCGCTGATGAGACGCAGCGTCCGGCCGCCCACCCCGCACCCGTCGGGCGCGCGGCCGCCGGCGATCCCGAGGGACCTGGTGCCGAGGCACGTCGCGATCGTCATGGACGGCAACGGCCGCTGGGCCAAGGAGCGCGGCCTCCCACGCACCCGGGGCCACGAGCAGGGCGAGCACTCGCTCTTCGACGTGGTCGAGGGCGCGATCGAGATCGGCGTGCGGGCGATCTCGGCGTACGCGTTCTCGACCGAGAACTGGTCGCGCTCGCCCGACGAGGTCCGGTTCCTCATGGGCTTCAACCGCGACGTGATCCGCCGGCGGCGTGACGAGATGCACGAGCTCGGCGTGCGCGTGCGCTGGGCCGGGCGCGCGCCCCGGCTGTGGAAGTCGGTCGTCAGGGAGCTCCAGGTCGCCGAGGAGCTCACCCGCCGCAACGACGTCCTCACGCTCACGATGTGCGTCAACTACGGCGGCCGCGCCGAGCTCGCCGACACCGCGCGGTCGATCGCGCGCGAGGTCGCGGCGGGCCGGCTCGACCCGGAGAGGGTCGACGAGCGCACCTTCGCCAAGCACCTCTACGTGCCGGAGGTCGGCGACGCCGACCTGGTCTGGCGCACGTCTGGGGAGCAGCGGCTGTCCAACTTCATGCTGTGGCAGGCGGCGTACTCCGAGCTCGTCTTCACCGACGTGCTGTGGCCCGACGTGGACCGGCGCCACCTCTGGCAGGCGATCGAGATCTACGCCCGCCGGGACCGCCGGTACGGCGGGGTTTGACCGTCGAGACACCCGGAATGGCCCTCGAACGGGCTCATCAGGGGCGATCCGGGGTGTCTCGACGAGTCAGGCCCGGTAGTCCCCGCACGACCATCGCTACCCTCGATCCGTGCTGGTGGTGAGCAGGTTCCGGGTGCCCGAGCCCGAGGGCGCGGCGTTCCGCGCCGACCTCGCGACCGCGCGGGACGCGCTCGCCGCGTGCGCGGGGTACGCCGGCGGCGAGATCGGCCGCAACGTCGACGACCCCGGGCTGTGGGTGCTGACCACCCGGTGGGCGAACGTCGGCAGCTACCGCCGCGCGCTGTCCTCCTACGACGTGAAGCTGCGCGCGGTGGCGGTGCTGTCGCGGGCGATCGAGGAGCCCTCGGCGTACGAGGACGCGGAGCCCGGGGCCACCCTCAACGAGGAGGCGCCGCGGTCGTTAGGCTGACGCCTCTCAGTTGCACTTACACACCCGCAGGAGCACCGCCGTGGCCAAGCCGCCGCCGTCCACCGTCGACCACGTCGTCTCGCTCGCCAAGCGCCGGGGCTTCGTCTACCCGTGCGGCGAGATCTACGGCGGCACCCGCTCCGCGTGGGACTACGGCCCGCTCGGCGTGGAGCTCAAGGAGAACATCAAGCGCCAGTGGTGGAAGTCGATGGTCACCATGCGCGACGACATCGTCGGCCTCGACTCCTCGATCATCCTGCCCCGCCAGGTGTGGGAGGCCAGCGGCCACGTCGACACGTTCACCGACCCGCTGACCGAGTGCCAGTCGTGCCACCGGCGGTTCCGCGCCGACCACCTCCAGGAGGAGGTCGCGGAGCGGAAGGCGCGCCAGGGCGAGGAGGTGAACCCCGACGACGTCGACCTCCGTGAGATCGCCTGCCCCAACTGCGGCACCCGCGGCGCGTGGACCGAGCCGCGCCAGTTCTCCGGCCTGCTCAAGACCTACCTCGGCGTCGTCGAGAACGAGGAGGGCCTGCACTACCTGCGCCCGGAGACCGCGCAGGGCATCTTCGTCAACTTCGCCAACGTGGTGACCTCGAGCCGGCAGAAGCCGCCGTTCGGCATCGCCCAGATCGGCAAGAGCTTCCGCAACGAGATCACGCCGGGCAACTTCATCTTCCGCACCCGCGAGTTCGAGCAGATGGAGATGGAGTTCTTCGTCAAGCCGGGCGAGGACGAGGAGTGGCACCAGTACTGGATCGACGAGCGCACCCGCTGGTACGTCGACCTGGGCATCGACCCCGACCACCTGCGCCACTACGAGCACCCGCAGGAGAAGCTCAGCCACTACTCCAAGCGCACCGTCGACATCGAGTACCGCTTCCGCTTCGCCGGCTCGGAGTGGGGCGAGCTCGAGGGCATCGCGAACCGCACCGACTTCGACCTCGGCACGCACGCCGAGCACTCCGGCCAGGACCTCTCGTACTTCGACCAGGCCAACGACGAGCGCTACACGCCGTACGTCATCGAGCCGGCCGCCGGCCTCTCGCGCAGCCTGATGACCTTCCTCGTGGACGCCTACACCGAGGACGAGGCGCCGAACACCAAGGGCGGCGTCGACAAGCGCACCGTGCTGCGCCTCGACCCACGGCTGGCGCCGGTCAAGGTCGCCGTGCTGCCGCTCTCGCGCAACGCCGACCTCTCGCCGAAGGCCCGGGACCTCGCGACGGAGCTGCGCCGGGCGGGCTGGAACGTCGACTTCGACGACTCCGGCGCGATCGGCCGGCGCTACCGCCGCCAGGACGAGATCGGTACGCCGTACTGCGTGACCGTCGACTTCGAGACCCTCGACGACCGGGCGGTCACGATCCGCGAGCGCGACACCATGCAGCAGGAGCGGGTCTCGCTGGATGCGGTGACGCCGTACTTCGCCGCGCGTTTCGTCGGCTGCTGAGCGGTTCCCGCGTGCAGAATGGCCGAATGACGAGGGCGCTCCTGGCCGGACTGGCCGTCCTGGCGGTGACGCTGGCGGGCTGCTCCTCCGACGACGGCGATCCGGGGTCCGGCGCCTCCGGCGCACCCGGCACGCCGTCCGACACCGCGGAGTATCTCGACGTCCCGGACGGGGTCGAGCTCACCGCGCCCGGCAGCCAGCTCGCGGTCGGCGACCACGCGGTCGTCGCCTACCAGCCGCGCCAGGGCCTGATCGGCGCGCTCGACATCCAGGTCCGCAGGCTCGAGCGGGTCCCGATCGGCGACCTGTCCGCCTGGCAGCTCAGCGCCGCGCAGCAGAAGTCCACGCCGTACTACGTCAGCGCGAGGATCGAGAACGTCGGCGACACCGACCTCGGCGGCCGCGAGGTGCCGCTCTACATCGTCAACGACGACAACGTGCTCGTGGAGCCCACGCCGTTCGCGAGCTCGTTCAAGCCCTGCCCGAGCACGCCGTTCCCGAAGAGGTTCAAGCCGGGCGCCTCGGTCCGCTCCTGCCTGGTCTTCCTCGCCCCCGACAAGGGCCGACTGGTCGCGGTGAGCTTCCGCCCCGACGAGACCTTCAACCCGATCACCTGGACCGGCGACATCGAGAAGCCCCAGAAGCCGAAGAAGGGCAAGGGCAAGAAGGGCTGACGGTGGTTGAGGTGCGAGGAGCGCCAGCGACGAGCCTCGAAACCACCCGCGCAGGCGATTTGGGCCCGCCGGTCGCCTCGCCGGACAATGGAGGCATGTCCGCCCTGCCCACCGCACCGATCCCGGGTCTGACCCTGGGGTCGCTGCGCGTCGACACGCCGGTCGTGCTCGCGCCGATGGCGGGCATCACCAACGCGGCGTACCGCCGCCTGTGCGCCGAGCAGGGCGCCGGCCTCTACGTCTGCGAGATGATCACCAGCCGCGGGCTGGTGGAGGGCGACCAGCACACCCGGGACATGCTGGTCTTCGACGAGCTGGAGACGGTGCGCTCGGTGCAGCTCTACGGCACCGACCCGGTCTACGTCGGCAAGGCCGCGGAGATCCTCTGCGCGGAGTACGGCGTCGCGCACATCGACCTCAACTTCGGCTGCCCGGTGCCCAAGGTGACCCGCAAGGGCGGCGGCGGCGCGCTGCCGTGGAAGCGCGGCCTGCTCGCCGAGATCCTCGAGCACGCGGTCGCCGCGGCCATGCCGTACGGCGTGCCGGTGACGATGAAGACCCGCAAGGGCATCGACGAGGACCACCTGACCTACCTCGACGCCGGCCGGATCGCCCAGGAGAGCGGGGTCGCCGCGATCGCCCTGCACGGGCGGACCGTGGCGCAGGCCTACTCCGGGGCCGCCGACTGGGACGCGATCGCGACCCTGGTCGAGCAGGTGGACATCCCGGTGCTCGGCAACGGCGACATCTGGGAGGCCGCCGACGCGATCCGGATGGTGGCGCAGACCGGGGCCGCGGGCGTGGTCGTCGGGCGCGGCTGCTTGGGCCGTCCGTGGCTCTTCCGCGACCTCGCCGCCGCGTTCGCGGCCCCCTCGCCGGTCGAGTCGGTCGAGCCGGTCGAGCCCACGGCGCTCCCGACGCTCGGTGAGGTGGCCGCGATGATGCGCCGCCACGCTGAGCTGCTGTGCCAGCACCTGGGGGAGGAGCGGGGCTGCAAGGAGCTCCGCAAGCACGTGTCCTGGTACCTCAAGGGCTTCCGCGCGGGCGGCGAGCTGCGCCGCTCGCTGGGCCTGGTCGACAGCCTCGCCGCGCTGGACCGGCTGCTGGCCGACCTGGACCCGAACGAGCCGTTCCCGGCCTCCGAGCTGGGCGCGCCGCGCGGCCGCCAGGGCTCCCCGCGAGGCCGGGTGGCGCTGCCCGAGGGCTGGCTCGACGAGGCCGACGGCAGCGGCTGCCACCTGCGCGAGGACGCCGGCGAGACCACCGGCGGGTGAGCCGGAGTACGGCGGATTTTCCGGCGAGATTGGGACACTCCACTCCCGCTGTGGTTGACTCGGCCGGGTCGTTGCCGTTTCGTGACCTGTCTCGGGAGTCACTGGCGACGTCAGACCCCCGTCAGCAACCAGCAAAGGATCAGCGCTGTGGCAGAGCACCGCCACAAGCGGGACACCGATGCCCGCCGCATGCCCCGTGCCGTCCTCGTGGCCGCTCCGCTCGCCGTCCTCGCGACCGCCTCCGCCGTCACGCTCGGCGTCGCGGCCGCGGAGCCCGAGATCCCGAACCTGATCGCGCAGGGGAGCGCGGCCGACCTCGGTGCCGCCGTCACGCGAGACGATGTCCTCTCCCGCAGCGCGCCCCGCGTCGCGGTGACACCGCTCCAGCAGGAGCTCCGGCAGCGGGTCGAGCGCCGGGCGGCACGCGCCGCCCGCGCCGAACGCGCGGCGACGACCCGAGCGGTGGCGAACGCCGAGCAGCGGCTGTGGACCACGACGGCCCTCGACCTCTGGTCCGACGAGACCCCGCAGGCCGACAAGCTCGGCGAGATCGACGCCGGCAAGCGGGTCCTGGTGACCGGCCGCAAGGCCGCTGACCGCGTCGAGATCGTCGTCGACGGCGAGTCCCGCTGGGTGAGCGCCGGCTATCTCTCCGAGGAGGAGCCGCTCACCCTCGGCGGCACCTGCGCGAACGGCACCTCGGTGCCGTCGGGGGTGGCCGAGGGCATCAAGAAGGTCCACGCCGCGGTCTGCGCCAACTTCCCGGAGATCACCACCTACGGCACCATCCGCTCCAGCGACGGCAGCTCCTGGCGCGAGGTGGACATCATGGTCTCCGGCGAGCGCGGCTGGCAGGTCGCCAACTTCGTGCGGGAGAACGCCGCCGCGCTCGGTGTCGAGTACGTCATCTACTCGCGCAACATCTGGTCGGTCCAGCGTGGCAGCGAGGGCTGGCGCGGCATGGAGGATCGCGGCTCGGTCACCCAGAACCACTACGACCACGTGCACGTCACGGCCTACGCCTGATGTCGGAAGTCGCATCTAACGTACGACTCACTCAAGCAGCCGAGGTTAGTCGCAAGCTGAGACCTACCGAGGAATCGCGGTGGCCGCGACGAGCGCAGCCAGCTCAGGATCCTGCGCCAACCGCGCGCGAGCCCGATGCAGACGGACCCGGGCCGTTCCTGGCCTCAGTCCCGTCGCCACCGCCGCCTCGGCAACCGAGAGCTGCTCCCACTCGGTGAGCTGGATCAGTTCGCGGTCGATCTCAGGCAACCGTGCCAGTGCGGCGCGAACAGCGCTTCCGACACTCTGGTCGGCCTCGTGGGCCGGCTGAGTCGCCAGCCGGGCTGCCTCCACTTCGGCGGCAGCATCACGAGACGTCCGGCGGCCGTGACTGAGCAGCAGACGCCGTGCTACCCCGAACAGCCACGCACGTCGCAGCCACTCCGCAGGAAGCCCGTCGCGCTTCTCCCACGCCACCACATAGACCTCCGCCAACAGGTCCGGCGCCTCGTCGCCGACACGCCGCCGCAGGAACGACAGCATCTCCGGCGACGTACGGCGATAGAGCGCCTCGAAGGCCGCCGGCGTGACGGACCCACGTCCCATCAGGGCCGCCGCCCCGTCGGGATCGCCTGCGGCAGGTCCGGCATCAGCGCGGGGTAGCAGAAGACGTTCCCATTCAATGCGGCACCCAGTGCGTCGACGTCGCCAGCCCTGACGGCCTTCTGGACCAACGTGAGGTAGTAGAACCGGCTGGGGTCGTCGACCTTGTGCACCGTCCCATCGGTCAAGCGGACCTCGGTGGTTCGCGTGGAGAGCTCGGTGTCGAGCGCGCGCACGGCCGACCAGTCGCCGGCTGCCTGCAGGGTTGACGCGGCGGTCTTGGCGGCCGCGTCGTCGCCATCGGCGATCGCCGCCGCCCAGGCATTGGACCACGAGCAGATCGCGTCGTCGGCGACGAACCCGCGCAGGGCACCGGTCGTCACCCGAGCACCGCCGAACTTTACCGGGATCCTCCCCTCCTCGATGTGGTACTGAGCCGAGATCGCCCGAGCCTTCTCGGACGGGAACGGGATGTCCGCCGTCTCCTCCAGCGTCACCTGGGGGAAGTCCTCGCCCTTGGGGTCGAGGTACTCGCCGGGGCCGGCCTTCCGGACGTCCTGCTTGCTGACGAACTCGCCGGTGCGAGAGCTGAACAGGCCGGTTGCTGCGGCGGTGGCCGCGCCGCCTCCGACCAACACCGCCGACGCCGCCACGATCGCCACCGCGCGCCCGTGCTTGCGGCGCCTCGGCGCGGTGTCGATCCGGCGAGCGATCCGGTCCCACGTCGCGTCCAGGTCGACCTCGCCGGATGCGGCATCAGCGGCCGCAGCCTCCATCAGTGCGCTGTGTGCCTCGCTCCAATCCCCAGCCTTCATGGTTCCTCCATCGAGTAGTGGGTCTCACCCATGTAGCGCCAGGGCGTTACACGCCGCCGGGTTCTCGCCGCCTACCTGACCACCATGAGACCATTCCGAGAGTTCGATCATCCGATGTCGCCGTCATGAGCCTGGGTTCACCGATCCCCGCCTGCTGCGCGCCACCACCCGCGTGCTGGGTCGAGTACGCCGCAGCGCACCCGGTGGCCAGAGGCGATGAGGAAGTCCGCGGCTCTCCCAACCTTTCGCACCCCGACTTCCGTCCAGGTGGATGAAGAGAGGGAAGGAGACGAGGCGTGTCACGAGACGAGGACTTCGGTGCGTACGTCGCCGGGAGACGGCCGCATCTGTACCGAAGCGCCTGGCTGCTCTGTGGCGATCCGCACCGAGCCGAGGACCTCGTTCAGGAGACGCTCACCAAGCTCTATCTCGCCTGGCCCCGCGTCTCCCGGGTCGGGAACATCGACGCCTACGTGCGTCGGATGCTGGTCAACGGGCACATCGACGACAGCCGCCGACCCTGGCGGCGAGAACGCCCGATGGCCGCGCCGCCGGACGCGCCGTCCTCGCCCGGGCCCGGCGAGGAGGCCGACGAGCTGTGGGTCGCGCTCGGCGCCCTCCCCGTGGGGCAGCGCCGCGTGGTGGTCCTGCGTCACTACTGGGGCCTGTCCGTCGACGAGACCGCCAACGACCTCGGCATCGGAATCGGCACCGTCAAGAGCCAGACCTCGGCCGCGCTCGCATCGCTGCGACGCCTCCTCCATCCCGAACCGGCCACGACCTCGGCGACCAACGCCCGCGACATCCCAGGAGAGAACCGATGAACGACCTCGACGTACTCACCGACCGCCTGCACGAGCTCGGACGACGCGCGCCCGTGCCGGCCGCCGACCCGCTCCACGACATCCGCCGTGGCCGGGCGGCACTGCGTCGCCGCCACGCCCGCGGTGCGGCGGGCGTCACCACGGCCCTCGTCGCCGTCGGTGCCGTCGCAACGAACGTACCGACCCTGCACTGGCCCGGGGGTGGTGGCGACACGGCTATCGCTCCCGCCGGTTCCCCGTCCGACGTCGCGTCCTCGACGCCGACAGCGTCACCATCGCCGGCCGAGAAGGATCCGTGCACGATCGAAGCCCCCAGCCCGAGTGCCACTGGCGGCCTGACCCTGAATGAGAATGGCGAAGGGATCGCATCCACAGAGGGTGAGGTGCCCGAGCTGCCCTTCGAGAACGACCCCGAGATCATCGCTGCGCAGCGTGCCTACCAGCAGGCGGCCGCGACCATCCTGGACCCGACCGGGGAACACATCGACCTCACCAGCAAGTTCAACAAGATCCTCGGAGGGGACGGAAGTTGGACCTGTGACCCGGCGACGGGTCCCCGGCTGACCGGCACCGGCACCAAGATCGGCTGGGAGAGCGGGGACGCGCTCGGATTGATCGACGTGGAGGTGGCCCTGACAGACGAGGAGGAGAAACCCACCTCGGCCGAGGAGCGATGGAGCGCCTACGAGGGCCGGTTGCCAGACGGCGTCACCAAGGCCCGAGTCGCCGAACACGGCTCCGACGGAGGCGGCAACACCGTCGTCGTCGAACGCACCGACGGGCTCACCATCGCCGTCACCACCGCCGGCACGTGGGGCAACAACATGCCTCCCGGCTCTCCGCCGGCCACCGACCTGCCGGGCGTCGACGAGCTGCTCACCCTCGCGGCCAGCCCGCTGCTCACCTTCCCAGGGCGCTGACCCGGCCTCCAGAGCCCCGGCCCCGCACGTCAAGAGACCGGGGCGCTGCCACACACCTGAGGGTGTGCCATCTAGCGAGTCCGTTCCGAAGGCAGCGTGAGCGCAGGTCAACCTTGTCGCGCCGACCGAGCACCCACGGAAGTCTCAGGCGAGCCAGTCTTGAACGGTTTGTCCGAAGTCACGGGGTCATGGCGAATCGTGCTGCCCGGCGTTTGCTGTGCGTGATGGCGACCGCGGGAGAAGCGATGCCACCTCGCGCAGGGCTGCTGCGGGCCCAACCAGGTAGCGAACCGTGCGCTCCACGACCGGGTGCTACCGGACGCCGAGCTCACCCAGGGTTGTGGGGATGGTGGCGCCCTGGCTGTTCTCCCATCCGTTCCACACCAGGAAGCCGCAGGGGCTGTCGATCAACTGGACGACGTCACTGCGGTCGGTCGCCGCAAGGATGTACGAAGGTGGCTCTTTCAGATCGATGCACTCGTTCTCCCCGCTTGCGCCACGGATGATCGGGTCACCCGGCCGGGCCCACGCATCGTCGAGCTCGGCGAGCTGGGTGGCGTCGAGCCGGATCGGCTCGAGATCCATGGGAACGGACTCGGCCCCTGGCGGCAGCTCGCATGCCACGGCGGCGACCAGTCGCTCACGTCCGGGACGGACCGTATCCCCGCGTTCCTCGGAGGTGCACGCGAGCTCGTCGTCGAACGGTCGGTCGTACGAGAGGCTGTCGCGCTGCCGATCCAGTGCCGCCAGATAGAGCTGTCGGACTGCTTCGCTGTCGATCCGACGTCCCTCGACCGTCACCAGCTGACAGCCGGGCGCTGCCACCAACACCCGTGTTCCGTCCGAGCGGTAGAACGCGAACGCCTGCCCGATGTACGGCCCCTCGTCGGTGGCGCAGTACGCGGGGAGCCCGGTGGGAAGGCCGCGTAGGTCGGCAGCAAAGCCGGCCAGGCCACGGACCAGTGCGTCGGCGTCCTCGAGCTGCGCGAGGTCATCGGGCGTCGGCTGCCAAGCCGTCTCTCCTCTCGGGTTCAGATCGGGGCACAGGCGCACCGCCACGACACCGTCGAGGTCGGTCACGGCACGGTTCGCGGTCTCGGGGTCCGGCAGCCGCGCCGGGCATGGCCTGGGGTCGTACGGCGACAGCGGACCGTCCGGCTTGTCGTTGGCGGAGGGCCGGGTCGCGACGTCGTTGGGGGACGGACGCGTACCGTCATCGCCGGTGAGTCCGGCAAGTGCCAGCGTTCCGACCACGATTGCCAACGCCGCCGCGCCACCGGCCGCGACCGACGCTCTATTTCGTCGTTCTCTGACCGCCCGGCGCCCGATCGCGGCCGGATCCGGGTCCGGAGCCTCGGGGACAGCCTGCCGCAGCAGGTCTCGCAGCCGCTGCTCACTCACGAGTCCTCCAGGAGTTCCGACACCCGCAGCGCCTTGAGCGCACGAGCGGTCTGGCTCTTGACGGTCCCGACGCTGACGCCGAGCGCGGCTGCGGTCTGGACCTCGGTGAGGTCGTCGTAGAACCGGAGCACGATCACCGCTCTCTGCCCGCGCGGCAACTGGGCCAACGCCGACAGGACGTCTTGTCGAACGGCCAGGTCGACATCCCGATTCCAGTCATCGGGCAGTGCGTCCGTCGGCACCTCGGCGGACCATCGGCGCCTGCGCCAGTCCGTGTAGGTCGACATCACCGCCCGACGGACGTACCCATCGACGGCGCCGTCGGCCGCGATCTGATCCCAGCGTCGCCAGCACTTCACGAGTGCCGTCTGCACCAGGTCCTCGGCCCTCTGGGCGTCTCCGGTCAGGAGCCATGCGCTTCGCCACAGGGCACGGCCGCGTGTCGCGACGTACTCCTCGAACGTCGGCGCCGCCTCCATGACCACAGCCTCACCCATCCACGACCTCCTGGTCGGACAACGAGGTGGGACTCGCGGATGGTTGTCATCCCACGGGTGGGGGTCTGCGCCCTGGTCTCCCGGGCATCCCCGTGGTTCGGATGCCGGTCCGGAGCAAGAGCAACTGCTGCGGCTCGCGGGCTCATTCGCCTCTCCTGCGGAGCGAGGTCGCCGTCGTCTCGACCCAGCGTCGTTGCCTGCGGGTCTCGACGGCGCGTCGGTGGTAGTGGGCGCGGACCCATGCCACCGCCTCCTCGGGTACGACGCCGCCCATGGTCGCCATCAGGGCGAGGGCCGTGCCGGTGCGACCGATCCCGCCGCCGCAGGCGACCTCGACGCGCTGCTCGCCGGCGCGCTCGTACGCCTCGCGCAACGCGTCCACCGCATCGTCGGCGGGGTCGGGCAGTCGGAGGTCGCGCCACCGGACCCAGCGATAGGGCCACCCCGGCACCTCCGGGTCGCGGCCGAGCAGGTAGACCGCGAAGTCCGGGGCGGGCACATCGCCGCGCGGCCGGCGCGCGGCAGCGCCGCGGATGCGACGCCCGTCCGGCAGCTCCACCACACCCTGCTCGTCGGTCCACCCGGCCACCCTTCGACGCTAGCCGCTCCCGGCCCCGGCGGCACGGCGCGCCGATCAGCGCACCGTGACCCGCACCGTGCCGATGGTGATCGGCTCGCCGTCGGCGGTGATGGTGACCGTGATGGTGCTGGTGCCGCGCTCGACGGCCTCCCACGAGCGCCCGTAGTTGGGCCCCTGCTCCCAGCCGTCGAGGGTCAGTGCGGTGCCCGAGACCTCGCCGGCCAGGGTGCCGATCCGCGGACCGTTCCCGTAGACCCAGACGGTCGAGCCGAGGTCGACGGTGAGCTCGCCGCCGGCCCGCAGCTCGGCGTCGCCGAGGCCCCGGTAGTCCATGCTGTCGCCGGGCCCGACGGAGTTGACCTCGACGCTCACCTCGTCCGCCGGCCCGCGGGGCTCCGCGACCTCGGTCATCGTCACCGTGTCGCCGGGCTCGAGCATGGTGCCCGGGCCCGGGCTGACGCCGAGCACGTAGCCGGCCTTGGACCCGGGACGCGACTCGGTGCGCACCTCGACCCGGAGGCCGGCGGCCTCGAGCGCCGTCCGGTAGGACTCGCCGGCGTCGTCGTCCTGGTGGCGGATGTTCGCGTCCTCGAAGCCGGGCACGGCGACCAGGTCCGGGACGACCCGGATCCACGACAGGATCTCGTCGACGCGCTCCGCGCTGGCCGCCTCGGCCCGGTACGACGCGTTCGCGGACGGGATGACCACCGTCCCGGCGCACCGGGTGTCCCCGCTCGTCTCGGCCGTGCAGGTCGTCTCGTCCCGCTGCGCGGGGACACCGTCGATCTCGATGCTCTCGACGGGCTGGAACATCCGCCGGTTCACGCCCCGCTCGATCCACACGCTCTCGAACACCGGAGCCCCGATCCAGCCACAGGTCTCGATGACCGCGACGTCGACGACCACCGTGGGCTCGGTCGCGGTGCCGCAGCGCAGCGCGTTGGTCGCCCAGCCCTGCGGTACGGCGATGGCCGTGCTGCCGACGCCGACCAGCCGGCGATCGGCCGGCACGGGATCGGATGCGGTGGTGCCCGTGGGGCCGGCGTCCGCCTGCTCGGGTGCCGGGCCCGGGACGAGCGCCGCGACGGAGGCGAGACCGCCGACCACGGCGACCACACCGAGCGCGGCGGCCGCGGCGCGCAGCCGGCCGCGACGCCGGCGCAGCCGGTCTGCACCGGTCCTCAGCTCGGACAGCGGCGGCGCGCCGACCGGGACGCGGTCGGCGGTGCGCTCCAGCAGCTCGGTCAGGTCTCGATCGGTCATCGGGTGCCTCGCAGGTCGGAGAGGTGGGGGTCGTCGGCGAGGAGCCGCAGCGCCCGGGACAGCCGGGACTTGACGGTGCCGGGAGCGACCCCGAGCACGGCGGCCATCTGCCGCTCGTCGAGGTTCGTGTAGTAGCGCAGCACGACCGCGATCCGGTGCTCCGGCGTCAGGCGTCGCAGCGAGCGGAGCACCGCGTCGGCGTCGTCGTACGCCGCCGTCGCGTCGTCGTGGTGCCCGTCGGGCGGCTCGGCCACGGGCCGCTCCCGCGTCCAGTGCCGCCGTCGCGCGGAGGTGAAGGTGTTGATGAGCACCCGGTGCACGTAGGCGTCCCGGTCGTCGGCGCGCGACACCTTCGACCAGTTGACGAGGCAGCGGACCAGGGCCGACTGCACGACGTCCTCGGCCTCGGTGGGAGAGCAGCCGAGCAGGACGGCCGTCCGGACCAGCCGCGGCCAGGACGCGGCGACGTACTCGCTGAACTCGCCGTCGCGCGTCTCCACGCCCGATAGACGCCTCGGGACGGGCCCGGGGTTCCACGTCCTAGAGTTCTGCTGCGATGACTGCCCAGGACCTCTACGACGACGCCGCGCGCGAGCGCCTCGTCGCCGAGCCGCCCAAGCGGGTGGACGCGCCGGAGCGCACCGCGTTCGAGCGCGACCGGGCCCGGCTGGTGCACGCGGCCGCGTCCCGCCGGCTCGCCGACAAGACGCAGGTGGTCGGGCCGCAGAGCCACGACTTCGTGCGCAACCGGCTCACGCACAGCCTCGAGGTCGCCCAGGTCGCGCGCGACCTCTCCCGTGCCCTCGGCAGCCAGCCCGACATCGCCGAGACCGCCGCGCTGGCCCACGATCTCGGACACCCGCCGTTCGGCCACAACGGCGAGCGGGTGCTGGCCGAGGTGGGGGAGGCCTGTGGCGGCTTCGAGGGCAACGCCCAGACCCTGCGGCTGCTCACGCGCCTCGAAGCCAAGACCGTCGACGCCGATGGTGCCTCGGTCGGGCTCAACCTCACCCGGGCGACCCTCGACGCGTGCACGAAGTACCCGTGGCTGCGCACCGACGCCGCGGCCGGCGCGAAGTTCGGGGTGTACGCCGACGACCTTCCGGTCTTCACCTGGATGCGCACCGGCGCGGTCGGCAGTCGGCAGTGTCTCGAGGCGCAGGTCATGGACCTCGCCGACGACGTCGCCTACTCCGTGCACGACGTCGAGGACGGCGTCGTGGCCGGCCGGGTCGACCTCACCGCCATCGATCACGCGGCGGTCTGGCAGACCGTCCGCGAGTGGTACCTGCCCGACGCCACCGACGACGTCCTCGACGCCACCCTGGCCGAGCTCCGGTCGGTCGACAGCTGGCCGGCCGCGCCGTACGACGGGAGCCGGGGCTCGCTCGCGGCGCTGAAGAACCTCACCAGCGACGTGATCGGCCGGTTCTGCGGGGCCGTGCAGCATGCGACGTTCGCGGCCAGCGACGGGCCGTTCGTGCGGTACGCCGCCGACCTGGTCGTCCCGGAGACGACCCGGCTGGAGATCGCGGTGCTCAAGGGCATCGCCGCCCACTACGTGATGCGGGCCGACGACCGGGTGGCCATCATGGAGGAGCAGCGCGAGCTGCTCGCCGAGCTCGTGGCCGTCCTGCTGGACCGGCCGGAGGCCATGGACCGCCCGTTCCGCGACGACTGGGCGGCCGCGGCCCACGACGCCGCCCGGCTGCGCGTGGTGATCGACCAGGTCGCCTCCCTCACCGACAGCGGCGCCGTCGCCCGGCACGCCGCACTGGAGGGAGCGCGATGACCGATCGCCTTGTCTGGCTGCCGTTCGACCCGGCCGAGCTGGGGGATCCGCCCGAGGGTCTGCGCTACGAGGTGGTCGACCCGACCGAGCGGGTGCCCGGCAGCGTGGGCGAGGTGCGGTTCTACGTCCCGCCCTACCAGGTCGGTCCGGCCGTCTCCGAGGTGCTGCCGCAGATGGCGAGCCTCGAGGTCGTGCAGACGCTGACCGCCGGGGTCGACAACCTCCGTGGCCACCTCCCCGACGGCGTGCTGCTCTGCAACGGGCGCGGCATCCACGACGCCTCGACCGCCGAGCTCGCGCTGACCCTGATCCTGGCGAGCCTGCGCGGCGTGCCCGGCTTCGTCCGCGACCAGGACCGGCGCCGCTGGCGCCCCGGCTGGCACCCGGCGCTGGCCGATCGGCGGGTGCTGATCGTCGGGTACGGCGCGGTCGGCGAGGCCGTCGAGCGGCGACTGCTCCCGTTCGAGGCCGAGGTGGTGCGGGTGGCTCGCCGCGCCCGCGACGGCGTCCACCCGATCGCCGACCTCCCACGGCTCCTGCCCGACGCGGACGTCGTCGTGCTCGTCGTACCTCTCACGGCGGAGACGCGCGGCCTGGTCGACGCCGGCTTCCTGGCGGCGATGAAGGACGGCGCCCTGCTGGTCAACGTCGCCCGCGGCGCGGTCGTCGACACCTCCGCGGTCGTCGCCGCGCTGCACGCCGGACGGCTGCACTACGCCACCGACGTCGCCGAGGTCGAGCCGCTGCCCGAGGACCATCCGCTCTGGGACGCGCCCAACCTCCTGGTCTCCCCGCACGTCGGCGGCGCGAGCAGCGCGATGTGGCCGCGCGCGTACCGGCTGGTCCGCGACCAGTTGCGCCGCTACGCCGCCGGCGAGGAGCTTGTGAACGTCATGTCCGGCGAGTACTGACCGCCGCATAGGATCGCCGCGTGGCCGGACGGATCCGCGAGGAGGACATCGCCGAGGTGCGCGAGAAGGCGCGCATCGACGACGTCGTCTCGCAGTACGTCACCCTCCGCAACGCCGGCGGCGGCTCCCAGAAGGGACTCTGCCCGTTCCACGACGAGAAGTCGCCGTCGTTCAACGTGAACCCCTCCCGGGGCTTCTTCCACTGTTTCGGCTGCTCCGAGGGTGGCGACGTCATCACCTTCCTGATGAAGATCGACGGGCTCAGCTTCGGCGAGGCCGTCGAGCGGCTCGCCGACAAGGTCGGCGTCGTGCTGCGCCGCGACGACGACGGCTTCGCGGCCGACAAGCCCAAGGGCCCGTCGCGCCGCCGGCTGCTCGAGGCGCACAAGGTCGCGCAGGAGTTCTACGCCGACGCGCTCGGTACGCCGGAGGCGCTGGTCGCTCGGCAGTTCCTGGCCGAGCGCGGGTTCGACCAGGGAGCCGCCGAGACGTTCGGCATCGGCTTCGCGCCGGCCGAGGGCCGAGCGCTCAACCAGGTGCTGCGCGGCAGGGGCTTCAGCACCGAGGAGATGACCGTCGGCGGCCTGATCGGACCGTCGGGCTACGACCGCTTCCGCGGCCGGCTGCTCTGGCCGATCCGCGAGTCCAGCGGCGAGACGATCGGCTTCGGCGCCCGCCGGCTCTTCGACGACGACCGGATCGAGGCCAAGTACCTCAACACCTCCGAGACGCCGATCTACAAGAAGAGCCACGTCCTCTACGGCATCGACCTGGCCCGCCGCGAGATCGGCCGCTCCTCGCAGGCGGTCATCGTCGAGGGCTACACCGACGTGATGGCCTGCCACCTCTCCGGCGTCGGCACTGCGGTCGCCACGTGCGGCACCGCGTTCGGCGACGACCACGCCCGGGTGCTGCGGCGCTTCCTCAACGACCACGAGGAGTTCCGCGGCGAGGTCGTCTTCACCTTCGACGGCGACGCGGCCGGGCAGAAGGCCGCGCTGCGCGCCTTCGGCGGCGACCAGAACTTCGTGTCCCAGACGTACGTCGCCGTCGAGCCGGACGGCCTCGACCCCTGCGACCTGCGGATCGAGAAGGGCGATGCCGCCGTGCGCGAGCTGGTCGCCCGCCGGGTGCCGCTCTACCGGTTCGTGCTCGGCAACGTCGTCGCCAAGTACGACCTGGACCGCGCCGACGGCCGCGTCGACGCGCTCCGCGAGGGCGCCCGGCTGGTGTCGAGCATCCGCGACCGGTCCAAGGTCGACGCGTTCTCCCGCGAGCTCGCCGGCATGGTGGGGCTCGACGTCGACGACGCCCGGGCGGAGGTCCGGCGGGCGCAGCGCCGGCGCCCGGGGCAGGAGCCCGCGGCGGCCGGACCCCGGAGCGCCCTGCCGAGCCTGTCGGATCCGCGGTTCGCGATCGAGCGCGAGGCGCTGATGCTGGTGATCCAGCACCCGATGACGATCGGGCGGCTCAGCGCGGACCTCGGCGCCGAGGACTTCACGCACCCGGTCTTCCGCGCGGTGTTCGAGCTGGTCGCCGCGGCCGGCGGGGTCGGGGCCGGCGTGGGGGACGCCGGCTGGGCCACCCGGCTCCGCGACGCCGCCCAGGACCCGGCGGTCTCCTCGGCGATCAGCGCCCTGGCGGTCGAGCCGCTGAAGCGGCAGCCGGACGCCGCCTACTTCACCGAGTACCTGCTGCGCCTGCAGGAGCTCACCGCCACCCGCCGGATCGCGGGCATCAAGTCCAGGCTCCAGCGCACCAACCCGGTCGACGAGCCGGACGCCTTCAACAAGATGTTCGGGGAGCTGGCCGCGCTCGAGGCCCACCGCCGCGGGCTGCTCGACCAGCTCACGGGGGCGATCCAGTGAGGCGGCGTACCCCGGTCCGCGTGGAGCGCGGCGAGCGGCTGCTCGCCGACGCGGCCGCCGAGGGGGCGCACCTCGGCGGCACCCGTGACGCGCTCTACGTCGTGCGCCCGCTCGGCACCGCGCTCGCGCTGGAGGAGACGCTGCGGATCCCGTGGGAGGACGTCCAGGCCGCCGACTGGGACGCCGACGCCTCGACGCTGCGGGTCAGCGAGGTCGGCACCTGGGGCGAGCAGCGCCCCGAGCACGCCTTCACGCTGCCCGAGCCGGGCCGCCTCCTCGAGCTCGTCCGCGAGCGCGTCACGGCCAGCGTCGTCCTCCAGCGGCACGTGCCGATCCGCGGCCGCCAAGGGGTGCGCGTGATCGCCCGCCGGGCCCCACGCGGCGACCAGCCGGTGCGCTGGATCTACGAGTACGACGCCGGCGTCGATCCCGCCGACCCGGCCGTCCAGCACGCCGCCGAGGAGGCGCTCGCCGCCGCGCAGGCCGAGGTGGGGCTCGATTTTTCCTGACGGACGGTGATTGCTAGCCTGTGCGGGCTGCACCCGATCCCCTGTAGCTCAACTGGCAGAGCATTCGGCTGTTAACCGGAGGGTTGTTGGTTCGAGTCCAACCGGGGGAGCCAGCAAGAGGGCCGCTGACCTGCGGGAACGTAGGTCAGCGGCCCTCTGCCATTCGAGCCTGTCGAGTTCCGTGAGGTCGTCGTCAACGGGCCAGGGTCTACGAGATCGTGCTGCGCGAGGGTGGTCCCGAAGACATGCTCGGGTACGTCGACGGAACTCTGCTTGTCGACCTGTGGGACGGCCTCGTCCTGCCAGCCGACATTCTGTGCCGCTTGGAGTCGTGTGCACTGGTCCGGCTGCTGAGTCGTCGGATGAGCCAGGCCGACGGTCCGAGGACGGTTCAGCTTGTGGTGGCGCAGATCGGTCTACCGCTTGCTGTCTGCGGCGGCCAGGCCGCGGCGGAGATGGTCCGTCGAAGCACTCCCGCCGATCTGCTCACTGCACACTCCCGGATCAGCGAAGCGGTACGCCGGGTACGATCCAAGAGACGGTGCCCGACATGGTTTGCGTCCAGACGACTTCAGTCGGAGTGCGTCCACGGATCTGGCTTCCCTGCTCACTCGCCGCGACCTCGACGACCGTTTGAGCGCGTTGAGCACCCAGGAGGCGCCACCCGTCTTGGTTCGATATCAACCGGACCGGTCCGTCCGAGCGCATCTCGATGATGCCTGTTCGTGTGGTCTCGCCGGGTCCTGCGAAGACAGTGACGAGTGGCCACAGAACGACTGCCTGGCGTTCCTCAGGTCCGGGGCACCCGCGCCGCCCGGATGCCGTTGAGGATCACGACGACCTCGGCGACCTCGTGGACCAGCACCACCTCGGCGAGCGAGAGCACGCCGAGGATCGCGAGCGGGACCAGGACGACGACGATCGCCAGGGCCAGGCCGATGTTGACGGTCATCAGCCGGCGGCCGCGACGGGCATGGTCGAGGGCGCGGGGGAGCAGGCGCAGGTCGCTGCCGGTGAACGCCACGTCGGCGGACTCGACGGCCGCCGCCGAGCCGGTCGCGCCCATGGCGATCCCGACGGTCGCGGCGGCCAGCGCCGGCGCGTCGTTGATGCCGTCGCCGATCATCGCCGTCGGTGCCATCCGAGACGAGGCGCCGACGGCCGCCGCCTTGTCCGCGGGCAGCTGCTCGGGGCGTACGTCGGCGATGCCGACCTCGGCCGCCACCGCGGCTGCGGTTCGGGCGTTGTCGCCGGTCAGCATCATCGTCGCGATACCCCGTGAGCCCAGCAGACGAACGGTCTCGGCGGCCTCCGCCCGCGGCTCGTCGCGTACGCCGATGGCGCCGACGACCGCGTCGTCGGCCTCGACCACGACTACGCTCATGCCGCGATCTGTCATGGCGTCCACCTGGTCGGCCAGGGCCGTGGCCGGCACCCACCGGGGACTGCCGAGACGCACCGGCTCGCCGGACACGACACCGCTCACGCCGTACCCCGCATGCTCCTCGACCTGCGCTGCGGCGGGTGCGGGACCTGCTGCGGCGACGATCGCCTCCGCGAGCGGGTGGGTGCTCGTGGCCTCGAGCGCCGCGGCGAGGCCGAGCACCTCGGCGTCGGTGCGCCCCTCGGCGACGTGCACCTCGACGACCTCGGGTCGGTTGCGGGTGAGCGTGCCCGTCTTGTCGAACGCGACCCGACGGATCGTGCCGAGCTCCTCGAAGGCGATCCCCGACTTGATGACCACGCCGAGGCGGCTGGCCGCCCCGATCGCGGAGATGACCGTCACCGGGACCGCGATCGCCATCGCGCACGGTGAGGCCGCCACGAGCACGACCAGCGCGCGCTCGATCCACAGGCCCGGATCGCCGACGAGCGAGCCGACCAGCGCGACGAACCCGGCGAGCAGCAGGACCGCGGGCACCATCGGCCGGGCGATCCGGTCGGCGAGGCGGGCGCGCTCGCCCTTGCGGGCGTGCGCCTCCTCGACGAGGCGCACGATCTGGGTGAGCGAGTTGTCCCGGCCATCGGCCGTGGCCTCCAGGCGCAGGGTCGCCGAGCCGTTGACCGACCCGGCCAGGACCCGGTCTCCCGGGCCGACCTCGACCGGGATCGACTCCCCGGTCACCGCGGAGTTGTCGACGCTGGAGCGGCCGGTCGTCACGGTGCCGTCCGTCGCGAGCCGTTCGCCCGCGCCGACCACCAGGACGTCTCCGGCCCGGACCTCGGTGGCCGGGACGGTCAGGTCCACGCCGTCGCGGGAGATCCGCGCCGTGGCCGGGATCAGCGAGAGCAGCGACCGCAGGCCGTGCTGGGCCCGGTCCATCGCCCGCTCCTCGAGCGCCTCGGCGATCGAGAAGAGGAACGCCAGCGCGGCCGCCTCGCCGACCTTGCCGAGCAGCACCGCCCCGATCGCGGCGATCGTCATCAGCAGGCCGACACCCAGCCGGCCGTGGGCGAGTCGTCGCAGCGCGCCGGGCACGAACGTCCAGGCGCCGGTGAGCAGGGCGCCCGTCTCGGCCACCAGCGCGGGCCGATCGGCACCGGTCGGGGTCAACACGAAGCCGACCGCCAGCAGGAGCCCCGAGACCGCCGGCAGCAGGAGTGCTCGGTCCCGCCACCACGGCGCCATCGGCTCGAGCACCAGGTCGGCGGCCGGGTCGACCGGCCTGGGTCCGCAGCAGTCGTCGACCTCCGCGCGCTCGGCCACGGCGACCCGCGGCGGACCGAGGGTCAGTGTCACCGGCTCGTCCGGACCGCAACACTCCCGGCTCACCGGGCTGCCCCGGGGCCGCAGCACAGGGGTACGTCGCAGTCCGCGTCGTCGCACGGCACGCCGTCGTCGACGGTCAGCACCACGTCGACCAGGACGTCCAGCGCCCGGGTCAGGTGCGGGTCCGCGATCTCGTAGCGGGTCTGGCGACCCTCGGGCACGGCGACGACGACGCCGCAGCCGCGCAGGCAGGCGAGGTGGTTGGAGACGTTGGTGCGGGTCAGGCCGAGGTCGTCGGCCAGCCGCGCCGGATAGCCCGGGGTCTCCAGCAGGCTCAGCAGGATGCGGGCCCGGGTCGGGTCGGCCAGTGCCCGGCCGAGCCGGTTCATGACGTCGACCCGCGACGGAATGGTCAGCATGCGCTGAACTGTACAGCGACGGCTGACCTCTCGGGTCGAGGGTCGACGTGGGGCAGGACGGCCCCGGATCGTCTCGCCCAGGACCGGCTGGAGCCGAGTCCGGTACGGCGGTCACCCGCTGCCCCTCGTTCACACCAGCCCGTCTCGGGGCTGGCCCTCGGCGGCACCGGGCGCCAGCACGGGTGCCAGGCGTACCAGGATGACCATGGCGACCAGCTCGACCATGGTCTGGGTGACCACCGCCAGCGGCGCGATGCCGAGGGCGCCGGGGAGCGCGAGCGCGAGGGGAAGCACGACCAGGGAGTTGCGCGTCGCGACCGAGAACATGACGGCCCGGGTGGCCGGTGGGTCGAGGCGCACCACCCGCCCGGCGAGCCTGCCGATGAGGACAGCCAGCACGACGAAGGCCGCGTAGATCGGGACCAGCCGCGCCAGGTCCGTCACCTGCGAGCCGACTGCGGCGATCTGGGAGCCGATCACCACAGCCAGGGTCGCCATCATCAGTGGCACCATCGCACCGGCCATCGCGGTCTCGACGAGACGACCAGACCGGTGCCGGCGTCCCACCGCCTGCACGATCGCGGCGAGGCTCAGCGGCGCGACGATGAGCACCAGGAACGCCTCGACGAAGGGTCCGGTGTCGACGATGTCCAGCACCTGCCTGCCGACGAACAGGTACAGGTAGAGCGGCAGGAGGAGCATCTGCGCAAGCATGAGCAGCGGTGCTGCCGCCAGCAGACGAGCCCGGGCGCCGCCGGCGAGTCCGGTGAACACGATGACGTAGTCGATGCACGGCGTGAGCAGCACCAGGAGCACTCCGAGCAGCAGGCCGCGGTCGTCGACGACGAACCGAGACAGCGCGAAGGCGACGACCGGGACGACCACGAAGTTGCCGACCACCACCGTCAGCAGGAATCGCACGTCCCGGACGGCATGGCCGAGCTCGGCCAGCGGAACGCCGAGGAAGGTCGCGAACAGCAGCAGGGCCAGGGCGGGGTTGATGGCGTGCTCCAGCGCCGGTGCTGTGCCGGGCGCTCCCAGCCCGACGAGGGCACCGGCCAGGATCGCGGCGAGGTACAGCGGAACCTGGTAGCGGTCCCACCGCTCGACCAACCTCCCCACCCGCATCGTGCCGACCGGCCCGCTCACTCGCCGCGGCACGAGTCGCCGCTGCCGGGGCACGTCAGACGTCGATCGACCTCGTCGAGGCGATCCCGGGCGACGACGTGCGAGATGCGCATGTCGAGACACTAGACATTCGAGTGGCTTCGAGGTGCGATCGGCACCGAGCACCTGGTATCCGGTGCCCGGGTTCGGGCCTACCGTCCACCGTGTCCGCTGAGCACGGCATGGGGGTCGATGCCCTCGACGGGTGTGGGGTTCACGTGGACGGTCACGGCCGCCAGCTTCGGGACCCGATGGATGAGGTCGTGCTCGGCGGTCACGGCGACGTCGTGGGCCGCGGCGACGGTGAGCGCGTGGTCGACGGTGAGGTCGGCCTCGGCGCGGATGCGGTGGCCGACCCAGCGCATCCTGACGCCGTCGACGGCGACCACCCCCGGCACCTGGGCGAGTACGCCGTGAGCGCGGTCCACCAGGTCGGGCTCGATCGCGTCCATCAGCCGCCGGTAGATGTCGCGCGCGGCGCCGCGCAGGACCACCAGGATCGCCACGGTGATGAGCAGCCCGACGATCGGGTCGGCCACGGGGTAGCCGAGTGCGACGCCGACGGCTCCGCCGGCGACGGCCAGCGAGGTGAACCCGTCGGTCCGGGCGTGGATGCCGTCCGCGACGAGTGCCGCGGAGCCGATCCGGCGGCCGACACGGACGCGGTAGACCGCGACGGCCTCGTTGCCGAGGAAGCCGATGAGGCCGGCGGCGAACACGACCCAGACGTTGTCGAGCGGCTGCGGGTCGAGCAGCCGGCGTACCGACTGCCAGCCGGCCACGACCGCGGAGAGCGCGATCATGGCGACGATGAACACGCCGGCGAGGTCCTCGGCGCGGCCGTAGCCGTAGGTGTACCGCCGGGTCGGGGAGCGTCGGGCGAGGGCGAAGGCGATCCACAGCGGCACCGCCGTGAGGGCGTCGGAGAAGTTGTGGACGGTGTCGGCGAGCAGCGCCACGGATCCGGTGACGAGGACGACGCCGAGCTGGGCGAGTGCGGTGACGCCGAGTGCCACCAGGCTGATCTTGAGCGCCCGGATGCCCTCCCTGCTCGACTCCAGGGCCGAGTCGACCGAGTCGGCCGCGTCGTGGCTGTGCGGCCGGACGACGGCGTGCAGGAGCCCGGAGATGCCGGACCGGTGCGGGTGCCCGTGCCCGTGGTTCATCGGTCGCGCCCTCCGGCGAGCGGGACGACCGCGCCCTGGTCGCTGCTGCCCCGGTGGTGTGCCGGGACGCCGCCCGAGGCGTGCTCGGCGTTGTGGAGGGCGTCCTCGACGAGCTGACGGATGTGGTCGGACTCGATCCGGTAGAACACCTGGTTGCCCTGTCGACGGCTCTGCACCAGCCGGGCCATGCGGAGCTTGGCCAGGTGCTGGGACACCCCCGCCTGGGCCTTGCCTACCGCATCGGCGAGCTCGTTGACCGACCGCTCTTCGTGCAGCAGCTGGTGCAGCAGCTTGATCCGGGTCGCATCGGCCAGCATCCGGAAGACCTCGACCGCGAGGTCGACCTGCTCGTCCGGCGGAGGCGCCACCACATTCGTACCTGCCACATTCGTATCTGCGCGCATGCGCATACGATACCTGCCGTCGCGCTACTCGCCCCAGCCCATCGGGAAGACCTCGAACGCCGCCGCGAACGCGACGCCCAGGCGCTGCCCGGTCTGCCGGGCGGAGCCCTCGAGGAACTCGCGGGCGTCCCAGTTCTCCCAGCCCAGCCCGTCGATGTAGGCGCGGTGCGCCTCGAGGGAGTCGACGCCGGCGCCGAAGGTGGCGGTGGTGTCGACCGCGTGCGTGGCCTGCGGCGACCCGAACGCCCACACCGCGCGTACGCCGCCCCACGGCTCCAGCCCGTCGACGAGCTGCTCGCGGAAGACCCAGCGGTTCCCGGCGTCGCGGACCGCGTCGACGACGGCCCGGCCGGTCGCGACGTGGTCGGCCTGGTTGAGGCTCACCCCGCCCCAGGTGTCGCGGAAGTTGCCGGTGACGACGACCTCGGGACGGTGCCGGCGGACGACCTCGGCGATCGCGCGACGCAGCGGCACGCCGTACTCCAGCACGCCGTCGGGCTGGCGCAGGAACTCCACCGCCGGCACCCCGACGATGCGCGCGGACTCGACCTGCTCGGCCTCGCGGACGCGACGGCACTCGTCGGGGTCGAGCGCGTCGATGCCGGCCTCGCCGCTGGTCACCATGCAGTAGACGACCTCCTTGCCCTGGCCGGTCCAGCGTGCGACCGCGGCCGCGGCGCCGAACTCCATGTCGTCGGGGTGCGCGACCACGCACAGCGCCCGTTCCCAGTCCTCCGGCAGCACTTCGAGCGGCTCCATGTCCCGAGCATGGCAGGGTGCGGGCATGGTTGGGTACGCCGACGCCGGGCTCCGTCTCCCGTCGGCGAGTGCGCGCTGGCGCGGCGCCGCCTTCCGCGAGGAGCTCTGGCGCTGGGTCGCGGGCGTGGCGGGGGAGCCGACCGCGCTCGACCCGGTCAAGGTGCGGGCGTGGGCGACGGTCTGGCGGACGGAGACCGCGAGCGGCGTGTTCTACGCCAAGCAGAACTGCGCGACCCAGGCCCACGAGGCGGCGCTCGTCGTCGCGCTCAACGACCTCGCTGCCCGCCACGTCGTCCCGCTGGCCGCGGTCGACCTCGGCCGCGGGCAGTTCCTCACGCCCGACCAGGGCGAGCCGCTCGGCGACGGCACGATCGACGACTGGTGCCGGGTGGTCGCGGCCGGCGCCCAGCTCCAGCTCGAGGTGTCGCGGTACGCCGGCCGCCTGGTCGACGCCGGCCTCACCGTGCTCGCGCCGGCCGACTGCCCGGAGTATGCCGCGCGGCGGCTCGCCGAGCTGGCGCCGCCCGAGCAGCCCCGGGCCACGCTCGTCGACGTCGAGCGCTGGGCCGACCGGGTCGGCGCGCTCGGGCTGCCGCTCACGCTGTGCCACAACGACCTGCACGGCCGGAACGTCTTCGACCGCGCCGGCGAGCTCCGGTTCTTCGACTTCGCCGACGCGCTGGTCGCCGAGCCGCTGGCGGCGCTCCTGGTGCCGCTCACCGTGCTGCGCCACCAGCTCGACTGCGCGCCCGGCGACCCGCGGCTGCGCCGGGTGGCCGACGCCGGCCTCGAGGTCTGGAGCGACTACGCGCCGACGACCGAGCTGCGCGCCGTACTGCCCGCCGCGCTGCAGCTGGCACGGCTGGCCCGGGTCGAGTCGTGGGTCCGCTGCACCGCGGCGATGGACGACGCCGAGCGCGCGGAGTGGGGCGGCTCCGCCGCGGCCTGGCTCGCCTCGCTGGGGGAGCCGGCGCCCGGCGCGTGAGGTCGGTCCGGCGCGGGTACGACATCGCCATGAGCTACCCCCTGAGCCGGCTCCTGTCCGCCGCGACCGCCGCCTACGGCGGCTACGCCCTGGCCCAGCCCGCGCACCTCTGGCAGGCGCTGCGGGCCGACCGCAAGGACCGCGAGGGGCTCGAGCTGCTCGCCCGGACCTACGGCGTGCGCGACCTGGCCATCGGCGGCCTCGGCATGCTCGGCCGCCGGCCCGGGACGGTGCGGACCGCGATGCTGCTGCGGATCGCGATGGACCTCGGCGACTGCGCGCTGCTGACGGCGAAGGCCGACGACGACGGGGTGCGACAGAAGGTCGCCGCGATCACGCTCGGCTGGGCCGGCCTCAACGCGCTCGCCCTGGCGATCGACAGCCGCCGGGCCGATGGGTGAGGTCCGCTTCGGACTCGTTTAGGGGAGCCTCGGCTTCGTTGCGCGGCGGGAGGCAGCGCGCAAGAATCGGCGTTGACTTGAATCATTCAAGTAAGCACACCCCGATCCGAAGGAGATGCTGATGAGCTCGGCCATCCACACGCCCTCCGACCTCGCGACGACCCCCGAGGTCGCCGCGGCCGCCGCCCAGTTCCTCACCCCGGTGGTGATCGATCTCGAGGCGCTGGTGGTGAACGGCAAGCAGGCCCACTGGCACGTCCGGGGCGGCAGCTTCATCGGCGTCCACGAGCTGCTCGACAGCGTGGTCGACCATGCCCAGGAGTACGCCGACACCGCGGCCGAGCGCGTTGTGGCGCTCGGGCTGCCCCTGGACTCGCGGCTCGCGACCGTCGCGGCGAAGAGCACGCTCCCCGAGCTGGCCGACGGCTTCCAGCAGTGGCCCGAGACGGTGGCCGCCGTGGTCGCCCAGATCGACGCCGCCCTGGTCACCGTCCGTGCCGCCGTCACCGGCCTCGACGAGATCGACCTGAGCAGCCAGGACGTCGCGATCGAGATCGAGCGCGGCCTGACCAAGGACCGCTGGCTGCTCCAGGCGCACGTCGCCGGCTGATCCCGATCGGCGGACCTGCCGTTGGGATGTAGGTAAGGCTAGCCTTATACTCGCTCCATGAGGTCCCGCCGCCGTACCGGCCCGCTCGCCCACGTCCTGGTCGCCGTCGACGCCTCCGAGATCGAGGCCGTCCGCGCGCTGCTCTGCCTGCTCCCGGAGGACGCCTACGGCCAGGTGTACGTCGAGGCCGACACGGACGCCGCACTCCCGGACCTGCCCCGGCCGGCCCGTGTCGCGCTCACCGTGCTGGTGCCCGACGAGGCGGACCGGCCCGGAGCGCGGCTCAGCGCAGCCGTCGCGACCTGGGCCGAGGAGTGGATGGTGGCCGAGCCCGACCCCACGCGCGAGGTGTCCGTGTGGGTCGGCGCCACGGTCCGCTGGGACGCCGCCCCGGTCTCGGGCCTGCTCGAGCGACTCTGAAACCGTGGCGGCTAGGCTCACCGGCGCCCCGGGGCGTTAGCTCAGTCGGTTAGAGCAAGCCACTCATAATGGCTCGGTCGTCGGTTCAAGCCCGACACGCCCCACGCACCTGACGCTCGAACGTGGATCGGGCGACCTCCACGACAGATGCGTCAGGTACGTCGACCGACCGACCGGACGCGACCGCCACCCGTCCGGGACCGACCCTGGTCGGCCCGGACAGTCGGACCGGCGAGCCTTGTCCGGCTCGACGAACACAGCGGCCGGGCCGGTTCCTACGGTGGGGCGCCATGAGAAGCACTCTGTCCGAGGTGCAGACGTGGATCGGCGAGCAGTTGCCTGCCCTGATCGAGAAGTACGACGTGCCCGGCGCCGCCGTGGCCGTCCTGAAGGACGGCGAGGTCGTGGACGCCGCGGCCGGGATCCTGCACCAGGGCACCGGCGTGGAGGCGACGACGGACTCGCTGTTCCAGATCGGCTCGATCACCAAGCTGTGGACCGCCACGCTGGTGATGCAGCTGGTCGACGAGGGCGTGGTCGACCTGGACGTCCCGGTCCGCACCTACCTGCCGGAGTTCCGCATCGGCGACGAGGACGCCGCCGCGGCGATCACCACCCGCCAGCTGCTCGACCACACCAGCGGCTTCGAGGGCGACATCTTCACCGACACCGGGGTCGGCGACGACTGCGTCGAGAAGTACCTCGGCGTGCTCCACGACGTGCCGCAGCTGTTCCCGGTGGGGGAGCAGTTCTCCTACAACAACGCCGGCTACTGCGTGCTGGGCCGCCTCGTCGAGGTGCTGCGCGAGAAGACCTACGACGAGTGCCTGCGCGAGCATCTCTTCGCGCCGCTCGGCCTCACCCATGCCGCGACCAGCCCGTACGACGCGATCATGTTCCGCGTCGCGCAGGGCCACATCGAGCTCGAGCCGGGCGCCGGCTACCACCCCGCCCCGGTCTGGGCGCTGGCCCGCTCCAACGCGCCCGCCGGCGCGATGCTCGCGATGCGTCCGCGCGACCTGGTCGCCTTCGCGAAGATGCACCTCGACGACGGCCGGGCCGCCGACGGCACCGCGGTGCTCGCGCCCGGCACCGCCGCGCGGATGCACGCCAAGCAGGTCGAGCTGCCCTACCTCGGCGTGATGGGCGACTCGTGGGGCCTGGGCTTCGAGCGCTTCGACACCGCCAACGGCGAGATCATCGGCCACGACGGCAGCACCATCGGCCAGAACGCGTTCCTGCGGATGGTCCCCGACGCGGGCCTGGTCGTCGTACTCCTCACCAACGGCGGCGACACCCTCTCCCTCTACCACGACGTCGCCGGCCACGTGATCGCCGAGCTCAGCGACACCGAGCTGCCGGCGCTCCCGAAGCCGCCCGCCGACCCGGAGAGGATCGACGCGAGCCGGTACGTCGGCACCTACTCCTCGCAGGTCGCCGACCTGGTCGTCAGCCAGGACGAGGACGGCCGGATCTGGATCGACCAGCGCCCCAAGGGCCTCTTCGAGGAGCTCGGCGAGCAGCCGGAGCGCCGCGAGCTGGTGCACTTCCGCGGCGACAGCCTGATCAACGTGGAGCCCCAGCAGGGCGTCCACATCCCGCACGCCTTCGTCGGCGACGACGGCGACGGACACGCCCGGTACCTCCACATCGGTCGCGCCGTCCGGCGCGCCGGCGCCTGACCGAGAGCAAGGATCCGCCCATGAAGCTGAAGGCATCGCTCGCCATCTGCGCGACCACCGTCCTCCTCGCCGGTTGCGGCGGCGGGGGAGGCGGCGACAACTCCGCTGGCGGGGGAGGTGACAGCGAGTACGCCGACGGCGGCACGTTCACCATGTCGATCGCCGGTGACCCGGGCAAGCTCGACCCGCAGTCGTCGGCGAGCACCCAGCTGTTCACCGTCAACCAGCTCGCCTACGACAACCTGCTCTTCATCGACGGGAAGACCGGCGAGGTCAAGTCCCAGCTCGCCACGGACTGGCAGGTCGACGGCACGACCGTCACCCTCACCCTCGCCGAGGGCGCCACCTGCTCCGACGGCAGCGACTTCACCGCGACGATGGCGGCCGACAACATCGCCTACGTGGGCGACCCGAAGAACAAGAGCCCCTACCTCGGCACCTTCCTGCCGGTGGGTGCGACCGCGAAGGCCGACGACGCGGCGGGCACGGTGACGATCACGCTGGCGCAGCCGGCGCCGTTCGTGCTCAACGGGCTCGCCAGCCTCCCGATGGTGTGTGCGTCCGGCATGCAGGACCGCAGGTCGCTGGCCGACTCGACGGCCGGCACCGGTCCCTACGAGCTCACCGAGGCGGTGCCGGGCGACAGCTACACCTACCAGATCCGCGAGGGCTACACCTGGGGCCCCGACGGCGCCACCACGGCCGAGAAGGGCATGCCCGACACGGTCGTCATGAAGGTCGTCCAGAACGAGGGCACGGCCGCGAACCTGCTGCTCTCCGGCGACGTGAACGCCGCCACGATCCAGGGCCCGGACGCCAAGAGGGCCGAGGGCGCCAACCTGTTCAGCGTCAGCACGACGGCGATGGTGGGCGAGCAGTGGTACAACCACAACGACGGCCGCACGACCGCCGACGCCGACGTCCGGATGGCGCTCACCCAGGCCGTCGACTTCAAGGAGCTCGCCTCGGTCGCCACCGGGGGAGAGGGCACCCTGGCGACGACGTTCGCCTCTCTCGACCCGTCCTCCTGCCCGGGCGACTCCGTCGGCCCCGCGCTCCCGGCCCAGGACGTCGAGGCGGCCAAGGCGGTCCTCGAGGGCAAGAAGCTCACCTTCCTCTACTCCAGCGCCGCCGGGCCGGCCGTCGCCGGCGCGGCGGAGCTCGCCGTCCAGCAGTGGGAGGCCGCGGGCGCCACCGTGACCGCCAAGGGCGTCGACGAGACCGCGCTCCAGGGCGCGATCTTCGGCACCGGCGACTGGGACGTCGCCTGGGTCCCGCTCAACGTGAGCAGCCCCGACCAGCTGGTCCCGTTCCTGTCCGGCCCGGGCCTGGCCGATGGCGGCACCAACTTCTCCGGCATCGACAACCAGGAGTACGCCGACGGCGTCGCCGCGGCCGCCAAGACGAACGGCACCGAGGGCTGCTCGACCTGGCTCGACGCCGAGTCGAAGCTCGTGGCCGCCGCCGACATCGTGCCCTTCGCCAACAACGCGGTGAAGACCTACGGCAACGGCGCGGAGTTCGACTACCCCGGCACCCTGATGCCCACCAGTATCCGGATGCTCGCGAACTGATGTCCCTGGCGAGCTCGGTCGCCCCGCCGCCGGCCGCACGGGTGGGAGTCGCCTCCCACCCGTGGGTCCGGTTCGCGGTACGGCGTCTCGGCCGCCTGCTGGTCTCCCTGTGGGTGCTGGTGACGGCGTCGTTCCTCATGATCCACCTGATCCCGGGCGACCCGGTGCGGGCGGCCCTCGGACCGACCGCGCCGGCCGCACTGGTCGCCGCGAAGCGCGAGGAGATGGGCCTCGACGACCCGCCGCTCGTGCAGTACTGGCACTACCTGCAGAACCTGTTCACCGGTGACTTCGGCACCTCGCTGGTCTCCCAGCTGCCAGTGTCGGAGATCGTCGCCCAGCGGCTGCCGGCCACGCTCCAGCTCGCGCTCCTGGCGTTCCTGGTCGCGGTGGCGGTCGCGGTGCCGCTCGGCGTCACCATGGGCGTGCTCACCCGCCGCGGCCACGGCCGGCGCACCGAGCTCGCCTTCACCACCACCAGCGTGATCCTCGGGACCATCCCCGACTTCCTCGTCGCCGTCGGCCTCGTCTACGTCTTCGGCGTCGACCTCGGCTGGCTGCCCGTGGCGGGCAACGACACGCCCTCGGCGTACGTCCTGCCGGTGATCGCCCTGGCGGTCGGCCCGGCCGCGATCCTGTCCCGGATCGTCCGGGTCGAGATGGTCGCCGTGCTCGAGGCCGACTTCGTCCGTACGGCCCGCTCGAAGCGGGTGCCGGACCGCACCGTCTACCTGCGCCACGCGCTGCCCAACGCGCTCACCGCCTCACTCACCCTGGGCGGGCTGATCCTGAGCGCGATGGTCGCCGGCACGGTGCTGGTCGAGAACGTCTTCGCCTGGCCCGGGCTGGGCAGCACCATCGTGTCGTCGATCCTCAACAAGGACTACCAGGTCGTGCAGGCCGTGGTGCTCGTGTACGGCGCCGGGGTGCTGCTCGTCAACACCGTCGTCGACGTGGCGCTCGCCCTCCTCGACCCCCGATCCATGATCCGGGAGGACTGAGACCCGATGAAGCGCTGGCTGAGCGTCCTCCGGACGCCGCTGGGCCTGACCGCGGCGGCCCTGACGGTCGCGGTCCTGGTGCTCGCGGTCGTGGCGCCGATCCTCTGGACCGACGAGGCGAACGCCGTCGACACCGCCGACATCCTCGCCGGCCCGTCCGCGGAGCACTGGGCGGGCACGGACAACCTCGGCCGCGACATCTTCTACCGGACGCTCGTCGCCACCCGCCTGTCGGTGTCCCTGGCCCTGACGGCGACGCTGATCGCCGTCGTCGCCGGGCTGGTCCTCGGGACGGCGTCGTTCCTGCTCGGCCGCCGGTCCGGCCGGCTGGTCAACGCCGGCATCAACATCGCCGTGGCGTTCCCGGGCATCCTGCTCGCGCTGTTCTTCGCGGTGATCTTCGGCGTGGGAGCCAAGGGCGCCGTCCTGGCGATCGGTCTCGCGGGCGCACCCGGGTTCGGCCGCCTCACCCAGACCCTCGTGGCCGGCGTGGCCGCCCGTGACTACGTCGCGGCCGCCCGCGTCGCCGGTGTCGGCCGGCTCCGCATCCTCCTGCGGCACGTGCTGCCCAACATCTCGGAGCCGCTCGTCGTCAACGCCACCATCGGCGCCGGTGGGGCGCTGCTGGCGTTCGCGGGCCTGTCGTTCCTCGGCCTCGGCGTCCAGCAGCCCCGCTACGACTGGGGCCGGCTGCTCATGGACGGCGTCGCCTCGATCTACGTCAACCCCGCCGCGGCGCTCGGGCCGGGCGCCGCGGTGCTGGTGGCCGGCCTCGCGTTCAACCTGTTCGGCGAGTCCGTCGCCAAGGCCCTCGGTGTCGGCGTCGTCGGTGGCGTGAAGCTGCCGCCGGCCGAGACGGCCCTCGCGGCCGAGGAGCCGGCCGACGAGGTGCCCGGCACGACGGCCGGCGACGTGGTGCTCGACGTCCGGGACCTCGTCGTCACGTTCCCCGGTCCGGCCGGGCCGATCCGCCCGGTGCGCGGCATCTCCTTCGCCGTACGGCGGGGCGAGGCGGTCGGCGTCGTCGGCGAGTCCGGCTCCGGCAAGTCCCTGACCGCGCTGGCGATCTCACGCCTGGTCGGCGACCCGGGCCGGGTCGAGGCGAGCCGGCTCGAGCTGCTCGGCACCGACCTGCGCGAGCCCCACACGAAGGCCCAGCGACGGCTGCTCGGCACCTCGCTGTCGATGGTGTTCCAGGACCCGATGACCTCGTTCAACCCGACGCAGCGGATGGGCGGCCAGCTCGCCGAGTCGGCCCGCCATCATCAGGGCATGAGCCGCAAGGCGGCTCTCGCGCGGGCGATCGACCGGCTGGGCGCGGTCCGGATCGCCGAGCCGGAGAGGCGGGCGCACCAGTACCCGCACGAGTTCTCGGGCGGCATGCGCCAGCGCGCGATGATCGGCATGGGCCTGATGGGCACGCCGTCGCTCATCGTCGCCGACGAGCCGACCACCGCGCTCGACGTCACCGTCCAGCAGCAGGTGCTCGACCTGCTCGCGGCGATCCGCGCGGCCGAGGACGTCGCACTGGTGCTGATCAGCCACGACGTCACCGTCGTCGGCGAGGTCTGCGACCGAGTGCTCGTCATGTACGCCGGCACGATCGTCGAGGACCTGCCCGCCGCCGACCTGGCCACCGCCGCGCGGCACCCCTACACCCGGGCGCTGGTCGCGGCCGTCCCCGACATGGACACCGACCTCGACCGGCCGCTCGCGGTCATCCCCGGCCGGCCGGTCGACCCCGCCGACGTACCGCCCGGGTGCGCGTACGCCGCCCGCTGCCCGCTCGCCACCGAGCGGTGCCGCGCCGAGCAGCCGCCGCTGCTCGCCGACCCCGACGACCCGGCCGGCCGCCGGGTCGCCTGCTGGCATGCCGGCGAGCGGCTGCGCCTGGAAGTCGAGGACCGCGACCTCGAGGAGGTGGAGGTCCCGTGAGCGCGCTGGTCTTCGACGCGGTGACCGTCCGCTACGGCCACCTGACCGCGGTCGACGCCGTCAGCCTCACCGTGCCGGCCGGTCAGGTCGTCGGCCTGGTGGGGGAGTCCGGCTCCGGCAAGTCCACCCTCGCCCGCGCCGCGGTCGGCCTCGCGCCGGTGCACGGGGGGCGGATCCTGCTCGACGGGGAGCCGGTGTCGACCAGGGGCCGCAACCGCCCGCTGCAGATGGTCTTCCAGGACCCGTACTCCTCGCTCGACCCGCGGATGAGCATCGGCGAGAGCGTGGCCGAGGCGCTCCCGCGTGGCGCCCTGTCCTCGGGGAGGGGCCGCGCCGAGCGCCGGACCGAGGTGGGGCGGCTGCTCGAGCTGGTTCACCTCGACCCGAGCCGCGCGGGCGCCCGGCCCTCCGAGCTCTCCGGCGGCCAACGCCAGCGGGTCGCGCTGGCTCGCGCGCTCGCCGGCCGACCGAGCGTCGTGATCGCCGACGAGATCACCTCCGCGCTCGACGTCTCCATCCAGGGCGCCGTGCTCAACCTGGTGCGCGAGCTCCAGCGCGAGCTCGGCCTCTCGATGCTGTTCATCTCCCACAACCTCGCTGTCGTCCGCTACGTCGCGACCCACGTCGCGGTCATGCACCGCGGCCGGATCGTCGAGCAGGGCCCCACGGCCGAGGTGCTGGCCGCGCCCGACCACGACTACACGCGCGAGCTGCTCGCCGCCGTACCAGGAAGCAGGAACTCCCGATGACCCGCCGCATGACGATCGACGACCTCACCGCGATCGCGGTCCCGTCCCAGCCCGCGCTCTCGCCCGACGGCAGCCGCGTCGTCTACGTGCTCCGCACGCTCGACGAGGAGGACGACCGCAACGTGGACCGGCTCTGGACCGTCCCGGCCACCGGCGGTACGCCGCGCCGCCTGACGTCCGGGACCACCGACACCGCCCCGGCCTGGTCGCCGGACGGCACGCGGCTGGCGTTCCTGCGCGACGGCCAGGTGCACGTGCTGGCGGCCGACGGCGGCGAGCCGGAGCGGGTCACCGACCTCGCGCTCGGCGCGGGCGCCCCGGTGTGGTGCCCGGACGGCGCGCGGCTCGCGTTCACCGCGCCGGTCGACCCGGCCGGTGACGAGGGCGGGACCGGCCCGCTGGTCACGAGGCGGGTGGACTACCAGGCCGACGGCGCCGGCATGTTCGGCGCGGTCCGCAGCCAGCTGCACGTCGTCGACCTCGCCTCGAGGGACATCCGTCAGCTCACCGACGGCGACCACGCCGGCCGGCCCGACTGGTCGGCCGACGGCCGCACGCTCGCGTTCACCCGCAAGGTCGGCGACGACAGCGACCTCACGCTCCGCACCGCCGTGCACCTGCTCGACGTCGACGACCCCAAGGCGCGGCCGCGGGTGGTCGCGCTGGAGGACGGCATCGCCGCCACCGTGTCGTTCGGCAGCGACGGCGCCAGCCTGCTGGTCGTCGGCCATGAGGGGCTCGCGCTCGGCCACGCGCACCTGCTCCGCGTCCCGCTCGACGGCGGTGCGCCCACCGACCTCTCCGGTCATCTGGACCGCAACGTGATGCCCGGCGGCCCGGCCTACCCCGGCGCGCTGCCGGTCGAGACCGCCGACGGCCGGGTGCTGTTCGCGGTCCGCGACCGCGGCTGCAGCCACCTCTACGATGCGAACGGCCCGGTCCTCGCCGGCGCCGGCCGCGTCGTCTCGGGCCTCTCGGTCGCCGGCGGCACGGCCGTCGTCGCGCTCGCCACGCCCACGTCGTACGGCGAGATCGTCGCCGTCGACCTCGCGAGCGGCGCCGAGACCGTGCTGACCGACCACGGCGCCGGCGACCCTGATGGCATCGAGCTGTTCGTCCGCGAGGAGCGCACGTTCGCGATCTCCGACGGCACCGAGGTGCAGGCCTGGCTGGTCCGCGACCCCGCCGTCGACGGTCCGCTGCCGCTGCTGCTCGACATCCACGGCGGCCCGCACAACGCGTGGAACGCCGCCGCCGACGAGATGCACGTCTACCACCAGGCGCTCGCCGCGCGGGGCTGGGCGGTGCTGCTGGTCAACCCGCGCGGCAGCGACGGCTACGGCGCGGCGTTCCACGATGGCGTGCAGGGCGCCTGGGGCGTCGCCGACGTCGACGACTTCCTCGAGCCCGTCGACGCGCTCGTCGCCGAGGGGCTCGCCGACCCCGAGCGGCTCGCCGTGACCGGCTACAGCTACGGCGGGTTCATGACCTGCTGGCTCACCGGCCACACCGACCGGTTCCGTGCGGCCGTCGCGGGCGGCGTCGTCAGCGACCTGGTCAGCATGTACGGCCACAGCGACGACGGCGCGCTCCTGGGCCGCTACGAGCTCGGCGGCACCCCGTGGGCCGAGGTCGAGCGGTACGCCGCGATGTCGCCGCTCACCCGCGTCGACAAGGTCACCACCCCGACGCTGGTGCTGCACGGCCGGGACGACCTGACCTGCCCGGTCGGCCAGGCCCAGCAGTGGCACACCTCGCTGCGCGAGCGCGGCGTCCCGACCGAGCTGGTCCTCTATCCCGACGCCTCGCACGTCTTCGTCCTGCTCGGCAGGCCGTCGCAGCGGATGGACTACAGCCGCCGCGTGGTCGCCTGGCTCGAGCAGTACGTCGAGCGCGGCGGCCGCCCGCGCGTCGACGCCGCCCACTGGCAGCGCCGCCTGGAGGTGCTCGCGCGCAGGCACCGGGTGCCCGGCGCCCAGCTCGGCATCCTCGACGGGGCCGGCCCCGATGGCGACGTGGTCGAGGCGGCGTACGGCGTCCTCAACAGCCGCACCGGCCAGCCGGCCACCACCGACTCGGTCTTCCAGATCGGCTCGATCAGCAAGGTGTGGACGGCCACGGTCGTCATGCAGCTCGTCGACGAGGGGAAGGTCGCGCTCGACACCCCGGTCGTCGAGGTGGTCCCGGAGCTCCGGCTCTCCGACCCGGACGTGACCAAGCGGCTGACGATCCGGCACCTGCTCACGCACACCAGCGGCATCGACGGCGACGTCTTCACCGACACCGGCCGGGGCGACGACTGCCTGGAGAGGTACACCGAGCTGCTCGCCGACGTCGCCCAGAACCACCCGCTCGGCGCGACCTGGTCCTACTGCAACTCCGGCTGGTCGCTGCTCGGCCGCGTGATCGAGAGGCTCACCGACCAGACGTGGGACCAGGCGATGAAGGAGCGGCTGTTCACCCCGCTCGGCCTCGACCACACCTGCACGCTGGCCGAGGAGGCGATCCTGTTCGCCGCCGCCGTCGGCCACGTGGACGGCGAGAGCGGCCAGGAGCCCACGCCCGTCTGGGATCTGCCGCGCTCGGTCGGTCCGGCCGGCCTGATCAAGTCGACGGTCCGCGACGTGCTCGGCTTCGCCCGGATGCACCTCTCCGGAGGACGCGCACCCGACGGCACGCAGGTGCTCTCGCCCGCGTCGACCGAGGCGATGACCCGCCACGAGGCCGACCTGCCCGACAAGCTCGTCCTCGGCGACTCCTGGGGCCTGGGCTGGATCCGCTTCGGCTGGAACGGCGCGCGGCTGATCGGCCACGACGGCAACACCCTCGGCCAGGCCGGCTTCCTGCGACTGCTGCCCGCTGCCGCCGATCGGCCGGGGATGGCCGTCGCGCTGCTCGCCAACGGCGGCAACACCCGCGACCTCTACGAGGACCTCTACCGCGAGATCTTCCGCGAGGTGGCCGGTGTCGAGATGTCCACCCCGTTCGCGCCGCCGGCCGAGCCGGTCGAGGTCGACATCGCGCCGTACGTCGGCACCTACGCGCGCTCGTCGGTGCGGATGGAGGTGCTCGCCCAGGGATCGGCAGCGGGGCCGACCCTGCGCACCACCATCCTCGGCCCGCTGGCCGAGATGGTGCCGGACCCGGTGGAGGAGTACCCGATGGTGCCGGTCGGCCCCGCGCTGTTCGCGGTCAAGCCGCCCGAGGCCGACACCTGGGCGCCGGTGACCTTCTACGAGCTGCCGACCGGCGAGCGCTACGTGCACTTCGGCGTGCGCGCGACCCCGCGGGTGGACTGATGGAGCAGCTTCTCGCCGACATCCGCGAGCTGGTCGAGTGCGAGTCGCCGTCCGCGGACCTGGCGGCCGTCGCCCGGTCCGCGGACGTCGTCGCCCGCGTGGGCGAGCGCCGTCTCGGCGTACCGCCCGAGCGGATCGTGATCGACGGCCGCACCCACCTGCGCTGGCGGCTGGGCGACGGGCCGTCGCGGGTGCTGCTGCTCGGCCACCACGACACGGTGTGGCCGATCGGCTCGCTCGCGACGCACCCGTTCTCGATCGAGGACGGCGTGCTGCGCGGCCCCGGCTGCTTCGACATGCTGGCCGGGGTCGCGATGATGCTCCACGCGGCGGCGGGGAAGGACGGCGTCACCATCCTGGTCACCGGCGACGAGGAGCTCGGCTCGCCGAGCTCGCGCGGGCTGATCGAGCAGGAGGCGCGCCTGGCCGAGGCGGCGCTCGTGCTGGAGGCGTCCGCCGACGGCGGCGCGCTCAAGACCGAGCGCAAGGGCGTCTCCCTGTACGGCGTGCGGGTGGTCGGCCGGGCCGCGCACGCCGGCCTGGAGCCGGAGCGCGGGGTCAACGCCACGCTCGAGCTCGCCCACCAGGCGCTCGCCGTCGCCGGGCTGGCCCGCCCCGGCCTCGGCACCACCGTCACCCCGACGGCGGCGACCGCCGGCACCACGACGAACACCGTGCCCGCCGAGGGCTCGTTCGCCGTCGACGTGCGGGTGCGCACGATCGAGGAGCAGGACCGGGTGGACGCCGCGATGCGCGCGCTGCGACCCGTGCTGCCGGGCGCCGTGATCGAGGTGACCGGCGGGCCGAACCGCCCGCCGCTCGACGCCGCCTCGTCACAGGCGCTCTACGAGCGGGCCCGCTCGCTCGCCGTACGTCTCGGGCTGCCGGTGCCGCCCGCGGCCGCGGTCGGCGGCGCGTCCGACGGCAACCTCACCGCGGGCGTCGGCTGCCCCACGCTCGACGGCCTCGGCGCCGTCGGGGGAGGGGCGCACGCCGACGACGAGCACGTGCTCGTCGACGAGTTGCCCGGTCGCACGCAACTGCTCGGCGCCCTGGTCGCCGACCTGCTGGCGCTGCCGACGAACGACCTGCTCGCGACTGGTGCAGACCGACCATGACGAGCCCGGAGAACCGCAGCAGCATGGGCGTCGTGACGAACCTGGCCGCGATCGACGCCGACCTGGACCGCGCCGTGCAGGCGGCCGACGCCGCCGCGCTCGCCGCGGGCGTGTCGGTGCGCGAGATCGGCGACCTGGCCGAGCTGGCTGCGGCCGTGGACCTCTACGCGAGCATCTGGGGCCGCGCCGACAGCCCGCCGCTCTCGGTGGAGCTGCTCCGCGCGCTCGGCAAGGCCGGCAACTACGTCGGCGGCGCGTTCGACGGCGAGCGGCTGGTCGGCGCCTGCGTCGGCTTCTTCCACGCGCCGTCCGAGGACGCGCTGCACAGCCACATCGCGGGCGTGCACGCCGACGTCGGCGGCCGGCACGTCGGCTTCGCGCTCAAGCTGCACCAGCGCGCGTGGGCGATGCTGCGCGGCGTCTCGACGATCGCGTGGACCTTCGACCCGCTCGTGAGCCGCAACGCCTACTTCAACCTGGTCAAGCTGTCCGCCCGCCCGGTCGAGTACCTCCCGAACTTCTACGGCCCGATGCTCGACGATCTCAACGGCGACGACGAGTCGGACCGGCTGCTCGTCCGCTGGGACCTGCGCGCCCCGGACGTCGTCGCCGCCTGCTCCGGTCGTACGGCGCCGGCGCTGGTCGACGAGGAGGTCGCGGCCGGTGCCGTGGTCGGCGTCGGCGTCGGCGCCGACGGGGGGCCGGAGGCCGGCCGGCTGGCCGGCCCGATCGTGCTCGTCGCCGTACCCCACGACATCGAGGCGCTGCGCCTCGCCGACCCGGCACTCGCCCAGCGCTGGCGCGTCGCGGTCCGCGAGGCGCTCACCGCGCTGGTCGCGGACGGCGGGCGGGTGACCGGGTTCGACCGCAACGGGTGGTACGTCGTGAGGAGAGAGCAGTGAAGCTGACCGGAGTCGAGCTGCGGCGCGTGACGATGCCGCTGGTGGCGCCGTTCCGCACGTCGTTCGGGACCCAGACCGCCCGCGAGTTGATGCTGCTGCGCGTCGTCACCGACGAGGCCGAGGGCTGGGGCGAGTGCGTGGCGATGGCCGACCCGCTCTACTCCTCGGAGTACAACGAGGCCGCCGCCGACGTGCTGCGCCGGTTCCTGGTGCCCGCGCTCGCCGCGTCCGGACCGCTCGACGCCCACGCGGTCGCGCGCGTGCTGGAGCCCTTCAAGGGCCACCGGATGGCCAAGGCCGCGCTGGAGATGGGCGTCCTCGACGCCGAGCTGCGCAGCCAGGGCCGCTCGTTCGCGCGCGAGCTCGGCGCCGTCCGCGACCGGGTGCCGTGCGGCGTCTCGGTCGGGATCATGGACAGTGTCGCGGCGCTGCTGGACGCCGTCGGCGGCTACCTCGACGAGGGCTACGTCCGGATCAAGCTCAAGATCGAGCCGGGCTGGGACGTCGAGCCGGTCCGCGCCGTCCGGGAGAGGTACGGCGACGACGTGCTCCTCCAGGTCGACGCCAACACGGCGTACACCCTCGCCGACGCCCGCCACCTCGCGCGGCTCGACCCCTTCGACCTGCTGCTCATCGAGCAGCCGCTCGAGGAGGAGGACGTGCTGGGCCATGCCGACCTCGCGAAGCTGATCCGGACGCCGGTCTGCCTCGATGAGTCGATCGTGTCGGCGCGGTCCGCCGCGGCGGCGATCCGGCTGGGCGCGGCCGCGATCGTGAACATCAAGCCGGGCCGGGTCGGCGGCTACCTCGAGGCGCGCCGGATCCACGACGTGTGCGTCGCGAGCGGCGTCCCGGTGTGGTGCGGCGGCATGCTCGAGACCGGCCTCGGCCGGGCCGCGAACGTGGCGCTCGCCGCGCTCCCGGGGTTCGCGCTGCCGGGCGACACGAGCGGGTCGGGGCGCTACTACCGCACCGACATCACCCCGCCGTTCGTGCTCGACGACGGCCACCTCGCGGTGCCGAGCGGCCCGGGCCTGGGCGTGGTGCCGCTGGAGGACGAGCTGGCCGCCGTCACGACCGCGTCCGAGTGGCTGCCCGTGTGAGCTGCCCCGGGGCCGAACTCGTGAGGACCGGGAACCAGCAGCCAGGTCGAGTAGCCGCACGAGCGAGGCACGAGCTCGCGACCGGCGTATCGAGACCGAGTCGTAGGCTGGCGCCCGCCATGACCAGCCCACGCCCGCGCGCCAGCCTCGGCCGAGTCCTCGACGACCTCGGCGCGACCCTGCTCGACCTGGTGCACGGCGACGCCGAGCGCGCGGACGAGATCGGCGGCGTGGTCATCCACGACCCGGTCGACACCCCGGTGCTGCCGCCGCATGCGCTCGTGCTGGGCGTCGGCGTGGAGGAGCCGGACGACGTCGTCGCGCTGCTGAAGGAGCTCGGCGCCGCCGGCACCGAGGGACTCGTGCTGCGGGCTCCGGTGCCCGCCACGCCCGAGGTCCGCGCCGCCGCCGACGCCGCCGGCGTCGCGCTGCTCGGCCTGAGCCGCGGCGCCCCGTGGGCGCACCTGGCCGCGATGCTGCGCTCGCTGCTCGCCGAGGGCGACGTCGGCGTCACGGAGCAGGAGTCGCTCGGCGGGCTGCCGTCCGGCGACCTGTTCGCGGTCGCCAACGCCGTCGCGTCGCTGCTCGACGCCCCCATCACCATCGAGGACCGCAGCTCGCGCGTGCTCGCGTTCTCCGGCCGTCAGGACGAGGCGGACCCGTCCCGCGTCGAGACCATCCTGGGCCGCCAGGTGCCCGAGCGCTACTGGCGGATCCTCAACGAGCGCGGCGTCTTCCGCGAGCTGCACCGCAGCGACCGGCCGGTCTTCATCAGCCCGGTCGCCGACGGGCCCGACGACTTCTCGATGCCCCGCGTGGCCATCGCCGTGCGGGCGGGCGACGAGGTGCTCGGGTCGATCTGGGCCGCCGTACCCGGTCCGCTCAGCGAGGAGCGCGACCAGGCTCTTCGGGACGCCGCCAAGCTGGTCGCCCTCCACCTGCTCCGCGTCCGCGCGGGCGCCGACGTCCAGCGTCGGCTGCGCGCCGACCTGCTCAGCTCGGCGCTCGAGGGCGGCGCCGGTGCCCGCGAGGCGCTCGACCGGCTCGGCCTCGCCGGCCGGTCGCTGATGGTGCTCGGCGTCGCGACGTCCGGCGCGTCGTCGGGGGAGGAGGACGCCGCCACCGCCGTCCACGAGCGGCAGCGGCTCAGCGACGCGTTCGCGCTGCACCTCTCCGCCGTCCACCCGCGCTCCGCGGCCGCCCTCGTCGGCGGCGTCACCTACGGCCTGGTGCCCCTCTCCGGCGCGGCCGAGGAGGGGGAGGAGCGGGCGGTCCGCATCGCCCACGACTTCCTGGACCGGGTGGGCGACCGCACCCGCCCGCTGATCGGCGTCGGCCCGGTCGCCGGCGACCTGGCCGGCCTCGCCAACGCCCGCTCCTCGACCGACCGGATCCTGCGAGTGCTCCGCGACGGCCGTGGCGAGCGCCGGGTCGCCCGCCTCGACGACATCCAGGTCGAGGCGCTGATGCTCGAGCTGCGCGACCTGGCCGCCGCCCGCGGCGATCGCCCCACCGGCTCGCTCGCGAAGCTGCTGGCCTACGACGAGCGCCACCACGCCACCCTGGTCGAGACCCTCCAGGCGTGGCTGGACGCGTTCGGCGACGTCACCGCCGCCGCCGAGGCGCTCTACGTCCACCCCAACACGTTCCGCTACCGGCTGCGCCGGCTCGCCGAGGTCGGCGAGATCGACCTGACCGACCCGGACCAGCGGTTCGTCGCGATGCTCCAGCTGCGGGTGCTCGGCCCGCGCTGACCGGCCGCCGGACCCGGGATGCCGGCAGGCGTCACTTCGAGGGCTGCGGCACCTTCACCTTGCAGTCCACCGTGGGGTTCGCGCCGAGATAGTTGAGCGGTCCGGCGAGGATCGTGAGCCCGGTGTCGCCGGCGGTCTTGCAGCTGACCTCGCGGTTATCGCCGAAGTAGCCGCGCTGCCACGCCGCCGCCGCGCCGATGACCAGCCAGAGCACGACCACGAGGCCGATGATGGTCTTCATGCCGGCGTCATACCCGTTCCGGAACCCGAGTACGCCGCCTGGTAGGCCAGCAGCGCCGTACGCCCCTTCTCCAGCTCCTCTCCGAGGCGCGGGATCAGCTCCTCCGCGGCCTCGGTGCTGCCGGTGTCGGCGACCAGCTCGATCTCCTGCGCGAGCCGACCCGCCCCGACCACGCCGAGGTTGAGGGCGCCGCCGGCGAGCTTGTGCACGACCTGCTTCAGGGCGGGCGCGTCACCGGCCTCGACGGCGGCGGCGATGGCCGCGTAGGTCCCCGGGGTGCTGCCGACGAAGTTGCCGATCGCCCGGTCCAGGTAGGCGGTGTTGCCCGGGTCCAGGTCGCGCAGCTCGTCGAGACGATCCAGCTCCAGCCCGGCCAGGGCGGCGTCGCGATCCTCGGTCACGGCCCGCACGCTACCCCGCTCGCGGGGCCCGGCGCCTCCGGCCCAGAGGTCCAGGACACCCGCCAGCGCGGCCGGGTCGACGGGCTTGGTGAGGAAGTCGTCCATGCCCGCCTCGAGGCAGCGCTCCCGCTCGCCCTCGACGGCCGCCGCGGTCATCGCGATCACCGGCACCCGCACCCCGGGCGGCTCGACCGCGCGGATCGCGCGGGTGGTCTCGTAGCCGTCCAGCCGCGGCATCTGCACGTCCATCAGCACCAGGTCGAAGGCGGCGTCCCGCAGCACCTCCAGCGCGACCACGCCGTCGTCCGCGGTCCGCGCCACATAGCCGAGCGCCTCGAGCAGCCCCACGGCGACCAGCTGGTTCACCGGGTTGTCCTCGACGACGAGCACGCGCAGCCGGGGCCCGTCCCCGGACGCCGGCGGCTCGGCCAGGGCACGCGGCTCGACGCCGGCCAGGTGGCGCAGCAGCGACCGCCGGAGGTCCCCGGCCAGCACCGGCTTCGTGAGGCACTCCGCGATCCGGCACGCCTCGAGGTCCTCGGCCTCGGGCGACGTCGCCGAGGTGAGCATCAGCCGCAGGATCGAGTCGTACGCCGGCGTACGGGCCAGTGCGCGAGCCAGGTCGAGCCCGTCGCGGTCCGGCATCGACAGGTCCATGAGCACGCCCTCGAACGGGTCCCCGGCCGCGAGCGCCCCGGCGATCGCCGACTCCGCGGAGTCGGCGTCGACCGCGGCCGCGGTGCGCAGCCTCCACCAGGCCAGCTGCTCCTCGAGGATCAGCCGGTTGTGGTCGTTGTCGTCGACGACCAGCACCCGCCGGCCGGCCAGCCAGCTGCGGGCGTACTCGTCGTCCGCGTCCACGCTCGGCCCGGCCGGCGCACCGAAGCGGGCGGTGAACCAGAAGACGCTGCCGCCGCCGGGGTTCGCGTCCAGGCCGATCTCGCCGCCCAGCGCCTCCACGATCTCCTTCGAGATCGCCAGGCCCAGGCCGGTGCCGCCGAAGCGCCGCGTGGTCGAGGCGTCGGCCTGCGTGAACGCCTCGAAGAGCATGTCGACGTCGACCTCGGGCACGCCCACGCCGGTGTCGGAGACGGCGACGCGCAGCACGGTGTCGCCGTCCGGCGCCGGCTCCGCGGTCGCGCGCACCACGACCTGGCCCTCGGCGGTGAACTTCACCGCGTTCGACCCGAGGTTGGTGAGCACCTGCGCGAGCCGGGTGGGGTCGCCGGCGAGCACCTCGGGTACGTCGGGGTGGCAGGAGACCATCAACTCCAGGTCCTTGGCGCGCGCCATCTCGCCCAGCACGCTCGCGACCTGCTCGAAGACCGGGCGCACCTCGAAGTCGAGCCGCTCCAGCTCCAGCTTCCCGGCCTCGATCTTGGAGAAGTCGAGGACGTCGTTGATCACGGCCAGCAGTGCCCGGCTCGCGACCTGCACCCCCGAGGCCAGGCGCAGCTGGTCGGCGTCCAGCTCGGAGCGCAGCAGCAGGTCGTTGAGCCCGATCACGCCGTTGAGCGGGGTGCGGATCTCGTGGCTCATCGTCGCGAGGAACTCCGACTTCTGCCGGGACGCCGCGAGGGCGCCGTCGCGCGCGTCGGCCAGCTCGCGCTGCGCCCGCTCGCGCTCGGCGACCCGGCCGAGCTGCACCGCGACCTGCTCCACCATCGACTCGATCATCTCGAAGCGGTAGAGCGGCGGCGCCGAGGTGATCGTCAGGACGGCGACCACCTCGCCGGCGTACTCGACGGTGAACGCGATCGTCAGGTGGGCGTCGTCCCACACCGACCTCCGCTCGCGGAACGCCCGGTCGGCCAGGGCCAGCTCCATCGCCGTGACCTCGGGGGTCGCGAGGTCGTCGGCGCGGTCTGCGTCGGTGATGTAGAGGGGCACGACGCCGGTGCGCTCGTCGTTCGGCAGGAACGCGCGGCCCCGCTCCCAGTCGTCGTGGAGCAGCACCAGCAGGCGCGCCTGGCCGAGCACGTCGGCCAGCGTCGCCGCCTCGTTCGCGGCGCTGGCCACCGCCTGCATCAGGGTGTTCTGCCGGACCTGGTCCTCGAGCGCGATCTCGGCGAGCTTGGTCTCGGTGACGTCCTGGTGGGTGCCGTACATGTGGGTGACCCGGCCGGCGTCGTCGAGGTGGGCGACGCCGCGGCCGCGGGTCCACATCCAGGTGCCGTCCGCGCGCAGCACCTGGGCCACGAAGACGAAGCTGCCACCGGTCTCGAGCGCCCCGCGCACGGCCGAGTCGACCGCGTCGCGGTCGTCCTCGTGGACGCCCTCGAGGAACTCCTCGAACGTCCCGGTCTCCATGTCGTCCGGCAGCCGGAACAGCTCGCGCAGCTCGTCGGACGCCGAGATCCTGTTGGCGCCGAGGTCCCACTCCCAGCTGCCGATCCGGGCGATCCGCTGCGCCTCGGAGAGCCGAGCCTGGCCGACGGTGAGCTCGTCGACCGCCCGGCGCCGCTCGCTGTAGTCGGACATCCGGTGCAGTACGCCGACGAGCTCGCCGTCGGCGTCGTGCAGGAGGCTCTCGCTCGTGATCACCCACGCCACGCTGCCGTCATGGCGGACGAACTGGATCTCGACGTCGGCATCGTTGGTGACCCCCGACCGGAGCACGTCGAGGTGCTCGGCGAACTGCGCCTTCCCGACCTCGTCGAGGGTGTCGAAGACGGTCGCGGGCTCGGCGGCGCCGAAGAGCACGCGCAGCGCTGGGTTCGCGTACCGGATGCGGCCGTCCAGGTCGAACACCCAGATCGCGTCCGGTGACGTCTCGACGATGTCCCGGTACAGCGTCGCCAGCTCCATCTGACCTCCCGAGCCCCACGATAGGGCTCCGGCGGGATTTCGGACGTCAGCTCTCGCCCGCGATCAGGAACGCGTCGTCGGTGCCCTCGAGCGTGAGCGTCACGTCGTCCTGGAACTTCGAGCCGTCCGTGCGCTGGTACTCGACCGTGTAGCCGATCGTCATGCTCCCCGGATCGGCCTCCGCCGCCAGCAGGTCGGCGGTCGAGAAGCCGCGCCAGAACCTCTGGTACCGCCCGAACCCACCGCTCGTGTCCTGGAACTCCGGCGTCAGCATCTCCCAGGACGCCTGCTGGTCGGTCGTGACCGTCGCCAGGTACTGCTCGACGAAGCCCTCCATCCCGTCCGCGGTCACCTCCCGCGGAGTCTGCGAGGTGGGCGGTGGCGAGGACTGCTGCCCGCCGGTTCGCGACGGGCCCGGGTCCGCGCCCGGCTCGCCGTCGCCGGTCATCCCGAGCCTCCAGGCGACCACGGCGAGCACGACGATCGCGGCCACCGCGAGCGCCACGGCCAGCGGGCCGCCGCGGGAGCGGCGCGCAGGCGCGGGTGCTTGTGCCTGCACGGCCGCAGGCGCCGGGGGCGGCGGCGGTACGGCGGCCAGCGTGCGCGTCTCCTCGAGCCGCGGGCCGCCCGCGAGGAAGTCGCGCACCCGCGCCATCGGCCAGCGGTCGGCCGGTTCCGGCGTCATCGTCGCCGCGAGCAGCGGCGCCAGCCAGCCGGCGTTCGGGAGCCGCGGCGGGTCCTCGTGCACGATCCGGTAGAGCGCGCCGAGCACGTTGTCGCGGGTGTCGTACGGCGGGTGCCCGGCCAGCGTGAAGAAGAGCGTCGCGCCGAGCGACCAGACGTCGCTGGCCGGCGTCGCCTGCTGGCCGGAGGCGACCTCGGGGGAGAGGTACGCCGGCGAGCCCGTCACCAGCCCGGTCCGGGTGAGCGACGCGTCGGCCTCGGCGCGGGCGATGCCGAAGTCGGAGAGCTTCACCTGCCCGTCGGGCGTGACCAGGATGTTCGACGGCTTCACGTCGCGGTGCACGATCCCGGCGCCGTGGGCGGCGGCGAGCGCGTCCGCCGCCTGCTGGAGGATGCGCGCCGCGGCCTCGGGCGGCAGCGCCCCCTCGCGCTGCACCAGCGCGGCGAGAGTCGTGCCCTCGACGTACTCCATGACGAGCCACTGCTCGTCGGCCTCGGTCACCAGGTCGTAGACCGCGACCACGTGCGGGTGGTTGAGCCGGGCGGCCAGTCGCGCCTCCCGCTCGGCGCGGGCGAGGTCGGGCGTCGTGCCCCCGGGCGCGAGCCCGAGCCGCTTGAGCGCGACGTCGCGCCCGAGTACCTCATCGCGGCCGAGCCACACCGCGCCCATGCCGCCGCGCCCGATCTCCCGGTCGAGCGCGTACCTGCCTGCGATCACTCCGCGCCCCTTCCCACAATCCGACGAGCCTAGTCAGTGACGCACATGGCAGTCTTGGGCCCGTGACCGTCGACCCGAACCTCCTCGACGACCTCGAGTGGCGCGGCCTGATCGCGCACTCGACGGACCTCGACGCCCTGCGCGAGGCCCTGGCGTCCGGGAGCGTCCGGTTCTATGTCGGCTTCGACCCGACCGCGCCGAGCCTGCACATGGGTCATCTGGTCCAGGTGCTGACGGCCCGGCGGCTGCAGCTTGCCGGGCACACCCCGTACGCCCTCGTCGGCGGCGCCACCGGCATGATCGGCGACCCGCGCGAGTCCGGCGAGCGCACGCTGAACTCCCTGGACACCGTCAAGGAGTGGGTCGAGCGCGTGCGCGGCCAGATCGAGCCGTTCCTGTCCTTCGAGGGCGAGAACGCCGCGACCATGGTCGACAACTACGACTGGACTGCGAGCCTGTCGACGATCGACTTCCTGCGCGACATCGGCAAGCACTTCCCCGTGAACCGGATGCTGGCCCGCGACGTCGTCAGCCGTCGCCTCGAGAGCGGCATCAGCTACACCGAGTTCAGCTACGTGCTGCTCCAGTCGCTGGACTTCCTCAACCTGTACCGCGACCACGGCGTGACGCTGCAGTTCGGCGGCTCCGACCAATGGGGCAACCTCACGGCCGGTGTCGAGCTGATTCGCCGCTCGGACGGCGGCAGGGCGCACGCGTTCGCGACACCGCTGCTGACCAAGGCCGACGGCACCAAGTACGGCAAGACCGAGGGCGGCGCGCTCTGGCTCGACCCGGAGATGATGTCGCCGTACGCCTTCTACCAGTTCTGGCTCAACGTCGAGGACGAGAAGGTCGGCGAGCTGCTGCGGGTGTTCACGTTCCTGTCGCGCACGGAGATCGAGGAGCTCGAGGCGCGGCACGCCGAGAAGCCGTTCCTCCGGGCGGCGCAGCGCGCGCTGGCCGAGCACGTCACCGCGCTCGTGCACGGTGCCGACGAGACCGAGCGGATCAGGGAGGCGTCGGCCGCGCTCTTCGGCACCGGCGACCTCCGGTCGGTCGGGTGGCGCACCCTGCACGCCGCGCTCGCCACCGCGCGGCCGCTGGTCACCGTCCCGGCCGACGACGTCCCGACGATCGTCGACCTGCTGGTCGAGGCCGAGCTGGTGAGGAGCAAGGGCGAGGCCCGGCGGGCCGTCGCCGAGGGCGGCGCCTACCTCAACAACGAGCGGGTCGAGGACCCCGAGTACGTCCCCGGCGACGCCGACCTGATCGAGGACCGGCTGCTGGTGCTGCGTCGCGGCAAGAAGAGCTTCGCCGGCGTCGAGGTCCGATGACGGCTCCGAGGACGGCAGAGGCGCGCTGGCTCGCTGCCCTGGAGGAGCGCGCCCGCGAGTCGCTCGCCGCCTCCGTCCTCGAGTACCTCCTGCAGGGCGCCCGCGAGGGCGTCACCACCGGCGAGGCCGTCGCCGCCTGGCGCTCGGTGCGGTTCCGGCCGCGGGTGCTGCACGACGTCACCCACGTCGACCCGGGCGTGACGCTGCTCGGCCACCGCTCCGAGCTGCCGTTCGGCGTCGCGCCCACCACCCTCCAGCGTGCGGTGCACCCCGAGGGCGAGGTCGCGATGGCTCGCGCCACCGCCGAGGCCGGGGGAGTGCTGGTGGTCTCCAGCAACGCGGGCACCTCCTTCGCCGAGATCGCGGCGACCGGGGTCCGCTGGTGGCTCCAGGCCTACCTGCCCGCCGACCGGACCCTCGCCGAGCCGCTGCTCGAGGCCGCGGTCGCGGCGGGCGCGAGCGCCGTCGTCCTCACCGTCGACACCCCGGTCGTCGGCACCAAGTACGCCAGCCCCGACGTCCCCCTCGTCTGGGACACCGCCGACCCCGACCTGCTCCGCGTGAACTTCGCCCCCGGGTACGACGACCAGCCCGGCGCCGAGAAGGCGCTCGACCTCGGGCCCCACGACCTGGGCTGGCTCGCCGCCCGCACGGGGCTGCCGGTCGTCGTCAAGGGCGTGCTGCGCGGCGAGGACGCCGAGCGCAGCGTCCAGGCCGGCGCGGCCGCGGTGTGGGTGTCCAACCACGGCGGCCGCCAGCTCGACCGCGCGGCGTCCACCGCCGCGTGTCTGCCCGACGTGGTCGCGGCGGTCGGAGACCGTGCCCAGGTGTACGTCGACGGCGGCATCCGCTCCGGACTCGACGTGCTGGCCGCGCTGGCCCTCGGCGCGGACGCCGTCTTCCTCGGGCGGCTGCCGCTCCTCGCGCTGGCCGAGGGGGCCGACGGTGTCGCCGCCCTCCATCGCGAGCTCCTCGCGCAGACCGTCGAGGCGCTGCGACTCGCCGGATGCCGCGCTCCCACAGACGCCCGGCACCTGCCCTGACCAGCGCAGACGCGGTCGGGCCCCGGGTCGCGCCGAGGGTCGCGTCGAGTCGATTTGAACTCGTGCGTCCGGTCCCCTACTGTTCTCCGGGTCGCCAGGGTGCGGCGGGAGGCAAGGCCGGTCAGGTCGGGCCTCCGGCCCCGAAGCGGCCACCCGCTCACATCGGATCGCCGAGAATTCGGTCGTTCTTCGTGTGCACGGGAGCGGTTACGGGCGGATTTGCACCGCCGGTATTCAACCGCTAAGTTTTACGAGTCGCCCGGATGGGTCGCAGAAATGCGAGACTTCGCGTGTGTCTGATTTTTGAGAACTCAACAGTGTGTCAATAGTCGATGAATTGGTTTGTATGTCCTGTTGGCTGGTCCCTTTTGTTTGTGGGGGTTGGTTGATGGGTTTCTTTGGCAATGATTCTGACATTTTTTGTTAGTGTTGTCTTGTTGGGGAATGGCTCTTTTGGTTTTTTGATGGAGAGTTTGATCCTGGCTCAGGACGAACGCTGGCGGCGTGCTTAACACATGCA
>NZ_BAAGRO010000063.1:0-517 GCF_054782915.1 Nocardioides hungaricus | reverse complement strand
TGCTCGGGAGGTGCGCCCGCTTCACGTCACCCCACCGAGAGCCATCCACAGGTTCTGATCATTCCTCCAGGTGCAGTGCAGGTCGGCGCTGGGAATCAGTCCCGGATCCCCTCGATAGACTTCGTAGCCGGGCGGCGGCCTGCTCGGCGGGGCTGGGAATCAGTCCCGGATCCCCTCGATAGACTTCCGGCGTGGCGGATGGGACGGCGGCAAGCGCTGGGAATCAGTCCCGGATCCCCTCGATAGACTTCCCGCCGCACAGGTCAAGGCATGGGCCCTGCTGGGAATCAGTCCCGGATCCCCTCGATAGACTTCGCGACACGGCCGGCCCGGTCTGGGTGACGCTGGGAATCAGTCCCGGATCCCCTCGATAGACTTCCGCGTAGGCCCCTGTGCGTCAGGCTGAGGTGAGACACCTCCTCTGAGTTCCTTCCCTCGCACGGGGCGAGACCCTGTGCGTCAGGCTGAGGTGAGACACCTCCTCTGAGTTCCTTCCCTCGCACGGGGCGAGAAGCGA
>NZ_BAAGRO010000062.1:0-3497 GCF_054782915.1 Nocardioides hungaricus | reverse complement strand
TGCTCGGGAGGTGCGCCCGCTTCACGTCACCCCACCGAGAGCCATCCACAGGTTCTGATCATTCCTCTGGGCACCCGACCGGGCCCGGATCCGACGACAGTGGGGGCGATGAAGGCTCCAGCGACCTCCCGTCCAACTCAGGCCGAGTTCACCCACTCCTCAGTTCCATCGGTGAAGACCTGTCGCTTCCAGACCGGCAGGCGAGCCTTGACCTCCTCGACCACGTCAGCGGTGGCGGCGAAGGCCGCCTGGCGGTGCGCAGCGCAGGTCACCACGACCATCGCGGTATCGCCGATGGCCAACAACCCGACCCGGTGGTGGGCTGCGGCCCCGCGCACCTCCGGATGGCGGCTGAGTACCTCGCGGACGACCTCCTCCAAGACCTGGTCAGCGGTCGGATGTCCCTCGTATTCCAGTCGGTTCACGGTCCGGCCCGCGTCGTGGTCCCTCACCACCCCTGAGAAGAGGACGACGGCGCCGGCGTCGGGCGTGTCGCCAAGCTCATCGAGAACGGCGGCGGGGTCAAGCGGCCGGTCCGACACGGACGACATGCATCTCACGACATACTCCCTGGGGTGGTCGGACAAGCGAAGCACTTGCAAGCGGACGGTCAAGTCGTGACCGGGCGGAGAGCCACCGTCACCGTGCGCTACTGGGGCGCGATCAAGGCACTCACCGGGGTCGCGGAGGAGACCGTGGTGGGCGCCACCCTCGCGGACGTATTGGCCGAGATCGCTGTCCGTCATCCAGACCGGCGCTTCACCGCCCTCCTGGAGATCTGCAGCATCCTGGTCGGCGACCGCCGACAAGACAGAGGATCCGCACGGCAGCTCCACCTCGTGAATCGCGACGTCGTCGAACTGCTGCCGCCGTTCGCAGGCGGCTAAAGGCAGCAACGCCGGGCGGCGCAGGACATGGACACGCACAGGCGTGATCCTCCCCTGGGAGGCACCGCGCCCCGCTGCCGGATTAGGCGAACGCTCAGGTCGCGGGAGAGCTGGAGCTGGAAGACGAGGTCCGGGTCCCCGTGTGGGAACCCGGACCGTTGAACCACTGTAGAACGCCGAGTGGCTCAGTCTCGGGTGAAGCCGAGCTCAGACGCCGGCCGACTCCTTGTCGCTCGCCACAGCACGGGAGACTCCTACGGCACTCGGCACCCAGATGAAGTACGCCGCCAGCAGCAGGCGGGGCCCGATCAGCAACCACGGCGCCACCTTCGCGGCGAGCGCCAGCCCCGGGATGTCGTCGGTCTTCTGGAAGTCGGAGATGTTGTCGTGCACAACGCCGGCGAGCGCGTCCCACCGGTCGAGGATACCGCCGACGACCGAGACCTCCCGGGTTGGCCTGGTCCTTCTCCAGCAGACCGGTCGAGACGACCGGGGAGTTGACCTTGAGTGCCTCGACCACCGCGACAGGCGTGGCGCCCAGAAGGTCCGGGAGGTCACGGACGACCTTGGTCTCGAGCTCGACGTCGGCCGCCCGGACCGCGGCGAGGTAGGCCTGACTCGCTGATGCTGGCCGGCCCTGAGTGAGCGAACACGGCATCGAAGTTCCCCATCAGCTTGTCGAGCTTCGCGGTCTTGCCCACCAGCCCAAGGACCAGCGGAGCCACGATCACGATGATCCCGAGACCGGCTACGAGGACGATGCCGCTGCCGGGTCCCGGCGTACTCCAGACCCGCCAGCCGATGAGCACACCGAGGATGCCGAGCAGCACGAACAGCACCGCCACGCCCTTGGTCGGCAGGAACGAGGCCGGGATGTTGGCGGCCCCGTTGAAGTTGGCCTGGTTCCCTTCGAGAGCAGTGGCGACCCCCGTCATGTAGTCCGCTGCGTGATCGAGGTAAGGGCGGCCATCGGCATACGGCGCGTCGCTGTTGTCGGTCGGGCTGAGTACCCGTCCGACGGCTGGGTAGTTCGAGGCCAGGACCCCGGCGAGCTCCTGGGCTGACATCCCCAGCTGCTCGGCCAGGAACGGCACCGTCACGTCCTGGATCTCGCGGTCGAACCCGACCACGGTGGCTGCATCCTGCTCGTGCTGCTGGATCGACGCATCGGTGAACGCCGGCTTGCGATCCACGGTGAGGTTGTCGGCAGCCGCGGGTCTTGCCGAAGAGGTTCAGGGCAAAAGCGGCGACGATCCGGACCACGCCGATCAAGATCACGACTGCATCCTGCTACTCGTCTGAGCATGGTCAACCTCCTGGTTGAGACGTGGGGTCCATCCAGTTGCCCCACTCGGTCAACGATTGAGCCGCTGTCTGACTTCGGTCGCACCCCGACCCTCTTCACGTGAAGGAGTGAGTCCAAGGGTGATAGGGGTCACAATCAAGAGTGGTGGGTGCTCGGACCGGGGCACACCCGTCAGACGGTGGCCTCGCTTCCGATCCCTTCGATGACGAGACAGATCACGGTTCTCACCGAGAGCCATGATTCGACCGCGGAGGCTTCCCATCTGCGGTCGCTCGCTGCCGCGCATGATGCGCCCATCGGACCTACGGACGTGGCCCTGGTTGAGCAGCACCGCTCGGATGATGACCGAACGTGAATTTCGAGCAGGCCACCGCGGGACCCTCAGCCGAACGCCGCGCCCTATGCTAGCGTCGGAGCCCCTGGGCGTTGCGGGTTAGTGGAAGCGCCGGATCCGGCCTCATGCTATGGGCGCGAGAATCGGGTCGGTCTCCGTCGCCGGCATTCGCAGCCACCGGAACTAGAGCGGTGCACTTCGGCACAGACCAGGATCGGCCACCCCCAAGTTCACTCATGGGGGTGGTGGATCGGTGATCGTTGGCACGCACCATGGGGGCCACCTGGCGATCAGGAGCCCTAGATGTCCCTCAAACTGACTGAATCGGTCGACACCGCACAAGCCCGGCTCGACGAGCTGTTCGTCCTGGCCACGTCGGTCTCGTTCCCTCCTATGCTGCGCGATGTGCAAATGCGTTCTGACGCCTTCTTGGTGGGGGCCTGCCGACACGCCAGCGCAACTGGCAGTGTGCTTGTTGGTCTCTCCCACAAGCACCTAGGCCGCGAGCAGGCACACCGGCTGGCGCGCGAGGTACACCATCTCGAGCTCGAGTTGGTCCGGCTGAAGCGTCGCCTCTATGGGTCGGCCGCTGCCTCAGTGCCCCAGCGGGTGGTATGGGGCCGCGTCCGGTCCCAGCTGCAGGCGACGTTCGCGCTTGAGGCCGAAGTCGTACGGAGACTCGATGACCTTCTTGGACTCGATGAGTCCGAGCAGCAGGCGTCCCTTCGGAACTGCGCCGAACGAAGCGCCCCGACGCGCCTGCACCCATACGCGCCGAAGCTAGGCCTGAGCGGTCGACTAGCGCGCAGTGCTTGGTCAATAAGCGACCGTGTTTGGGACTCCGTCGCTGGTCGTGACCCGGTTCGTCGTGCCCGATCTGCGACTCAAGGGCTAGCGCCGGTGCCCTGTGCGTCAGGCTGAGGTGAGACACCTCCTCTGAGTTCCTTCCCTCGCACGGGGCGAGAAGCGA
>NZ_BAAGRO010000061.1:0-118725 GCF_054782915.1 Nocardioides hungaricus | reverse complement strand
CTGGACAACCGCTTGGGACTTCTAGACACATCGACTGGAAATTGGACAGCGATCTTGGAAACCAACAGAAACCAACATGTGTTCGGAGGTGGTCGTAGAGGCGCACCCTGCCGATCAACCGCCGATAACTGACATTATGTCAATTTCTAGATGGCGCTACCTCGTGGTGAGGTGCAGCCTCTCCGATACTTCAGTCGCAGTCTCAGCCAGGCCAGCGGTCACCAGCCGCCGATCAGCACTGACGAGGGGGATCTTCAGCGCTGCTGCGGCGGCGGCCCAACTGGCGTCGTAGAACGACAGACCGTGCGTCTCCGTGATCCGAGCGGCCTCATGCAGCCACTCGTGCGACATCGCCAATGGTGAGCCTACGATCGCAACGAGGTCGTCCAGCTGACTGGCAACCTCATCTGCCCTCCACCTCAAAGCACGCGCCAGTACGTTTCCGACCTCGTAGAGGGCCAGGTCCAGCACATGCGCATCGACGTCACCGTGGACGTGTGAGTCTCGGATCGCACGTGCTTCCGCGAGCTCGCTCTCCCCCTCCGAGTGAAACCACTTGATCAACACCGAAGTGTCAACCAGCAGGCCGGTCATCGACGCTCGTCGCGGTCAGCGCGTACGACGTCGGCCGACTCGAAGCTTCCGGCATCGCGGAAGCGCCGCTCCGATCGCTCGATCGCAGCCGCGAGGTCGACCGGGTCACGGCGCTCGAGCTCGCGCCTTGCGGCCGCAGCGAGGAGTGCGCTGCGGCTCGTCGAGCGACGCTTCACCTCCGCGTCCAGTTCGGCCAGCAGATCATCGGGCAGCGAGACCATCACCTTGGACATACTCAGAGTATAGCCAAGAGTATAGCCAACGTGGTGCGCCGCCCCCAGGGCAGCCCGATCTGCGGCTTGCCGACCACGCGACGATCCTCGGAATACGCCACATCTTGATACGCAGTCATTCCAGCACTACTAATCTGCGTATTCCATCAGATGAATGTCTCCCGATTTGTGACCGCCTCCTTGTAGAAGACTCGGAGGACAGCACCCGTAAGGTCCTTGCCCATGGAGTTCGTCTCGGTCCCGAAGGCCAAGCCCGGTGACAAGGTCGCCGTACTCTCCCCCTCGTTCGCTGCGCCAGCCGTCGCCCCGGCTGTGCACGAGCAGGCAATGGAGCGGCTTGCGACGGTGACGGGGCTGACTCCCGTCGAGTACCCCACGACACGGAAACTCGGCGCTTCCCCTGAAGATCGCGCCGCCGACCTGAACGAAGCCTTCCGCGACCCGGAGATCCGCGCGGTCCTCGCCGCGATCGGCGGCGAGGACCAGATCACCGTCGTCCCGCACCTGAACGCCGACCTCGCTCGCCACGATCCCAAGCCCTTCCTGGGCTACAGCGACAACACGAACATCCTCAACTGGCTGTGGACCCACGGCATCCCCGGGTACTACGGCGGTTCGACCCAGGTACAGCTCGGCCCGGGACCGCGGCTCGACCCCGTCCACGAGCAGTCTCTGCGCGCGGCGCTCCTCGGCGGCGAGCGCCTGGAGCTCATCGAGCCCGGTGAGTCCGAAGACATCGGACACGACTGGAACGATCCCCGGGCCTTGAGCGAGTTCGGCGAGCGCGAACCGACCGAGCCCTGGACCTGGGCCGGACCTGCCAAGTCCGTCACCGGACGCACCTGGGGCGGCTGCATCGAGGTAGTCCAGTGGATACTCACGGCCGGCCGATTCCCTGCCGACCCCGCGGAAGTCGGCGGCGGCGTACTGCTTCTCGAGACCTCCGAGGAGCTGATCCCCGCCCGCGAGTTCGGCTGGATCCTCAGGTCCCTCGGCGAGCGTGGCCTGCTCGCGTCCGTTGACGCAGTCGTGGTCGCTCGCCCACCGACCTCAGACTTCACCGTCCGGCCATCGGCCGAAGAGCGCAAGGCCAAGCGCGCTGAACAGCGGGATGCCGCGATCTCCGTCGTCGGTCGGTACAACCCCGGCGCTGTCATCGTGGTGGGCCCGCCCTTCGGCCACACACGACCACAGTGGATCGTCCCCTACGGCGGCCTCATGACCGTCGACGGGAGTCGCAGGCGGTTGTTCGCCGACTACGCGTGACCACCCTTCTCACCACGCCCGCCCGGGCACTCCGGCTCCGAACGACGGCGCGCCTACTCTCCGCGGTCGAACAGCTCGCGCCGGTCGAAGGCCACCCGGCCCGCGATCACGGTCGCGACCACGCGGGCCGGGAGGCTCATCGCCTCGAAGGGCGTGTTCTTCCCGATGCTGCTGAGCTCGCCGGGCACGACGGACCACGTCTCCCGCGGGTCGACCAGGCACAGCGTCGCCGGCTCACCGACGGCCAACCCGCGCCCATGTCGGCTCCCCACTCCCCCGATTCTGGCCGGGCGCTCCGACATCGACGCGGCGACGTCACGCCAGGTCATCCGGCCGGTCTCGACCATCGTCGCGGCGACCACCCCCAGCGCCGTCTCGAGCCCGAGCATGCCCGGCGGCGCGTCGCACCAGCGCCGCGCCTTCGCCTCGGCGCTGTGCGGTGCGTGGTCGGTGGCGATCACGTCGATGACCCCCTCGGCGAGCGCCCGGCGTACCGCCTCCCGGTCCTCCTCGGTGCGCAGCGGTGGGTTGACCTTGAACCTGGTGTCGCTTCCCCGCGTGGCGGTGTCGACGAGCGCGAGGTGATGGGGGGTGACCTCCGCGGTGACCGGCAACCCACGCTGCTTCGCCCACCTCAGCAGCTCCACCGACTCCGCCGTCGAGACGTGGCAGATGTGCAGCCGTGCGCCTCGAGGTGCGCCCTCGGCGGCCAGGACCAGGTCACGGGCCACGATCACCTCCTCGGCGACGCCCGGCCACGGTGGCAGGCCAAGCGCTTCGGCGGCCGCGCCGGCGTTGACCTGACCACCGGCGGAGAGCTCCGGCGATTGGGCATGCTGAGCGAGGACGCCGCCCACGGCGCCGATCCGACCGAGGGCCTCCCGCATCAGCACCGGATCGGCCACGCAGTGGCCGTCGTCGGAGAAGACGCGCACTGCCGCCGCCGAGGCAGCCAGGTCCTCGATGGGGGTGAGTGTCTGGCCCGCCAGGCCAACGGTGACGGCCCCGACCGGATAGACGGCACAGGATGCGCTCGTCTCTGCTCTCCGGGCCACCTCCTCGACGATCGCGACGGAGTCCGCGACGGGATCCGTATTGGCCATCGCGAAGACCGCCGCGTAGCCCCCGGCGACCGCAGCCGCCGTACCTGTCGCCATGGTCTCGGCGCCGCCGGGCCCCGGCTCGCGCAGGTGGGTATGGAGGTCGACGAACGCCGGCAGCCCGATCAGGCCGGCGCAGTCGACGACGACTGCGCCGTACCCGTCCAACTGCGGGCCGATCTCGACGATCCGGCCGGCCTCCAGACGTACGTCGGCCTCCTGCTCGCCGTACAGCGAGAGTCCCCGGAGCAGGCGGGTGCCGCTCACGTGGTCGCCCTCGGACCGCGGCTCGCCAGCTCCTCGTCGAGCAGCAGCAGGCTCCGGGTCAGCACGTCGACACCGGTGACGATGTCGCTTGCCTTGGTCCACTCCTCCGGCACGTGGCTGAGCCCGTCCTTGCTCGGCACGAAGATCATCCCGGCCGGCATGATGTGGTTGATCATCTGGCTGTCGTGGCTGGCGCCGCTGGTGATGGGACGGTAGGCCACCCCAGCCGCCCGCGTGGCCTCCGCGAGCACCTCGCGCAGCCACGCGGGCAGGACCACCGGGGAGGCGTCGCCGAGCAGCTCGATGCTCAGTTGGATCCGCCGCCGGTCGCAGACGGTACGCGCTCGACGGACGAGCTCAGCCGCAGTGGTGCGCTGCCGGTCGCTGTCGACGTCGCGGATGTCCACGGCCATCCGGACCAGCCCGGGGATCGTGGTGATCGAGCCGGGATGTACCTCGAGCCGCCCGACCGTGGCCCGGGTTCCCCGGTGCTGGGCGTCGGTCGCCAGATCCTCGGCGTGCAGCACGATCTCGGCCGCGGCTGCCAGCGCGTCGGCGCGGTGCGCCATCGGCGTCGCGCCCGTGTGGGAGGCCTGGCCCTGAAGCTCCAGGGAGAGCCGAGAGCTGCCGGAGATCAGGTCGACCAGCCCGATGGCGATCCCGGCGCACTCGAGCACCGAACCCTGCTCGACATGGAGCTCGACGAAGGCGGCCCAGTCCGAGGGCTGCCAGGGTCGGCGTACCGCCTGTCGCGGGTCCAGGCCGACGCTGGTCATCGCCTCTGCCAGGGTCACGCCGCGGATGTCGCGGCGCTCGTAGAGCTCAGACTCCCGGGTCAGCCCGGCCGCCAGCCGGCTACCGAGGCAGGCCTGGCCGAAGCGCGCCCCCTCCTCGCCGGCGAAGGCGACGAAGCGGATCGGGTGCACGGGCCGGGCGCCTTGCTCAACCAGTCCGCGCGCGACCGCAACCGCGCTGACCACTCCGACGATGCCGTCGAATCGGCCGCCGCCCGGCACGCTGTCCAGATGCGAGCCGGTCCCGATCGCCGGCAGCCCCGCGCCCGTGCCCGGCAGTTCGGCGAGGGTGTTGCCCGCCGGGTCCACGTGGACCTCGAGGCCGAGCTCTCGCATCCAGGACGCGAACAGATCGTGGGCCTCGCGCTCCAGCGGAGTGTAGGCGAGGCGGGTCACGCCCGGGCCCGGCTCCGAGAGCCGCGCGAGCTGGTCGAGCAGGCCGGCGACCCAGGCCGCGTCGTCGCGGTCTGCCGGCGCGGTGCCCGCCGGCTCGATCCCGGCCAGGCCCCTCATGCCGTCTCCTCGGCGTGGTCGTGCAGTACGACGACCGCGTGGCCGGCCGCTCGCGCCTCGGCCAGCGCCGGGCTGTCCGCGATGGCCCCGATCGCCGCGATCCTCCCCTGGTGGAGCTCGACCAGGCTCGTCAGCGCTCGCCAGGAGCCGGTGGTCCGGAACTGCGGTGCCAGCACCAGGACCCGGGTCCCAGCCGTCTGCTCGTCCACAGCCTCGACCAGCCCCTCGAGCTCCTGGGCGCGCACGACCGGCACATCGCGGGCGGCGCCGACCACATGCGCAAGCACCGCGCTGTCCGGGTCGTCCCAGATCAGGATCTCCTCGATCGCGGTGTCGCCGAGCCGCGCCAGCAGGGCCTCTCCCAGCCGCCGCGCCCGGCGCGGCTCCACTGCGAGACTCTCCACGTCGTCCACCCGTCTCACTCCCCCTCACCCTTGCCGTGCGCGCCCAGCAGGTCCTCGATGGTCAGCAGGGCGGTGAGCGGCAGGTCCACCGCGGCCAGCGCCGCGGCCGCGCCCTGGAGCCGGTCGACGACGGCCATCACGCTGACCGCCTGCGCACCGACCTCCCGCACCCGCTCCACGGTCGTCAGGGCCCGCTGCCCGGTCGAGATGACGTCCTCGACGACCAGGACCCGCTCGCCGAGGTGCAGCTCGCCTTCGACGGAGCGCGCCCCGGACCCGGCCGTGCGGCGCCGCACGATCGCATAGGGCAGCCCCGACTCCAACGCGAGGGCGACGACCACCGGCACCCCGCTGAGCTCGGGACCGACGAGGCGGTCGACGTCGCTCGGGATCTGGGCCGCCATCAGCGAAGCGAGCCGGCGCAGGATGGTCGGCTTGGTCTCGAAAAGATACTTGTCGAGGTAGTAGTCGGTGGTCTCGCCGGAGCTGAGCACGAACTCCCCGCGCAGATGAGCCGCGGCGAGGATGTCGTCGGCCAGCTCGGCTCGGCGTTCCTCGGTGCTCTGCAAAGCACCGAGCCCGAGCAGGTTCAGTGCCTCCTCGACATGTGAGATCACCGGTCGACTCCCTTCGTTGTGCCGGTCATGGTCAGGTCTGGCTCGGTTCCGACGGGGCGTGCAGATCCAGCACCAGCCCCTCCCCCAGCTCAGCGGCGCGCCGGGCGACCTCTGCGGCCGCCATGACGTCGCAGGCCGCGAAGCCGACGCTCTTGAAGACCGCGATCCCCTCCGGCGTACGCCGGCCGGCGGCCGCGCCGCGGACCACGTCGCCGAGCTCGGCGACCGCCGAGCGGTCGACCAAGCCGCTCTCGATCGGCCCCGAGATGTCGGCGGCGCCGTCGACACCACCCCGCAGGGTGTCGACAGCCAGCACTTCCGCGCGCGCGACGGTCGCCGGCTCCAACTCGCTCGAGTGGCGGTCGTGACTTCCCACGCCGCACACCAGCGCGCCGCTCGCGATCCAGGCGTCAGCGATCACCGGCGTGGATGAGGTGGTGGCGGCGACCACCACGTCGGCACCCACCACGGCCTCCTCGGCGCTGGCGGTCGCCTCGACCCGGACGCCGGCCTCGAGCACCTCGGCCCGCATCATCGCGACGAAGGCCTCCAGCCGGCTCCGGTTGCGTGAGAAGACCCGGACACGGCGCACGGTGGGCAGGACCTCGGCCAGGGCGAGGATCTGTGTCCGCGCCTGGATGCCCGACCCGATGACCGCCACCTCGCTGGCTCCCGGCGCAGCCAGGTACCGGGCCGCGACACCCGTCATCGCGCCGGTGCGCAGGTCGGTGATCACCTCGCCGTCGAGAAGCACCTCCTCGCCGCGCTCGGGATCGAGCAGCAGAATGCTCGCCGAGCTGCCCGGGATCGTTCCGATCGACTCCGCGAACCGGTGCCAGACCTTGACCCCGAAGCGGCTCCCGCCGACGACCGAGGGCATGACCAACAACTCGCCCGCAGGCTCCGTCGTGGCCAGCTGGTGGCGCGGTGGGGTGTCCGCCCGACCCAGGACGTGGATCGAGGCCGCGGCCTCGACGACCGCCAGCGCGTCGGTCATCGTGAAGACCCGCCGTACGTCGTCGGCGCTCAGGATTCGCATCGTCGTCCCCTCATCCCAGGGTCTGGCCGCCGTCGATCATGACGGACGCGCCGACGATGAAGCCGGCCTCCTCGGAGGCGAGCAGCACCGCGGCGCCGACGAGGTCCGCGACCTCCCCGAGCCGTCCGGCCGGGATCGTGGCAACCCGCGCCGCCTGGAACTCCGGGTCGGACAGGTAGCTGCGATTCAGGTCGGTCAGGAACGTCCCGGGGGCGATGCTGTTGACGCATACGCCGTACGGCGCCAGCTCGAGCGCCATCATCCGGGTCAGCATGGCGATCCCGCCCTTGGACGCGCAGTACGCCGTGCTCCCGGGCCAGGCCTGCACCTGCCGCGTGGACGAGACGTTGACGATCCGGCCGTAGCCGCGCTCGACCATTCCCCTCGCGACGCGCTGGCCGACCACGAAGTAGCCCGTGAGGTTGGTGTCGATGACCTTCTCCCACTCCTCGATGGAGAGCTCGAGGAAGGGCGCCGTGCTCATCACGCCGGCGTTGTTGACGAGGATGTCGAGCGGGCCGACCGCGGCCTGGACCGCCGCTACCATGGCGTCGACCTCGCCAGCGTCCCGGACGTCTCCGGTGACCACCGTCGCCCGCCCGCCGGTCTGCTCGATCCGACGGCGTACCACCTCGGCGGCCTCCACGTTGCGGGCGTGCAGCGCCACCGTGGCACCCTCGGCCGCGAACCCGACCGCGATCGCCGACCCGATGCCACCGGAGGCTCCGGTGACCAGCGCGGTCCTTCCAGCGAGTCTCATCGCTCCGCCCGCAGCAGGGCGCCGTACCCCGGGATCGGCTGCTTGATGCCGAGCTCGCGCAGGCACCACCACAGGATGCTCTGGTTGCAGCCGACGACAGGCTTCCCGAGGTCCTGCTCGGCCTCCTCGAGGAGCTGCAGCATGGCCAGATTGGTCGCGGAGGCCACCACGCCGTCGACTCCGTCCGAGTCCGCATCGCGCAACATGTGGTAGGCAGTCGTGGGCGGCTGCCGGTTCGTCTCGTACCACTCGCGCGGGTCACGGCTGCCCACCCGGAAGTCGCGGTGCCGTGCGGCCAGCACCTCCACGCCCTGTCCCGCGAGCGCCGACTCGAAGAGTCGCCCGGACCGATCGGTGTACGGCGTCACGACTGCGACCCGCTTCAGGTCGAGCGCGGTGACCGCCTCGAGGATCGCGGTGGTCGCAGTGACCACTGGCAGCCCACAGGCCTCCTGGATGATCTGCGGCAACCGCACCCGGGCGTCCTCCCCGGCGTTGAAGCTGGTCTCGGCGCAGGCGTACACGACGACATCGACGCCCATCTCGGCGAAGGCCGTGGCCGAGTCCAGGGCCTGCCGTCGCATCTGGGCGTGCTCGGTCACGGTCAGCCGCGAGGCATGGAAGCTGATACCGGGCAGTCCCAAGGAGTAGAGCTCCGGCTCTGCGACGACATTGTCCGCGGGCAGGATCAGCCCGATGCGGGCTCGCCAGCCGAAGCCGCTCACCTGGCGGCTCCCGCCGCCGTACCGAACCCGGCCTCGTCGGGCCGCTCCCACCCAGCCGCGTCCAGCAGGTCCTGCAACGGCCAACGCTCCTGACCCAGGATCCGAGGCTTCTCATACATCCGGCGCTCCTCCCCCATCGGGGCGGTCGCGTCGATTCCCATCTTGGCGCTCGCCCGTGGTGCAGGTGCGGAGGGATCCAGGGTCGGTGAATAGAGGTCAGGGACGATCACGACATCGCGGTCGGGCTGGACGCGGGTGTTCACCGCCCACTCGACCTCGGTCGCCTCGTAGACGTCGACATCCTCGTCGACGACCGTGACCAGCTTGGCGCCCAGCGGCGCCGCCAGCAGCGCGAGCATCACGTTGCGAGGCTCGAAGGGGTGGCGCTTGCGCATCGAGACCACCACGTGATGACGGGCGGTGCCGCCAGGGGTGACGTGGACGTCCTTGATCTCAGGGGTGACGCGGAGGGCCTCGCGAAAGGCCATCGCGGTCGCGCTCGGCTGCATCATCCAGTGGTTCTCGGTCATCGGTATCCCGGTCAGGGTGTTCTGGTACATCGCCCCTCGCCGAGTCGTGATCGCGGTGACCTCCATGACGGGAGCGAGCTTCGCCTCGCTGTAGGTGCCGGGGTACTCCCCGAACGGACCATCGAGCTCCAGCCGGCCGGGGTGGACCCGGCCCTCGATGATGATCTCGGCGGTGGCGGGGACCTCGAGGTCCACGGTGGTGCCCTTGACGAGCTGCACCGGCTCGCCCCGGAATCCGCCGGCGATGCCGAACTCGTCCCGGCCGTACGGCGCCCGCGCCTGCGAGGCGATCTGAGTCGCCGGCTCGGCTCCTATGACCACGGCGATGTCGGCAGCCTGGCCCCGCTCGTGCCACCGCTCGATGATCGTGCGCAGGTGCCGTCCGGGCGGAGCGAAGACGGTCAGCTCCCGCGGACCCAGGGGCAGCTGCCGGTGGATCGAGACGTTGCGCACCCCGCTCTCCGGGTCCTTCGCGACCTGGAGTCCGGCCGTCAGATAGCGGCCGCCGTCGAGCTCGTAGTGCCGCAGCAGCGGCAGCGCCAGGACGTCGAGGTCTGCACCCTCGATCACGATCTCCTGGCACGGCGCCGGGCCGGTCACGAGCTCCGGCTCGAGATACCGGGACTCCAACTCGTCGAAGTGCCGCAGCAGGTAGTCGTAGTCGTGGCCCAGGGCCAGGGCGACCCGGCGCCTGGCCGCGAAGAGTCCGCTCAGGCACGGGTACGCGCTCTCCCGCATCCTCTCGAAGAGCAGCGCCGGCCCGTCGAGATCGGAGGTCTCGCGGGTCAGGGCGACGGCCTGGTACTCCCAGTCCACCTCCTCGGTGACTCGCAGCAGGTCCCCCCGATCCTCCAGCGCGGTCACGAACTCTCGCAGGTCACTCCACGCCACGTGTCATCTCCCGATGCTTGGGTTGCTCGTCCGCTCGCCCTGTCGCGGCGACCGTCCGGCCCGGCCCACAGTCCGGCTTGCGCTCCGTCGATCCGCCTGGAGTAGACTTCTGCCACACGGAAGTTGCTTCCATCAGCGAGGTGTCGTTACTGTGCCGCGACTCGCCCGCCTTGTCAAACCCGCACTCGGCACCGGCACGGCGCGCTCCGCAGCCGTGCCGCACGGCACGCCGCAACCGAAGATCGAGGTGAACATGCAGGTCGTGATCAGGGCCATCCGGCTCCTCTCGGCGATCGGCGAGGCCGGCCCCCGCGGACTCTCGCTGACCGAGTTGGCCACCACGCTCGAACTGCCTTCGCCCACTGCGCATCGACTGCTCAAGGTGTTGGTCGCCGAGGGGATGGCCTACCGCGACCCCCAGTCGCTGCTCTACTTCCCCGGCGAGAAGATGGTCACGATGGCCCGGCCCCGCCCGGCGGCTACGCTGGCCGACCAGATCCGACCGCATCTGCGGCAGCTCAGCGACCGGTTCGACGAGACCGTGTTTCTCACCCAACTCGTCGGTCCGCGGGCGGTCTGTGTGGCGCTCGCCGAGAGCCAGCGCCCGCTGCGCATCAGCGTGGAGGTCGGCCGGGAGATGCCGTTGCACGCCTCGGTCGCGGCCCGGGTGCTGCTCGCCTTCCGCGACGACGACCTGGTCAGAGACCTGCTCGACGGCTACCAGATGAGTGCCTTCACACCGAAGACCCCCACCAGCACCGATGACGTCCTCAAGCGGCTCGGGGTGATCCGCAACCGCGGCTATGAGATGTCCTCCGATGAGTTGGACCGCAACATCTGGGCGGTCGCCGTGCCGGTCTGGCTCCACGATGGTGTCGCTGCGAGCCTGACGATCGTCGCCCCGGTAGAGCGCAGTGTCGACGAGGAACACCGTGCCGAGATGCTCGACGCCGCCCGGGAGACCGCCAGTCTGGTCCAGCGCGGGACCGGCACCCGGGCCACGGCCCGATGACCCGCGCCGAGCCGACCAGGCGGCTGGTGGTGGCGATGACCGGCGCGTCCGGAGCCGCGTACGGCGTACGGATCCTGCAGATCCTGCGCGACCTCCCCGAGGTCGAGACTCACCTGGTACTCAGCCGCGGCTGCCGATCGACCCTGCACTACGAGACCGGACGGACCGCCCGCGAGGTGAGCGAGCTCGCCGACGTGGTCCACGCCGACCACGACCTCGGCGCCTCGATCGCCAGCGGCTCGTTCCGCACCGACGGCATGATCGTCGCTCCATGCAGCGTCAAGACCCTGTCCGCCGTGGCGAACTGCTACTCCTCGACCCTGATCGCGCGGGCCGCCGACGTGACCTTGAAGGAACAGCGGCCGCTGGTGCTGATGGTCCGCGAGACGCCCCTGCACCGAGGGCACGTGCACCTCATGGATCTGGCCATGACCTCCGGTGCAGTGATCTTCCCGCCAGTCCCGGCGCTGTATGCGCGGCCGGCCTCGATCGAGGACCTGGTCGACCACTCCGCGAAGCGAGCTCTGGATCAAGTTGGCCTGCATCTGGACTCTCTGCGCCGCTGGGAAGGCGACGAGTTGAGCACCCGGTCGCCGCGGCCTCCCGCCGATCCCAGCTGATCGGGCTCCACCTCGGCCGCCGGGAGTGGCGTCGGTCACCGACAACTTTCGGCGAGCCCGACCGAAGGCGTTGACAGCCCTCGGACGACCGAGCTACGGTCCCTGCCACCTCGCGGACTTCTGTTCCGTACTACGGAAGTCATCCGATGGTCGGGCAGCGTCGCCTTCCCACCGGCATGGCGCCGACGTCCCCAGAGCTCCGCACCGCTGATCCGTGCATCGAGGCACGACGAGGAGACGGAAATAGTGACAGCACCCGCTGAAGGTCTCACGCAACTCACGCCCAGCGTCGACGAGCGGACCTATGTGCACCTGTCCGGGATCACCAAGACCTACGTACGCCGCTGGGCCCGGACGATCGTGCACACCCAGGCTCTCCAGCACATCACCTTCGACGTCGAGAAGGACGAGTTCGTCGCCCTCATCGGATCCTCGGGGTGCGGGAAGTCGACCCTGCTGCGCATCGTCGCAGGGCTGCTGCCGAGGACCTCGGGGGACGTGCTGGTCGGAGGCAGGCCGGTGACCGGGCCGAGCCGGGACACCGCGATGGTCTTCCAGTCCTCCGGGCTGATGCCGTGGCGCACGGTGGCGGGCAACGTGGAGCTGGCGCTCCGCTTCTCCCACTTCCCCCGCGACCGGTGGCGGAGCCAGATCGAGAAGTACCTCTCCCTGGTCGGCCTGGACGAGTTCGCCGGCCACTACCCCGCCGAGCTGTCGGGCGGCATGCAGCAGCGAGTCGGGATCGCCCGCGCCCTGTCGGTCGAGCCCGAGGTGCTGTTGATGGACGAGCCCTTCGGCGCGCTCGACGCGATCACCCGCGAACGGCTGCAGACCGAGCTGCTGGCCATCTGGGAACGGGAACGCCGCACCGTGCTGTTCGTGACCCACTCCCTGGACGAGGCGCTGCTCCTGGCGGACCGGATCGTGGTGATGCGCGGCGGGCGCATCGTCGGCGACGTCCGGACCGGGCTCCCGCGACCCAGGACACGCGACGGCCTGCTCGCGAGCCCCGAGGCCGCCGAGATCCGCAAGTCGCTCATGACCAGCCTGCTGGAGGACTGAGATGCCTGCACCCACTGTCGCACCCACCACCTCGACGGCGCCGGCGAGCACCACGCGCCAGGTCGTCTCCTGGCCGCGCGCCATCCGCGAGGACCTGCTCGGCAGTGTCCGGCTCACCCAGGCGGCGCTGGTCATCGTGGCCCTCGTGGCCTGGGAGATCGCCGGCCGGCAGCTCGGCAACTTCTACCTGCCGCCCCCGACCGTGGTCGCCGGCGCCGCCAAGGAGGTCGTCTCAACCGGGGAACTGCAGCAGGCGATCCTCGAGAGCCTGCTCACGCTCGGGATCGGCTACGCACTCTCGGTGGTCGTGGGTGTCGCCCTGGGCTACGCCATGGGCTGGTACCGCTCCGTCGGCAAGGTGATGGACCCCTTCGTCAACGGGCTGTACGTCATCCCCGTGACGGCGCTGGTGCCACTGATCATCATCTGGTTCGGCCTGGGCATGCTCCCGCGGGTCCTGACCATCTTCCTGTTCGCGGTCTTCCAGGTGCTGGTCACCACCTACACCGGCGTACGCCACCGCGACCAGGTGCTGGTCGAAGTGGCCAGCTCCTTCGGCGCCACCCAGCTGCCGCTCTTCCAGCGGGTGGTCTTCCACGACTCGCTGCCACACATCTTCACCGGTCTGCGGCTCGGGGCCAGCCAGGCGATCAAGGGGATGGTGATCGCCGAGTTCCTCTTCGCCGCGACCGGCATCGGCGGTGCCGTCATCGCCGCCGCCGACCGCTATCAGACCGCCAAAGTCTTCGTCTACATCATCGTCATCGTCATCCTCGGAATGGTGCTCTCGGGGCTGGTTCAGCTATTGGAAAAACTCCTCGTAAAGGGACGTGCATAATGACTCACTTCAAGCGAAGCACGCGCATCCTCCTTCTGGCTCTGGCCGCCTCGGTCGCGCTGGCCGGCTGCGGAGGTGGCGACGGATCACCGCGGACCAGCCTCAAGGGCATGACCGTGGGGTACGCCGAGCAGCTCGACACCATCGACGTGGCCGACCAGTTCGCGCTGGAGGAGGTCGGAGCCAAACGGGTCCAGCTCCGCGCGAACCAGACCGCCGTCACCGCCGTCGACCGCGGCAACATCGACGCCGCAGTCGTCCAGTTCGTCGACGTCGCCCTGGCCATCGAGGAGGGGGGACTGAAGAACATCAAGATCCTCTACCCCGCAGAGCTGACGATCCCGTTCCTCTTCGCGAGCCAGCCGCAGTATCAGACCCTGGACGACCTCGCCGGCCAGAAGGTGGGCTACCACGCGCCCGGGTCACTGACCGAGACGCTGCCCCGGCTGCTCTTCGACCAGAACGCGCCCGAGGCCGGCAAGAGCGTCGACTGGACGATCGTGGCCGGCTCCGCCGCCCGGGCCACCGCGCTCCGGGCCGGCCGGCTCGCGGCGGCCACGCTGGACTACACCGACTTCGTGCGGTTGCAGCAGTCGGGCGCGGACATCACCCAGCTCGGCACCTGGACCGACCTCCAGGGCGACGCCAGCGCGGCGATCAACACCGTGTGGGTGGTCAACAAGGAGTTCTACGACTCCTCCCCGGACCTGATGCGGGAGCTTGCCGTCACCATCCAGAAGGGGTACGACCGGTTCTACAGCGACAAGGCCGGCTGGGTCGCCGCGGCCCAGGAGGAGCTGGCCTCGCTCGACTACCCGGAGGAGGTCCTGGCCGCGACCTACGACTACTACACCGAGATCAACGAGTACCCGAAGTCCGGCACACCCGGGATCACCGAGGAGAGCCTGGCGCGGATGGACTCCTTCTTCCAGTCCACGGGCTCCTACAAGAACGACTTCCCCAGGTCCGCGATCGATCTCAAGTTGATCAAGGACGTGGCCATGGGCAACGCGTCCTGACCATCTCAGGAGGCCGCCGTCCCTGGGGCGGCGGCCTCCGTTCCCGACCTCCGGTTCACCGACCTCGGCGCGGACTTCTCCGACTCCCGACTCTCCACCACCAAGCGCCGATGCTCCGCGAACTCGAAGCCCTCGGCTACGACCTGATCCTCGAACTCGCCGCCTGACCGCGATACCCACCCTTCCATTCCCGGCTCCATCCGCCGGGAACTGCCGCCTACCTGAGCACCGTCATTCTCGGACCAGGCATCCTGCCCCGCCAGATCACTGTGCACCTCGATGCCGGCCACGACAGCGGGGTGACCCGCGACCTGCCGTTTCGAGCACGTATTCCCAGCCGGGCTGCCACGCAAAGTCGGCTGAAAGCGCATCGACCAGTGCGACCTGGCGCAGATGGTGATCAAGGCCGAGCTGAGTGGCGGCATGTCCGACGACCAGCACGCGGGTGCCGTCCCAGCGAGACAGCAAGTCAGAGAGGAACCGACCGACGCGCGCGACCGCCTGCTGCCAGCTTTCACCGCCAGGAAAGGGCGTAGCGAGCTGGGCAAGACGATCAGCGTGGACGCGGTCGCGCGGCATCCCGTTGAGCTCGCCGTAATCACACTCGCGCAACCTCCAGTCAAGCAAGACCGGTATATCGGAGCCGACAAACGCGATGTCGACCGTCTCGACCGCACGAGCGAGGTCCGAGCTGAACACGGCATCCAGCCCGTCGTTGCGACGGCGATCGCCGAGTTCGGCGGCTTGAGAACGTCCGTAGGCCGACAGTCGTCCGGGCAGCCAACCGGTGGCGATGCCTGCTTCGTTGTCCTCGGTTGGCTGGTGCGTCTCGAAGACAATCTGGACGACCATGGCGTCACTCCCCTCGGTTGGCCGAGCTGGCGAGCTCGCCGCGCCAACCGTACGTGCCGCATCGACAGCTCGGTCGTCCAGCTCAGTCGTCGCTACTCGTGGGCGCTCCGGGTCAGATCCTCCAACACGCTGTCCGTGTGCGGCTGTCCAGTACTGGGTCTGCGTCTCGCATCAACTGAAGACGCTCTGCCCCACGGGCCAGACGCGGAACGTTCAGCGACGGTGTCGGCAGCCACCTGGTCCTCGAGTTGCGCCGCCATGTCGCGGGGCCGGTATCCGGCGCGCGAGAGTCGGTGTCGCTCGGTGGCGCAGTCTAGGCTCGGCCCGTGATCGACGCCACCGGGAAGCCCAGGAAGAAGCACCGGCCGTGGTGGCAGGAGACCCTGCTGCTGCTCGTCATCGCGCTGGCGCTCGCCGTGGTCATCAAGACGCTCCTCATGCAGGCCTTCTACATCCCCTCCCCCTCGATGGTGCCCGGCCTGGTGAAGAACGACCGGATCCTGGTCGAGAAGCCGTCGTACTGGTTCGGTGGCGAGCCGCAGCGCGGCGACGTCGTCGTGTTCAAGGACCCCAGCGACTGGCTGCGTCCGGAGGAGAAGGCCGGGCCCGCCAACCCGGTCGCCCGGGCGATGGCGAAGATCGGCCTCTACCCCACCGGCGGGCACCTGGTGAAACGGGTGATCGGCGTCGCCGGCGACACCATCAGGTGCTGCGACACCCAGGGCCGGATCTCGGTCAACGGCCAGCCGCTCGACGAGGACGATTACGTCAACAACGCCGACACCGTGAAGTGCCGTGGGCCGAGGGGGCCGGGCGACTGCGCGTGGACCGCAGGCCCGGTCCCCGAGGGCACGTTGTTCGTGATGGGCGACAACCGGACCGAGTCCGCCGACAGCAGCTACCGACTATGTCAAGACGGCGACGACACCTGCGACCCCGCCGACGCCTACGTCGACACCGGCCTGGTCGTCGGGAAGGTGTTCGCGGTGATCTGGCCCCGGAGCGACTGGGACTGGCTGACCCGGCCGGCGACGTTCTCGGACGTGCCCGACGCCGAAAGTTGAAAGTCGGAGTACCCTCGCGGCCATGGCCGGCCTGGATCTCCGGCGGATCGCCGTCGAGCGCGACCGCATCCGCTCGACGTACCTCGTCCCCGAGGCCGCACGACCGGCGTCCTCGGCCCGCGGCCTCCACCACGTCGCGATCGTCTGCGCCGACGTGGAGACGACCGTGCGGTTCTACCAGGGGCTGCTGGAGTTCCCGCTCACCGAGATCATCGAGAACCGCGACTACGCGGGGTCCAACCACTTCTTCTTCGATATCGGGAACGGCAACCTGATCGCGTTCTTCGACTTCCCCGGCCTCGACCTCGGGCCGTACGCCGAGGTGCTCGGCGGCCTGCACCACCTGGCCATCTCCGTGGCTCCTGACCGCTGGGAGCACCTGCGCGCGAAGCTCGACGCCGCCGGGGTCGACTACGTCCTCGAGAGCGGCACGTCGGTCTACCTCCGCGACCCCGACGGCACCCGGGTCGAGCTCATCGCCGATCCGCTCGGCGAGATGTACGGAATCAAGGTGACATAACTGCCGTCAGGTGTGTGGTTTGGTCACCAACCGCAACATTTCGACCCCGAAACCTGCGGTTGGTGACCAAACCACAGACCCGCCCGTGCCGGCGCAGCGAGAGGCCCTACAGATCGGCGAGGCGCGGGAACACGTCCTCGCAGACGCGGGTGGTCCAGCCGACGGGGTCGTCGGTGGGCGGCATCAGCGTGACCAGGGAGATGCCGAGGGCGGCGTACTCCCCCATCGAGGCCAGGAACGCGTCGGGGTCGGCGACCGGGTCGCCCATCGCGATCATGGTCTTCTCGATCGCGTCGTAGTCGCGGCCGAGGTCGTCGCAGTGGCCGCGCAGCACGTCGAGCTTGTGGCGGACGAGGTCGGGGCTCTCGCCGAAGAGGTTGCAGGCGTCGGCGTACTGCGCGACCAGCCGCAGCGTCTTCCGCTCGCCGCTGCCCCCGATGAGGATCGGCGGGTGTGGCCGCTGCACGGGCGGCGGCACGCAGACGGTCTCGGCGAGACGGTAGTGCTCGCCCTCGAACGGGCCGTCGTCGTCGCTCCACATCTGCCGGACCACCCGCAGCGTCTCCTCCAGGCGCTCGAACCGCTCGTTCGTCGGCGGGAACGGCACGCCGAGGCCGGCGTGCTCGCGGTCGTACCAGGCGGCGCCGATGCCGAGCATCGCGCGGCCCCGCGACAGCACGTCGAGGGTGGTGACGATCTTGGCGAGCAGGCCGGGGTGGCGGTACGTCGTGCCGGTGACCAGCAGCCCGAGGCGGAGGTCCGAGGTCTGGCCGGCGAGGTAGCCCAGCGTCGTGTAGCCCTCCAGCATCGGCTCCGGCGGGCCGCCGAGCTGCTCCATCTGGAAGTAGTGGTCCATCACCGTGAACAGCGCCGCGCCGCCCTGGTCGGCGACCCGGGCGGTCTCGGTCAGCCGGTCGGTGAGCCGGGTCGGCCAGTCGGGGTGGGTGAAGTTCGCGTAGTGGATGCCGATGCGCACGCCCCGAACCTACGCCCCCACCCACAACCACCGTCCACCCACGAGCAGGCAGCCGAGCGTCACGAGCAGGAGCAGCCCGATCCAGACCAGCCCCGGCAGCGGCGTGATCCGGGCAAGGAGGTCGGCGTCGGAGTCGCGAGCCCGGCCGGCCCGCCGCAGCTGTTGGAGCTCCAGCACGGGGCGCGGTGCCGCGAGCAGGAGGAACCAGGTGCCGGCGTACGCCGCCAGCGACTGCGCGGTGCCGCTCCCCCACCAGGTCACGGCGACGACTCCGGCACCGGCGACCAGCACGATCCAGAGCCCGAAGAGGTTGCGAATCTGGAGCAGCAGCAGGGCGAGCAGGACGACGGCCAGCCAGAGCACGGCGAGGGCGTGCCTCTCCCGGAGGAGGAGCGCGGCGCCCAGGCCGAGCAGCGCCGGCCCGGCGTACCCCGCGAACGCCGTCACCACCATGCCCGGACCGGTACGCCGCCCGCGCGAGACGGTCAGGCCGGAGGTGTCGGAGTGCAGCCGGATCCCCGCGAGCCGCCGGCCGCTCACCAGCGCGGCGAGGCCGTGCGCGCCCTCGTGCGCGATGGTGACGACGTGGCGCGACAGGCGCCAGACCCGCGGGACGGCGACCAGCGCCAGCGCGACGAGCGCGGTCGCGAGCGCGCTCCACTCCCCCGGTGGCGGCTGCGTGCCGGCGATGTCCTGCCAGACCCGGTCCAGCGGCGAGAGATCACCCACGGGTGCAAGCGTGCCCGACCGGGTACGAGCACGAGCAGGCGACCGGCGAGCAGTGGGCCGGAGGTTGAGTACGTTGGGGCGCATGGCGACCCCGACGTACCAGCTCAACGACGGCTCCTCCCTCCCGGCGATCGGCTTCGGCACCTACCCGTTGTCCGGCGACGACGGCGTGGCCGCGATCCGCGGCGCGATCGAGGCGGGCTACCGGCTGATCGACACGGCGGTCAACTACGGCAACGAGACCGAGGTCGGCGAGGCGATCCGGCAGAGCGGCGTGCCGCGCGAGGAGCTGAGGGTGACGTCGAAGATTCCCGGCCGGCACCACGGGTACGACGACGCCGTCCGCAGCACCCACGAGTCGCTGGAGCGGCTCGGGCTGGAGTACCTCGACCTGCACCTGATCCATTGGCCCAACCCGAGCGTCGGGACGTACGTCGAGGCGTGGCGCGCGCTGATCGACCTGCAGCGGCAGGGCCTGGTCCGGTCGATCGGCGTCTCCAACTTCACCGAGACCCACCTCGAACGGATCGTCGACGAGACCGGCGTGACGCCGGCGGTCAACCAGATCGAGCTGCACCCCTACTTCCCGCAGGCCGCGATGCGCGAGGCCAACGAACGCCACGGCATCCGCACCGAGTCCTGGAGCCCGCTCGGCAAGCGGCAGGCCCCGTTCACCGAGCCGCCGGTCGCCGCCGCCGCGGAGGCGCACGGCGTCACGCCCGGCCAGGTCATCCTGCGCTGGCAGGTGCAGCTGGGCGCCGTACCGATCCCGAAGTCGGCGACGCCCGAGCGGCAGCGGCAGAACCTCGACGTGTTCGGCTTCGAGCTGGCCGACGACGAGATGTCCGCGATCACCGTGCTGGGGCGTGCGGACGGCCGGCTCTTCGGCGGCGACCCGGACATGCACGAGGAGCTGTAGCCCGCCGACGACCCGTCGGAGGCCGGCGGTCGGCGATGTCGAGCCGCCGCACCTACTCCTCGACGTACTCGATCGGGCCCCCGAGCTGCACGGTGCGGCCGACGGTGCAGAGCCGGTCGCGGGACTGGGCGATCGAGCGCGGCAGCGCCTCGCGGGCGCGGTCGCCCGCCTCGCCCTCGGGGAACCGGACCGCGAAGGTCACGCGCAGGTCGACAAGGTGGTTGCCGTCCTCGTCGCGGACCTTCGCGCCCTCGGCGACGACCTCGAAGCCGGTGGCCTCCGCGCGCTTGCCGGTGATGAGGTCGACGTCGATCGCGCTGCACCCGGCGATCGCGGCCAGCAGCAGCTCGACCGGGGTGAAGTCGGGGTCGCCGCCGGAGCCGACCGGCAGCACTCCCCCGCGCGCGTTGGTCGCCTTGTAGCGACCCTCGCCGATCTTGGCGAGCTCGACCCGGCGATGGCTGTCCGCTGCGTCCGTCGTGGGCACCGTCATGCGCACAGCGTGCCAGAGCCACGACACGCCCGGGCTGACCTACCGGTTTGAGTCCTGGCGGCGGATCGGGGACGGTGGAACGGGTCAGCAACCGCTACCGGAAGGCGAGCCATGCTCACCCTCACCGAGAACGCCAGCGCCATCGTCAACGAGATCACCCACCAGCCCGGCCTGCCCGACACCGCCGGCCTGCGGATCACGACCGAGGACGCCCCCGAGACGGCCTTCGCGGTCTCCGCCGCGCAGCAGGCCGAGCCCGGCGACCAGGTCATCGAGCAGGGCGGGGCGACGATCTACCTCGAGGAGTCGGCGGCGCAGCTGCTGGACGACAAGGTCCTCGACGCCGCGGTCGACCCGAGCGGGAAGGTCGAGTTCGCGCTCGCCCAGCAGGGCTGATCCCGCCCCATCGAGACGCCGAGTCGGCGTGGGTTGCCGGGCAACTCGCGCCGACTCGGCATTCTTCAGTGCCGGGCGCCCGGCCCCTCCTCGTGCAGGCAGGAGGAGGGGAGGTCGAACCAGCGCAGGTGCTCGAAGTCCGCGCTGACCTGGGCGGGGTGCGACTCCAGGTCGGGGCCGGTGGCCGCGGCGAGGATCGCGGCGCCGTCGCGGAGGTGCTCGGCGAGCAGCTCCTCTCCCCCGGTCATCTCCCCGCCGGTCGAGTCGTGGCGCGGCATCGAGAGCCGGCCACCGGCGTACGAGACGTCGTGGAGGCTGAGCGGCGGCGCGACGACACCGTCGCGGTGCCGCCAGAGGCCCGACGCGACGTCGAAGCGGTAGTCGCCGAGCAGCCGCCAGCCCTCGCGCGCGACCAGCCGGACCGCCTCGACGATGTAGTCGGCGACGGCGTCGGAGACGAAGTAGTTGAAGTTGATCCGCACCCAGCCCGGTTTGATGCCCTCGCAGCCGCCGGTGATCTCGCGCTCGAACTCGTGCGAGCGCTCGATGTCGATGCCGAGCAGCCGGTGGCCGTAGGGGCCGGCGCAGGAGCAGCCGCCGCGCGACTGGATGCCGAACAGGTCGTTGAGCAGCGCCACGACGTAGTTGTGGTGCAGGTAGCGGCCCGACGGCGAGCGCAGCACGAACGAGACGATCGAGAGCCGCTCCGCGTCGAGGTTGCCGAGCAGCTCGATGGCCGGCTCCTCCAGCCAGGCCGACACGGCACGGCGCAGGTGGCGCTCCTCCTGCTCGCGGATGGTCGCGGTGCCGACCGCCTCCTTGAGCTGGAAGACCAGGCCGGCCCGGATCGACTCGATGATCGCCGGGGTGCCGCCCTCCTCGCGGTGGGTCGGGTCGCTGAGGTAGCGGTGGTCGTCGTCGTTGACATAGGCGACCGTGCCGCCGCCCGGCACGTCGGGCACCCGGTTCGCGAACAGCTCGCGGCGCGCGACCAGCACCCCGGGCGTCGACGGGCCCCCGATGAACTTGTGCGGCGAGATGAAGACCGCGTCCTTGTACGACGCCGGACGGCCGTCCGCGGCGGCCATCGCGATGTCGACGTACGGCGCCGCCGCGGCGAAGTCCCAGAGGCTGAGTGCCCCGTGCTGGTGGAGCAGCTCGGCGATGCCGGCGGTGTCGGAGACGATGCCGGTCACGTTGGACGCGGCCGAGAAGGAGCCGATCTTGACCCGGCGGTCGGCGTGCTTCTCCAGCTGCTCGCGCAGGTCGTCCTGGTCGACGCCGCCGTCGGGGTCCTGCCGGATCGTCACGACGTCGGCGATCGACTCGCGCCACGGGATCTCGTTGGAGTGGTGCTCGTAGGGACCGATGAACACCACTGGCCGGTCGGCCGGCGGGATGTGCTCGCTCAGCGCGTGCGCGTCGTCGAGCGCCGACGGGATGCGCAGCCCGAGGATGCCGATCAGCTTGGCGATGGCACCGGTGCAGCCGGACCCGGCGAACAGCACGACGGTGTCCTCGTCGCCGCCGACCGCCGCCCGGATGACCTCGCGCGCGTCCTCGCGCAGCCGCGTCGTCTGCAGGCCCGTGCCGCTGGACTCCGTGTGGGTGTTGGCGTAGCCGGGCAGCACCTGGTCGCGGATGAAGTCCTCGATGAACGTCAGCGCCCGGCCGGACGCCGTGTAGTCGGCGTAGGTCACCCGACGGCGTCCGTACGGCGTGTCCATCAGATGGTCCTCGCCGATCACCGACTCGCGGATCAGCGCGAGGAGGTCCCGCTTGTCGTCGTCCATGCGGCCAGCGTAGACCGGCATAGGGTGGTCGCGTGAGCAGTCCCCACCGCAGCCTCCAGCGCGCCGAGGCCGTCGCCCGGTTCGAGCTCATCGCCGTCGAGGAGTACGACGTCCGCCTCGATCTCGCCGCGGACGAGAGCTCCTTCGGGTCGGTGACGACCGTCCGCTTCCGGTCGCGGGGCGGGCCGACGTTCGTGGACCTGAAGCCGCTGCGGGTGAACGGGATCCGGCTCAACGGCGCGCCCCTCGACCCGGACCTGCTGGACCGCGGGCGGCTGCCGCTGGAGACCGTCGCGGGCGCGAACGAGCTGGTCGTCGACGCGGTGATGCCGTTCCGCAACGACGGCGAGGGGCTGCACCGCAGCGTCGACCCGGCCGACGGGCGGCACTACGTCTACGGCATGAGCTTCATGGACGCGGCGCCGACGGTCTACGCCTGCTTCGACCAGCCCGACCTCAAGGCGCCGTACGCCTTCCACGTCACCGCGCCGGCCGACTGGGTCGTGATCGGCAACGCGCCGGCCACGCAGGTCGAGCCGATGCTGTGGGAGCTGGAGCGCACGCACCCGCTGTCGACGTACTTCGTGACGCTCGTCGCCGGGCCGTACCACGTGCTCCGCGACGAGCACGACGGCGTCCCGCTCGGGCTCTCGGCCCGCGCCAGCCTCGCGTCGGCGCTGGACGCGGACGCCGAGGAGCTGTTCACGATGACCCGGCAGTGCTTCGACGAGATGCACCGGCTGTTCGGGGTCCGCTACCCGTTCGGCGACTACCACCAGGCGTTCGTGCCGGAGTTCAACGCAGGCGCCATGGAGAACCCGGGCTGCGTGACCTTCCGCGACCCGCTCGTCTTCACCAGCCGGGTCACCCGCGGGATGCGGATCGCCCGCGCCACCATGATCGCGCACGAGATGGCGCACCAGTGGTTCGGCAACATCGTCACGCCGAAGTGGTGGGACGACCTCTGGCTCAACGAGTCCTTCGCCGAGTACCTGGGCGTCCGGGTCACCGCCGACGTCACGCAGTACGCCGACGCCTGGACCGACCACGCCTACGACCGCCGGCTCTGGGGGCTGACCGCCGACCAGGGTCCGAGCACGCACCCGGTCGCGGGCAACGGCGCGGTCGACGCGAGCGCGGCGCTCCAGGACTTCGACGGCATCTCCTACGCCAAGGGCTCGAGCATCCTCAAGCAGCTCAACGCCTCGATCGGCGACCGGGTGTTCTTCGACGGCGTCGTCGACCACCTCGCGCGGCACCGGTTCGGCAACGCCACCATGCACGACCTGTTCACGTCCTGGGAGCGCGCCGGCGCGGGCGACCTGTCCTCGTTCACGTCCAACTGGCTGCGCACCGCCGGCGCCGACACGCTCACCTTCGACCGGGCGGCCGGCGTGGTGCGCCGCACTCCCCCGGTCGCGCATCCCGCCGATCGCGCGCACACGTTCCGTGCCGCGGTCGCCGTGGCCGGCGTGTGGGAGGAGCGGACGATCACGCTCGACTCGCCCTCCACTCCGCTCTCGGTGCCAGAGGGGGCAGCCGTCGTCCTCGATCCGTACGAGGACTCCTGGGACGTCGCCCAGGTCGACGCGGTCACGGTCTCGGCGCTGCGCGAGCTGCTGCCCGCCGTACCCGACGACCTGCGGGCGGGGATCTGGAACAGCGCGCGCGGCGCGCTCATGGACGCCGCGGTCGACCCGGCCGCCGTCCTCGACCTGGTCGTCGCGAGCCTGCCGGTCGAGGACACCGAGGACACCCGGCGACGCACGCTCGCCTGGGTCTTCGACTGGGTCGTGCCGCTCGCCGGCGAGGGCGCGCTGGCGCGCGTGCACGAGGCGGCGCTGACGAAGCTCGGCTCGCTGGAGCCCGGCTCGGAGCGGCAGCTGGCGGCGTTCCGCGCGGCGATCACCTCCTCGGCGGACCCGGCCGCACTGCGGGGCTGGCTCGGCTCGGCCCCGGCCGGGATCGAGGTCGACCTCGACCTGCGGTGGCGGCTGCTCGTCCGGCTGGCGGTGCTGGGAGCGACCGACCGGGACGAGCTGCGGGCCGCGCTCGACGCGGAGCCGAACGGCGAGTCGCGGGTCGCGCACACTCGCGCGGTCGCGTCGCTGCCCGACGCCGGGGCCAAGGAGTGGGCCTGGGACCGGTTCACCGGCAAGGTCGACGTCCCCAACTACGAGATCGAGGCGGCCGGGCTCGGCATGTGGCGCGGCGGCCAGGAGCACGTGACGGCGCCATACGTCGACCGCTACTTCGAGGACCTCCCCGCGACCGTCGGGGTGCGCAGCGGGTGGGTGCTGGCGGACGCGACGGAGTTCTTCTTCCCGCGGACGTCGGTGACCGAGGCGACGCTGACACGGACCCGTGTGCTGGCGGCGGACGAGGGCCTCGACCTGTCGGTGCGCCGCCGGCTCGCCGACCAGGCCGACGCGCTCGCCCGGCGGCTGGTCGTGGCGAGGACGTACCCGTCGGCATGAGTGTCGACCGCGCGCGCCGTCCCGGGCCCACGGTCCGGGCCCGCGTGACCGAGCACGCGGCGTCGGGCTCGCGGAACCGGGAGGACCGGCTCGCGACCGAGGAGCCGCTGGAGATCCGGCTGACCTGGCCGTCCGCGCCGCCGCGGCGGGTATGGGTCACCATGCGCACGCCCGGGCACGACTTCGAGCTCGCGGCCGGGTGGCTGGTCCACGAGGGCGTCGCGGCGCCCTCGTCGATCCGGGGCGTGGCCTATTGCACCGATGTCGCCCTCACCGCGGAGGAGGAGCTCAACGTCGTCACGGTGACGCTGTCCTCCCCTCCGCTGCGCGACCCGGGGCACCGGCACTCCGGGGCCGGGTCGTCGGCGTGCGGGGTGTGCGGGAAGGACAGCATCGCGGACGTGCTCGCGGCGCCGGTCGCGCCGCGGTGGACTGGTCCGCTGCCGGCTCCGGACCTGGTAGGGCGCCTGTCGGGCGCGCTCCGCGAGCGGCAGACGGTCTTCGCCCGCACCGGCGGCGTGCACGCGGCCGGGCTCGCCACCGCATCCGGGGAGCTGCTCGTCGTACGCGAGGACGTCGGGCGGCACAACGCCGTCGACAAGGTCACCGGCGCCCGCGTGCTCGCCGGCGCCTCGCCGGCGGATGCCTGCCTGGTGGTGAGCGGCCGGGCCGGGTTCGAGCTGGTGCAGAAGGCGGTCGCCGCCGGCATCGGCACCCTCGTCGCCGTCGGTGCCCCCACCTCGCTCTCGGTCCGGCTGGCCTCCCACGCCGGGCTGGTGCTCTACGGGTTCGCGTCCGCGGACCGCTGCGTGCGCTACGCCTGATGTTGCGGATTGGTCACCAACCGCATGTTTTCGGCCCGGAAATCTGCGGTTGGTGACCAATCCGCAGCCCTACGGCGCGCCACCCCGACGAATGTCGGCGGTCGCTCCTAGCGTGGCGGTGTGCGCATCCTCCACACCTCCGACTGGCACCTCGGGCGGTCCTTCCACCGCGAGGGCATGCTCGGGCACCAGGCTGCGTACGTCGACCACCTGGTCGAGGTGGTCGCGGCGGAGCGGGTGGACCTGGTCGTCGTGTCCGGCGACGTCTACGACCGGGCGCTCCCGCACGTCGACGCGGTGCGGCTGGCCGACGAGGCGCTGGCGCGGCTGGCGGCCAGCCGGGCGAAGGCCGTGCTGACCAGCGGCAACCACGACTCGGCCCGGCGGCTCGGGTTCAGCTCGCGGCTGATCGACGCCGCCGGCGTGTTCATCCGCACCGACGCCGGCAGCGTCGGCACGCCGGTCCTGCTCGACGACGAGCACGGGCCGGTCGCCGTCTACGGCATCCCCTACCTCGACCCCGACGCGGTCCGCGAACCGTGGGGGCTGGCCGGCCGCTCGCACGAGGCGGCGCTGACCGAGGCGATGCGCCGGGTTCGCGCGGATGCCGGTCGGCGACGTCCCGGGTTGCGGACCGTGGTGCTCGCGCACGCCTTCGTCTCCGGTGGTCAGCCCTCCGACTCCGAACGCGACATCAGCGTCGGCGGGGTGTCGCTGGTGCCGGCCGCCGTCTTCGACGGGGTCGACTACGCCGCCCTCGGTCATCTGCACGGCCGGCACACGCTCACCGAGGCCGTGCGCTACTCCGGCTCCCCGCTCGCCTACTCCTTCTCCGAGGCCGGCCATCGCAAGGGCTCCTGGCTCGTCGACCTCGGCGCCGACGGGTTCGAGCGCGCCGAGTTCGTCGAGGCCCCGGTCCCCCGCCGACTGGCCCGGATCCGCGGCACCCTCGACGAGCTGCTCCACGACCTCACCCTCACCGAGCACGAGGACTCCTGGGTGCAGGCGACCCTCACCGACGGCGTGCGCCCGCTGCAGGCGATGGAGCGGCTACGGCGCCGGTTCCCGCACACGCTGGTGATCGGGTTCGAGCCCCTCGGCGGCGAGCGGCCCGCCGTACCCACCGCCCGGCGGGAGGGCCGCTCCGACCACGCCATCGCGCTCGACTTCGTCGCCGACATGCGCGGCGCGCCCGCGACGAGGGCGGAGGCCGCCCTCCTCCAGGAGGCGGTCGACGCCTGCTGCGAGGACCCCGACGTCGACGTCCTGGTCACGGAGGCACGATGAGGCTCCACCACCTCGAGGTCACCGCGTTCGGGCCGTTCGCCGAGACGGTCGCCGTGGACTTCGAGCACCTCTCCGGCGCCGGGCTGTTCCTGCTCCACGGACCCACCGGCGCGGGCAAGACGAGCGTCCTCGACGCCGTCTGCTTCGCACTGTACGGCGACGTGCCCGGTGACCGCGGGAGCGCCAGGCGGCTGCGGTCCGACCAGGCGGCGCCCGGCGTCCGCCCGCGGGTCGCGCTCGAGGCGACGCTGTCGGGCCGGCGCTTCCGGATCGTGCGGTCGCCCGCGTGGGAGCGGCCCAAGAGGCGCGGCGCCGGCCGGACCACCGAGCAGGCGTCGGTGCGCATCGCCGAGCGGGTCGCCGGCGAGTGGACCACCCACAGCACCCGCCTCGACGAGACCGGCCATCTGGTGACCCGGCTGGTCGGCATGAACCTGGCCCAGTTCACCCAGGTCGCGATGCTGCCGCAGGGGCGGTTCCAGCAGTTCCTGCGGGCCCGCTCCGAGGAGCGGCACCACCTGCTCCAGCAGCTGTTCCGGACCGGACGGTTCGAGGACGTCGAGCGCTGGCTGCGCGACCACCGGCTCGCCCTGCGCAAGCGGTCGGAGTCCGCCGAGGCCGAGGTCGCCGACCTGGTCAGCCGGGTCAGCGAGACCACCTCGACCACGGCACCCGCCGAGGACGTCGCCGCCTGGGCGCGCGACCTGCTGAGCACCGCCGAGGAGTGTGCCGCGGGGGCCGCGGCCGCCGCCGCCGAGGCGGCCGAGACCGAGGCCGCGAGCCGCGAGACGCTGGAGGCCGCGCGGACGCTCGCCCGGCGCCGCGCCCGGCTCGACGCCGCGACCATCGAGCACGGCCGCCTCGCCGCCGCCGCGCCCGAGCAGGACGCCGCCCGCGAGCGGCTGCGTGCCGCACGACGTGCCGCGGGCGTCGTACCCCTCCACCGCGTGGCGGTCGCCGCCCGCCGGGCCGTCACCAGCACCGACCGGCACGCCCTCGAGGAGGGCTTAGCCGCGGCGGCCGAGGAGGTCGTCCGGCTCCGGGCTCTCCAGCCGCGCGCCGACCGCCTGCGCGAGGTGCGCGCCGAGGCCGATCGGCTCCGGGCCCGCCGGGCCGAGCTCGCGGCCGCCGCCGAGGCCGCCCGCACCGCCGCGCGCGAGCAGGTCGGGTCGCTGACCGCCCGCCACGCGGAGGCAGAGCGCGCCCACGAGGCGGCCCGCAAGGAGACCCTCGACCTGCGCGAGCACGCGATCGGGCTGCGCGAGCGGCGCGTCAACGGGATGGCCGCCGAGATCGCGGCGAGCCTGGTCGTGGGTGGCTCCTGCCCGGTCTGCGGCTCCTGCGACCACCCCCACAAGGCGACCGCCCTCGATGGAGCCCCGGACGAGGCGGCCGAGAAGGCCGCCCAGAAGGCGGCCGACGACGCCGCGGCGACCGAGTTCCTCCGCAAGGACGAAGTGCGCGACCTCGCGACCGCTCTCGCGACGGCCGCCGAACGCGTCGACGTGACGCCTCCCGCGGTCGCCACGGAGGCGGCCGCCGCCGACGCCCGGCTCGACCACCTGGCGACCGAGGCGACCGAGCTCGCCGAGGCGCTGGCCGACTACGACGACGAGACCGTCCGGGCGACCACGGACCACGAGCGCGACCTCCGCGCCGCGCTCGCCGCGCTCGACGACGCCGTGGCGGCCGAGCGGGCCCTGACCGCAGCCGTCGTGGAGGCCGGCTTCGACACCGCCGCCGACGCGGTCGCGGCCGCGCTCGACCCGAGGGCGTACGACGAGCTCGCCCACCGGCTCGCCGAGCACGACCGCCGCCTCGCCGCGGTCACCGCCGTCTTGAGCGAGCCCGGCGCCGACGAGGTCGCCCGCGCGGAGCTCCCCGACCTCGCGGCGCTGACCGAGGACCACCGGGTCGCACTCGCCGCCCTCGGCGACGCCCGCGCCCAGGAGCAGCACTGGCACGCCCTCGCCCACCGGCTGGCCGACCTCGCCGCCCGCCTGGACGCCGCGCTGGCATCGTGGGCGCCGCTGCGCGCCGACCTCGACCTGGTCACCGGGCTCGCGGCGTTCGTCGAGGGCAAGTCCGCCGACAACCGGCTGCAGATGCGGCTCTCGGCGTACGTCCTGGGCTACCGGCTCTCCCAGGTCGTGGCCGCCGCGAACGCCCGGCTCGCCGGCATGAGCGACCAGCGCTACTCCCTCGAGCACACCGGGCGCCGCGGCGCCGGCGAGACCCGCGGCGGGCTCAGCCTGCTGGTCCGCGACGACTGGTCCGGGGAGGCGCGCGACCCGGCCACGCTCTCGGGCGGCGAGACGTTCGTGGTGTCGCTGGCGCTGGCGCTCGGGCTGGCCGACGTCGTGACGCAGGAGGCCGGCGGCGCCGACCTCGACACGCTGTTCGTCGACGAGGGCTTCGGGTCCCTGGACGCCGACACCCTCGACGACGTGATGGACACCCTCGACGCGCTGCGCGACGGCGGCCGCGTCGTGGGCGTCGTCAGCCACGTCGCCGAGATGCGCGACCGGATCCCGACCCAGCTGCTGGTCCGCAAGGATCGCCGCGGGTCGACGCTCGCCGTCAGCCGTTGAGCGAGCGCCACCCGGTCACGTCGAGACCCCAGCCGTCGGCCAGCCGGCGCGCCTGCGGGCGGTAGAGCGCCCGCAGCGCCTCCCGCATCCCCTCCGGCCACGACCAGTCGGCGTCCGGCGCGGAGCTGGACCGCGACCTCTCGTCGACTGCGGTGACCGGCACCGGGGCCAGGCCCAGCCGCGACCAGACCGCCTCGACGGCCGCCTGCGGATCCTGCACGGCCCGCTCGTAGACCTGCACCACCAGCCGCTCCCGGCCGACCTGGCTCGCCCACAGATCGAGCTGGTCGGCGTAGTAGCCGGCCCAGGTCTGCAGGCTGGTCGGCGTACCGGACAGCTCGGCCTTCCCGCGGGTGACGGCCAGCCGCATCGCCGATCGGTAGCGGTCGATCGGGTCGCGCAGCAGCACCACGATCGGGGCGTCCGGCACCAGCCGAGGTACGGCGACGCCGACCGACGGGTGCCGCAGATAGCTCGGGGAGAACTCCCCGCGCCGGACGCCGTCGTCGGGGAACAGCGCCAGGTACTCCTCGGCCGGCACGGCGCCGTCTGCGACGCGGTGCAGCAGCTGCTGCTCCTTCTTGCCGTTGGTCCCGAGCCCCACCTCGGGGTGTTGCGTGAGCAGCCCGGTGAACCATGCGGTCCCGCTGCGCTGCGCCCCGATCCCCAGCCAGGCAACTGCGTTCATCCCCCGCACCCTAGTCGGGTAGGTTCGCGCCATGAGCGGTCCGGTCATCGACCCGTCCTTCACGGCCCTCCCCCATCGCAGCCTCGGCGACGCCGCGCTGGCCCGCGCCCGCGAGCTCGGGGCGAGCCACGCGGACTTCCGCTTCGAGCGGGTGCGCTACCAGAGCCTGGTCGCCCGCGACGGCGTCCTGCAGAGCGCGAGCGACAGCGAGGACCTCGGCTTCGCCGTCCGCGTCATCCACGGCGGCGCCTGGGGCTTCGCGTCCGGCGTGGTGCTGACGCCCGCGGAGGCGGTCCGGGTCGCCGAGACCGCCGTCGCGGTCGCCCGGGTCGCCGCCGAGATGACCACCGCCCCCGTCGAGCTCGCGGCCGAGCCGGTGTACGACGACGTCGAGTGGGTCTCGTCGTACCGCCTCGACCCCTTCGAGGTCCCGGTGCCCGAGAAGGCGGCGCTGCTGGTCGACTGGACCAACCGGCTGCGCACCGGCGCGGCCGTCGACCACGCGTCCGCGCACCTGCTGCAGGTGCACGAGTGCAAGTACTACGTGGACCTCCACGGCACCAGCACCACCCAGCAGCGGATCCGCCTCCACCCCGGCTTCGAGGCGATGGGCGCCGGCGCCGACACGTTCGACTCGATGGCGAGCATCGCCCCGCCGGTCGGGCGCGGCTGGGAGTACCTCACCGGCTCCGGCGAGGAGGCGTGGGACTGGGACGACGAGATCGAGCAGGTCCCCGAGCTGCTCGCCGAGAAGCTCAAGGCACCGAGCGTCGAGGCCGGCACCTACGACCTGGTCATCCACCCCTCGAACCTCTGGCTGACCATCCACGAGTCGATCGGCCACGCGACCGAGCTGGACCGCGCGCTCGGCTACGAGGCCAACTACGCCGGCACCTCGTTCGCGACACCCGACCTGCTCGGCACCCTCCAGTACGGCTCGCCGGCGATGAACGTGACCGGCGACCGCACGCATCCGCACGGCCTCGCGACCATCGGGTACGACGACGAGGGCGTCGCCACGCAGAGCTGGGACATCGTCGAGGACGGGCTCTTCGTCGGCTACCAGCTGGACCGGGCGATGGGCCTGATGCACCCGGAGCTGAACGGCGGCCGCTCCAACGGCTGCGCGTACGCCGACTCCCCCGGCCATGTCCCGATCCAGCGGATGGCCAACGTGTCCCTGCGGGCGGCACCCGGCGGCCCGTCGACCGACGAGCTGATCGGCCGGGTCGAGCGCGGCCTCTACGTCGTCGGCGACAAGTCCTGGTCGATCGACATGCAGCGGTTCAACTTCCAGTTCACCGGCCAGCGGTTCTACCAGATCGCGGACGGCGAGCTGGTCGGCCAGGTCCGCGACGCGGCGTACCAGGCCACGACCACGGACTTCTGGAGCTCCATGGAGGCCGTCGGCGGCCCCGACACCTGGGTGCTCGGCGGCGCCTTCAACTGCGGCAAGGCCCAGCCCGGCCAGGTGGCCGCCGTCAGCCACGGCTGCCCGACCGCGCTGTTCCGCGGCGTCCGCATCCTCAACACGACCGAGGAGGGCCAGGCGTGAACCCACCCCAGGAGCTCGTCGAGCAGGCGCTCGCCACCTCGACCGCCGACGACTGCGTGGCGATCGTCCGCGCCCGCACCAGCGCCAACCTGCGCTGGGCCAACAACACGCTCACGACCAACGGCGTGATGAGCGGCGTCGACGTCACCGTGATCGCGTTCGCCGGCGGCGCGACCGCGTCGGTCTCCGGCAGCGCCACGACCCTCGACGGCGTCAGCGCGCTCGTGGGCGCGGCCGACGCGGCGGTGCGCGAGGCCGACCCGGCCGAGGACGCCGCCGAGCTGGTCCGCGACCGGGTCTCCCCCGACTGGGACGACCCGCCGGTGCCGACCGGCATCCAGGTGTACGACGCCGTCGCCCCTGCCCTCGGCGAGGCGTTCGGCCGCGCGCGGGCCGACGGTCGCGTCCTCTACGGTTTCGTGAACCACGAGGTGACCACGACGTACCTCGGCTCCTCGACGGGCCTGCGGCTGCGGCACGTGCAGCCCACCGGCCACGTCGGGTGCACCGGCAAGACCGCCGACCTGACTCGCAGCGCCTGGGTCGGCGCCGCCACCCGCGACTTCGCCGACGTCGACCCGCTCGCGATCGACGAGGAGCTGGCCCGGCGGCTCGCGTGGGCGCAGCGCCGCGTCGACCTGCCGGCCGGCCGCTACGACACGATCCTGCCGCCGACGGCGGTGGCCGACCTGATGATCGACGCCTACTGGTCCGCCGGCGCCCGGGTCGCGTTCGAGGGCCAGTCCGTCTACAGCCGGCGTGGCGGCGGCACCCGGATCGGCCAGCGGATCGCCCGGCCGGGCGTGAACCTGTTCTCCGACCCGTCCCACGACGGCCTCCAGTGCCTGCCGTTCGCGGTCGCCTCGAGCTCCGGCAACGAGGAGTCGGTCTTCGACAACGGCCTGCCGCTGGAGCGCACCGACTGGATCCGGGACGGCGAGCTCACGGCACTGATCCAGACCCGGCACAGCGCCGCGATGACGGCGCAGCCGGTGACGCCCGGCATCGACAACCTCGCACTCGCGGTCGACGGCGCCGCCGGCACGGTCGAGGACCTCGTCGCCGGCACCGAGCGCGGCCTCCTGCTGACCTGCCTCTGGTACATCCGCGAGGTCGACCCGCAGACGCTGCTGCTCACCGGCCTCACCCGCGACGGCGTCTACCTCGTGGAGAACGGCGAGATCGCCGGCGCGGTCAACAACTTCCGGTTCAACGAGAGCCCGGTCGACCTCCTCAATCGGTTCACGCACGCCTCCGCGAGCGGGCCCGCGTTCAGCCGCGAGTGGGGCGACGACTACTTCTCGCGCACCGCGATGCCGGCGCTGCGGGTGCCCGACTTCAACATGTCGAGCGTCTCGCAGGCCCAGTAGATCAGCCCGGCCCCGATGCACTGATCGCGCATTTGCGCCCGGGCGACGGCCTCCGGGACTACCGTGTCAGCGTGCGCGCCGCCCTGCTCGCCCCGCTCATCGCCGTCGCGGCGATCGTCGGCGCGCCCGCGCAGGCCGCACCGCCGGCCGCGGTCGAGCAGCTCGAGGTGTCGCCGCAGACGCTCGAGGTCGGCAGCGACCGCGACGTCGTGCCGGTGGAGGTCTACAAGACCGCCCAGCCGGGCCGGCTGCGGGTCAGCAACCCGAACGACCAGTGGGTGCGCTTCCTCTGGGGCACGTTCCGCCGGGCGCAGCCGGACGGCCGCAAGCGGATCGAGGCCTACCAGTCGGTGGTGATCCGGGTGCGCCGGGAGCGGATCGACTGGATCGCCCTGCTCGAGGGGTACCAGGTGGCCGGCCAGGGCTCCGTCAGGGGCATCAAGCTGTAGGGGCCGGGGCCCCCTCAACGGCCGGGGATCGGCGCCTCGGGGTCGTAGGGCGTCCGCGTGTAGACGAACGTCGCGACGTCGAGGTGGCCGATCGAGCCGTCCGCACGTCGTACGACGCGGAGCTCCTCCCCCGCGTGGTAGCCGGACGTCCCGACGACCCGGCCGTCGCCGCCGACGGCGAACCGGTAGACCTCGACGCCGTCGCGGCGCGCCACCAGCTCGGCGCCCTCCATCGCGAACACGATCGCGGTGTTGCCCCAGTGCCACACTCCCGGGACGCCGACGAGCTCGTCCGGGACGCGGGGCGAGGGCAGCCACGGTCCGGCCAACGTCGGCTCGCAGCGCTCGAGCTCCTCGAGCAGCTCGGTCACGATCGCGGCCGGCGAGCAGCCGGTCGTCGCGTTCGCGAGGACGGCACCGCCGGTGCGCCGCCTGCGGTCCACGAGGACGGTCGCGAGGAAGCCCGGCATCGACCCGGTGTGCCCGGCCAGCGTCCCCGAGCCGCCGGCCAGGAGCTGGAAGCCGAGGCCGTGCGCCCCGCGCAGCCCGTCCTCGGGAGTGCCCGACTGCGGGCCGTAGGCGCGATCCAGCTCCTCGATCGAGAGCACCTCCGGGTGCCCCTGGCCGAGGAAGGTCGCGTACGTCGCGAGGTCGGTGATCGTCGCCCACACCTGCCCGGCCGGCGCCATCGCGCCCGTGTCGGTGGCCGGCTCTGGCACCAGCGTGTCGTCGTACGGGTGCACCGACTGGCCCTGCGCCGCCGCGCCCGTCGGGAGGTACGTCGTGCGGGTCATGCCCAGCGGCGCGAGCACCCGCTGCTCGACGGCGTCCCACCAGGTGGCGCCGAGCAGGCGGGCGGCGACCTCGCCGAGCAGCGCGTAGCCGAGGTTGGAGTAGTGGAACCGCTCGGCCGCGCCGAACACCGCGCGGGAGCCGTCGTTCGCGGCCACCAGCTCCTCGAAGGAGAGGCCCGCGGACCGCTCCCACCACGAGCCGACCGGCTCGGACTGCATGCCGGAGGAGTGCGCGAGCAGCTGGCGCAGCGTCCGGTCCGCGTAGCCGTTGCCGCCCAGGTCGCCCAGCACCGCCGAGGCCGGGTCGTCCAGCGCGATCCGCCCGTCGCGCACCAGCTGGAGGACGAGGACCGCCGTCATCGTCTTGGTGATCGACCCGATCCGGTACTGCACGTCCAGCGCATCGTGGCCCGGCACCGCCGGCGACCCGTACGAGCCGAACCAGACCGGCGCGCCGGCGCGCACCAGCCCCGCGACCACCGAGGGCAGCCGGCCCGTCGTCTGGGCGTGCGCGAGCCGGGCGAGGAGCCGCCGGGCAGTGTGGTCGGAGACGCTCACTCCGCGAACGCTTCCAGGGGCGGGCACGCGCACACGAGGTTGCGGTCGCCGTACGCCTGGTCGATCCGGGCCACCGGCGGCCAGTACTTGTCAGGGTCGATGCCGGACGGGAAGACCGCCTGCTCGCGGCTGTAGGCCCGCTTCCACTTGCCGACGAGCGCACGGGCGGTGTGCGGGGCGCCGCGCAGCGGCGACTCCTCCGCGGTCCACTCCCCCGCGCCGACCCGGTCGATCTCGCCCCTGATCGCGATCATCGCGTCGACGAACCGGTCGATCTCGGCGAGGTCCTCGGACTCGGTCGGCTCGACCATGAGCGTGCCCGCGACCGGGAACGACATCGTCGGGGCGTGGAACCCGTAGTCGACGAGCCGCTTGGCCACGTCGTCGACGGTCACGCCGGTCTCCCTGGTGATGCCGCGCAGGTCGAGGATGCACTCGTGCGCGACCAGCCCGCCGTGGCCGCGGTAGAGCACCGGGTAGTGCTCGCCGAGCCGGCTGGCGACGTAGTTGGCCGACAGCACCGCGACCGCGGTCGCGCGGGTCAGGCCGGCCGCGCCCATCAGCCGGATGTAGGCCCACGAGATCGGCAGGATGCCGGCGGAGCCGTACGGCGCCGAGCTGACCGGGCCGATCCCCGCGCGTCTCTCCGCCTCGGGGTGTAGCGCGTGCGAGGGCAGGTACGGCGCCAGGTGGGCGCGCACCGCCACCGGCCCGACGCCCGGGCCGCCGCCGCCGTGCGGGATGCAGAAGGTCTTGTGCAGGTTGAGGTGCGAGACGTCGCCGCCGAACTCACCGGGCCGGGCGTAGCCCAGCAGGGCGTTGAGGTTCGCGCCGTCGACGTACACCTGACCGCCGTGCGCGTGGACGATCTCGCAGAGCTCGCCGATGGTGTCTTCGTAGGCGCCGTGCGTCGACGGGTAGGTGACCATGATCGCGGCGAGGTCGTCGGCGTGCGCCGCGCACCGCGCGCGCAGGTCGTCGAGGTCGACCTCGCCGCCCTCGCCGGACTTCACGACCACGACCCTCATCCCGGCCATCACGGCCGACGCCGCGTTGGTGCCGTGCGCCGACGACGGGATCAGGCAGACGTCGCGTCCACCCTGGCCGTGGGCGCGGTGGTAGGCGCGGATCGCGAGCAGGCCCGCGAGCTCGCCCTGCGAGCCGGCGTTCGGCTGGATCGAGACCCGGTCGTAGCCGGTCACCTCGGCCAGCCAGCCCTCGAGCTGGCCGACCAGCTGCCGGTAGCCGGCGGCGTCCTCGGCCGGGGCGAACGGGTGCAGGTCGGCGAAGCCCGGCAGCGACACCGGCTCCATCTCCGTGGTGGCGTTGAGCTTCATCGTGCAGGAGCCCAGCGGGATCATGCCGCGGTCGAGCGCGTAGTCGCGGGCCGAGAGCCTGCGGAGGTAGCGCAGCATCGCGGTCTCGCTGCGGTGGGCCGAGAAGACCTCGTGGGTGAGGTACGGAGTCGTCCGGCGCAGCGCCTCCGGCAGCGCGTCGGACGTCGCGGCGTCCACCGCGTCGAGGTCGACCTGACCGTCGTTCGAGCCCGTCGAGACCCCGAACGCCTTGAGCACGCTGCTGATCGTCGACCGCGTGGTGAGCTCGGAGGTGCTGATGCCGACGCGGTCCGCGTCGACGAGCCGGAGCTGCAGGCCGAGCGAGCGGGCCGCGGCGACGACGTCCGCCGCGCCGGCGACCGGCACTGTGAGCGTGTCGAAGAACTCGCGGTGCTCCACCGGGAAGCCGGCGTCCGCGAGCGCGGTGGCCAGGACGGCGGCGTACCGGTGCGTGCGCGTCGCGATCGACCGCAGGCCCTCGGGGCCGTGGTAGACGGCGTACATCGACGCCACCACGGCGAGCAGCACCTGGGCGGTGCAGATGTTGGAGGTCGCCTTGTCGCGGCGGATGTGCTGCTCGCGGGTCTGCAGCGCGAGGCGGTACGCCGGACGCCCCTCCGCGTCGACGGAGACGCCGACCAGGCGGCCAGGCAGGTGGCGCTCGAGGCCGGCGCCGACCGCCAGATAGCCGGCGTGCGGGCCGCCGTAGAACAGTGGGACGCCGAAGCGCTGACTGGAGCCGATCGCGACGTCGGCGCCGAGCTCGCCCGGGGACTCCAGGAGGGTGAGCGCGAGCAGGTCGGCCGCGACGACCGCGAGCGCGTCGCGCTCGTGCGCCTGCTCGATGACGCGGCGCGGGTCGAGGACCCGGCCGGACGCGCCGGGGTACTGCACCAGCACGCCGCACAGCTCGGCGTCGGGCAGCCCGTCGGTGAGGTCGGCGACGACCACCTCGATCCCCATGCCCGCGGCCCGGGTGCGCACGACATCGATGGTCTGCGGCAGCGCGTCGGCGTCGACGACGAACGGCCCGGACGCCTTCTTGTTCGCCCGACGCACCAGGGTCATCGCCTCGGCGGCGGCGGTGCCCTCGTCGAGCAGCGAGGCGTTCGCGGTCGGGAGGCCGGTGAGGTCGCCCACCACCGTCTGGAAGTTGAGCAGCGCCTCGAGCCGACCCTGGGAGATCTCCGGCTGGTACGGCGTGTAGGCGGTGTACCAGCTCGGGTCCTCGAGCACGTTGCGGCGGATCACCGGCGGCGTGATCGTGCCGTGGTAGCCGAGCCCGATCATGGCCTCACCGGGGCGGTTCTGGGCGGCCAGCTGACGCAGCTCGCGGCCGGTCGCCTCCTCGCTCAGCGCGGTGGGGAGGTCCAGCCGCTCCGGCGTACGGATGCCGCCCGGGACGGCGGCGTCCATGAGCGCGTCGAGTGACCCGAAGCCGAGCCGCTCCAGCATCGTCTCGACGTCGGCGTCGCGCAGTCCGACGTGGCGCTCGACGAACGGCAGCGCGCCGTCCAGCTCGGTCAGCGTGGGGTGGTCGGCCATGGGCGGGGGCTCCTCGGAGTCGACTGTCGTCGGTCGGGTGCCTCCCCCTCTGTCGGCGCGCGTGCGTCTCCAGAGTCGCCTGGTCCGTGCGGTCCTGGTGCCTGAGAGGTTCCGGGGAGGAATTGCCCCTTCGGCGTCCCCGTTACGGGGACTCTCCCGCGCGGGATCGTCAGCGGGCCCAGCCTAGCCGACGCCCGCGCCGGATCCGCACTCAGCCGATCCTGCGCGCGGCGCGGCGCGCGGCGAGCTCGTCGCCGGGGACCGGCGCCTCGTCGGCGTCCGCGGTGCGCTCGCTGGGCAGCTCGGCGAGGGTGCCCTCGATCTCCTGCCAGACACCGCCGATCGCGATGCCGAAGACGCCCTGGCCGCCCTGGAGCAGGTCGATGATCTCGTCGTTGCTGGTGCACTCGTAGACCGAGACGCCGTCGCTCATCAAGGTGACGCGGGTCAGGTCGTCGGTGCCGCGCTCGCGCAGGTGCTGGACCGCCGTACGGATCTGCTGGAGCGAGATGCCGGCGTCGAGCAGCCGTTTGACGACCTTGAGCAGCAGGATGTCCTGGAACGAGTAGAGCCGCTGGGAGCCGGAGCCCTTGGCGCCACGCACGGTGGGCTCGATCAGGCCGGTGCGCGCCCAGTAGTCGAGCTGGCGGTAGGTGATGCCGGCGGCGTTGCACGCGGTCGGCCCGCGGTAGCCGGTGTCGCTGGGCAGCGGCGAGACGTCGTCGGTGAAGAGCAGGCCCTGCTCCTCCGCCGCGGCGGCCGCCTGGACGACCTCGACGCTCTCGGTGTGCTGCTCGTTCTCGTTCACACGGTCCTCCGTGGGCTACTCCGTTGCGCGTAACTGCCTTGGGGAAGGTGCCGCTGGCCAAGATCTCGGCACCACAGCGATGGAGTTACAACAGAGACAGTTCAAGGTAAGCCCCCACCGGAGGGCCGTCAAAGAGGCTCGCGGCGTGTCGCAACCCTCAACCTCTACATGAGAGTGATGTTCGGGTCGTGCACCGTCAGTGGGCGTCGAAGTCCTCGGGGGTGACCTGGTCCAGGAACTCGCGGAACCGCTCGACCTCGTCCTCCTGCTCGGCCGGTACGGCGAGGCCGGCCTCGTCGAGGACGTCCTCGGCGCACACGATCCGGGTGCCGGTGCGCAGCGCCAGCGCGATCGAGTCGGACGGGCGGGCGCTGACCTCCGCCCCGGAGCCGAAGACCAGGAGCGCGAAGAAGACGCCGTCCCTGACGTCGGTGATCCGGACCTCGGCGAGCTCGTTGCCGGTCGCCTCGAGGACGTCCTTCATCAGGTCGTGGGTCAGCGGTCGGGGCGGCACCACGCCCTGCTGGGCGAAGGCGATGGCGGTCGCCTCGACGGCCCCGATCCAGATCGGGAGGTAGCGCTCCCCCGCGACCTCCCGCAGCAGCACGATCGGCTGGTTCGAGGGCATCTCGACCCGAACTCCCATGACATCGACTTCGCGCACGTCCCCACAGTACCCCCGGGGCGAGAGCCCGTCGCCGGCGTACTTGTCAGGCTTCGCCTGATGTCGTCAGGCGTTGCAACGGCCGACAACGTCAGGGATCCCCGGTCAGCCGGGGATCCCGCCACAAGCTCCCGTCAGCCCGACCGCAGCCCCACCTTGACCAGCGTGGCGTGCAGCCGCACGGAGAGGGCGGCGATCTCGGCGACGGTCTCCTCGGCCCGGGCCTTGGCGGCGGGGTCGCGGCCGGCCCGCTGGGGGGCGACGACCTGCGCGACCAGGCCCACCTCGCGGTCGGCGGCGGTCTTGAACGCGCGCAGGTGGCGCGGCTCGAAGCCGAAGTCGGCGAGCTCGCGGGCGGTCTGCGCCAGCACCAGCGCGTCGGTGTCGTAGTGGCCGGTGCGCGAGGGCGCGATCAGGCCGTACTGCTCGAGCTCGCCGAGCAGCTCCTCGGTGATCTCGGCGATCTTGACCAGCTCGCGGCGCGAGAGCCGGACGTGGTCGCGGCGGTTGAAGGACGCGGCGCTCGGCAGGCCGTCGGCGGCGAGCGCGACCTGGGGGACGGTGGGTACGACGGGGTCGATCGGCGGCGGCTCGAGTCCGCGGTCGATCGCGTCGAGGTGCTCGCCGATCACCCGCAGCGGCAGGTAGTGGTCGCGCTGCATGCGCAGCACGTAGCGGAGCCGGTCGACGTCGGCGCGGGAGAACTTCCGGTAGCCGGCCGCGGTGCGCTCGGGCTTGATCAGGCCCTTGTCCTCCAGGAACCGGATCTTGGGGATGGTGATGCCGGGGAAGTCGGGGCGGAGCTGGTCCAGCACCTCCCCGATGTTCATCCGCGCCCGGCCGGCGGCGGACGGACCCGAGGCAGTGGAGGTCATCAGCGGGCGTGCCCCGAGAAGAACACCAGGCGGTACTTGCCGATCTGCACCTCGTCGCCGTCGGTGAGCTGCACCCGGTCGATCCGGTCGCGGTTCACGTAGGTGCCGTTGAGGCTGCCGACGTCGCTGACCGTGAACGTGTCGCCGGTGCGGTGGAAGTCGGCGTGGCGACGCGAGACCGTCACGTCGTCGAGGAAGATCTCGCTGTCCGGGTGCCGGCCCGCGGTCACCACGTCGGCGTCGAGGAGGAACCGGCTGCCGGATCCCGGGCCGCGCTGCACGACGAGCAGCGCGTGCCCGACCGGGAGCGCGTCGACGGCCGCGGCGTCGACCGGGTTCAGCTGGCGGTCGGAGGTCTCGACCTTGTCGCCGGTGCCGATCGAGATCGTCGCGGTCGACTCGTCCACCCCGCCGCCGGTCACCGGAGGTACGGCGTCGGGCGTGACCAGCCGGGTCCCGCACTGCGCGCAGAAGCGCGCGTCGTCGGGGTTCTGCTTGCCACATGCGGTGCAGAACGGCATCGGTCGGTCCTCCGGGCGAACCCTCAACGCAGCGTTGAGGTTGATGGTTTCCCCGAACCTATCAGCCTGGCGGGGTCGTTCAAGGACGAATCAACCCGGGATCAGCCCCCACATGTCAGCCCCCACATGTCAGCCCAGCGTCGCCTGGTACGCCGCGGAGTCCATGAGCCCGTCGAGCTCGGAGGCGTCCGAGGGCACGACCTCGAAGAGCCAGCCGCCGCCGTATGGGTCGCTGTTGACCAGCTCGGGCGTCGCGTCGAGGGCGTCGTTGCGGGCCGCGACCCGGCCGGAGAGCGGCGCGTAGACGTCGCTGACCGACTTGGTCGACTCGAGCTCGCCGCAGGTGCTGCCGGCCTCGACGTCCTCGCCCAGCTCGGGCAGGGAGACGTAGACGATGTCGCCGAGGGCGTCCTGGGCGTAGTGCGTGATCCCGATCCGGACCGAGCCGTCGGCCCCGCCGGGCCGGCGCACCCACTCGTGCTCGGTCGTGTACTTCAGCTCGTCGGGGTACATGGGACGACTCCTCGCAGGGGACGGACGGGTGGCCAGGGTGACGTTACTGCGCCGGCGCGGGCTCGGCGTACTCGGACCGCTGGGGCTCGACCACGCTCTCGATGTCGATGGACTCGAGCTCGTCGACGGTGACCGACGCGCCGTCCTCCTCGAACAGGTCGCGCGGTCCCTGCGGGAACTCGATGCCCGAGTCGGCGAGCGTGTGGGGGTCGCCGATGGCGTCGATGACGTACGGCGAGGTGACCATCTCGCCCCCGACCACCAGTCCCCCGGAGGCGTCCTCGACGGCGGTGTCGGCGACCACGCGGACCTCGCCGTTGACCTGGATCGCCTCGGCGCCGGCGGTGCGCAGCTCCTGGATGGTGTCCACCAGGCTCTGCACGCTGACCTGGCCGGTCTCCTCGGTGACCGTGAGCCGGATGCCGGGGCCGGTGACCGGGACCAGCCCGGCGAGGATGGCCAGGTTCGCCGCCTGCTGCTGGGCCTGGGCGAGCGCGGCCTCGCGGGCGCCGGTGTCGTTGAGCAGGTTGTCGCGGGTGCGCTGGAGCCGGGCGATCTCCGACTCCGCGCGCTGGCTGGTGCCGGCGAGGCTGTTGAGGAGGTCGATCAGGTCCTGCTCGCGCAGGCCGGCGTAGGTGTTGTCGACCTGGGTGAACCGCACCTGGGTGACCGCGGCGTACCCGAGCAGCGCGAGCAGTACCGCGACCACGATCTGGCCGCGGGTGGGGCGCAGCAGCGCGCCGCGGAGGCGGTCCCGGCCGGTGGGGCTGCCCGTGTCGGGGCGGTCCTGGTCAGGCATGGAACAGGTGCCTGCGGATGGCGGCGACGTTGGAGAAGATCCGGATCCCGAGGACGACGATGACGCCGGTCGACAGCTGGCCGCCGACGCCGAGCTTGTCGCCGAGGTAGACGATGCCCGCCGCGATCACGACGTTGCTGACGAACGAGACCACGAAGACCTTGTCGTCGAAGATGCCGTCCAGGTACGCCCGCAGGCCGCCGAACACCGCGTCCAGCGCGGCCACGACCGCGATGGGCAGGTAGGGCTCCAGTCGGAGCGGTACGTCGGGCTGGAACACCACGCCCAGCACGACGCCGGCCAGCAGCCCGAGCGCTGCGATCACTGGGGCACCTCCTTCATGCTCTTCTGGTTCTCGGCGCGGTTCTGCGCCGCCGTGCCCTCCTGCGCCGAGCGCAGCCGGGTCAGCCGCTGCGGGGCCGCGGGGAGGTACAGGTCGTCGACATTGTCCATGGTCCAGGGGAATCCGAACGTCTCGGCGATGGCGCGGAACTGCAGGCCGCTCGTGGTCTGCATCAGCTCGGCCTGCAGGGTCTTGGTGTCGCCGATGGCGAGCACGGTGTACGGCGGCGAGAGGTTGCGGTTGTTGCCGGTGATCCGGATCGCGGACCCCGAGTTGCGGATCGCCGAGCGCGCGGTGAGCCGGTTGCCGTTGACCGAGATCGCCTCGGCGCCCGCGTTCCACAGCCCGTCGACCAGCGGGCGCAGGTCGCGGTCGCGGACGGCCTCGCCGCTCTCCGCGTCGTCGACGACCACGCGGACCCCCGGTCCGGTGACCGCGGCGAAGCCGGTGCTGACGGCCATCCGTTGGACGCGCGCCTCGGCCGCGAGTTGCTCGGTGGTGATCGCCTCCACGTCGGACTGCAGGGCGACGTTCTGCTCGCGGAGGCGGACCAGCTGCCGCTGGAGCTCGTCGAGCGCGGTGCGGCCCTCGTCGATCTGGGTGATCAGACTGGCGCGGCTGGCGCTCTTCACCCCGGCGCGCTCGGAGGTCTGCACCGCGGCCGTGCCGAGCAGGAGGCCGAACGCCACGACCACGATCGCCGCGGTCCGGTGCCGCCGGCGCCGGCCGTCCGCGCCGGCCGGCTTGCGGTCGGCGACGTGCTGGTAGTCCTCGTCGAGCGCCTGCTGGGTGATGAGCGTCAGCAGGGGGGTGGTGACCCGGTCGGTCAAGGCGGTCTCAGGCATCGCTCACCGCTCCCCCGCGCGCGGAGCGCCGCTCGGTGGTGCGCAGCAGGGTGCGGACCTGCCAGGCGTAGAGGACGCCGGCCCACCAGTAGAGGCCGATGCCCCAGATCGCGAACGCCCAGCCGAACACGTTCGCCAGCGTCGCGACGGTCCCGTGGCCGTCGCCGAGAAGCAGCAGGGGGAAGGCGTAGAGCAGGTTGAACGTCGCGGCCTTGCCGAGGAAGTGCACCGGCAGCGCGCTGTAGCCGCGGGTGCGCAGCAGCGGCACCAGGCCCCACAGCAGTAGGTCGCGCAGCGGCAGCGAGAGCGCCACCCACCACGGGATCACCTCGCGCAGCGCCAGCGCCACGACCACGGCCAGGATGTAGAGCCGGTCGGCCACCGGGTCGAGCACCTGCCCGACCGCGGACGTCTGGCCGAGCTTGCGGGCCAGCCAGCCGTCGAGGAAGTCGGTGACGCCCATGACGGCCAGCAGCGCGAGCGCCCAGCCGTCGGCCTCGGGCCCGAGGACCAGCCAGAGGAACGCCGGCACCCCCGCCAGCCGGAGCAGGCTGAGCAGGTTGGGTACCGTCCACACGCGCCCCGTGCCACTGCGCGTCGAGTCGTCCGCCACTGCCAGCCCGTCTGTCCCGCCGTCCCTGCCGACGCAACCTTATCGGCGCAACCTTATCGGCGGAGGGCTCAAACGGCGTCCTCGTGGTGCGCGGCGTCGCGGATCTCCCCGACGAGCTCCTCGATGACGTCCTCGAGCGTGGCCAGGCCGAGCGTGGCCCCCTCGGCGTCGACCACCCGCGCCATGTGCGCGCCCCGGCGCTGGAGCGTCTCGAGCGCGTCGTGCAGCAGGTCGTCGGCGCGGACCGGTGCGAACGGCCGGATCCACTTGTCGTCCACCGGCCGCAGGCGGCGCTCCTCGTCGGTCTCGAGCACGTCCTTGATGTGCAGGTAGCCGAGCAGCCCGTCGCCGTCGACCACCGGGAACCGGCTGTAGCCGGTCGCCGCGCACAGCGTCTCGACCGCGGCCGCCGTCGTACCCCGCTCGACCGTGGCGAGCGACGCCGGCGACATCAGCACCGCGGCCACCGTCTTCTCGGTGAAGCCGAGCGCGCCGGCGAGCCGGTCGTACTCGTCGGCCGCCAGCAGGCCCTCGCCCCGGGACTGCTCGACCAGCGCGGCGACCTCCTCGCGGGTGTACGTCGAGCTCACCTCGTCCTTCGGCTCGACCCGGAGCAGCCGCAGCACGCCGTTGGCGACGGCGTTGAGCGCGACGATCAGCGGCCGGAGCACGGTCACGATCGCGAGCAGCGGCGGGCCGAGCACGATCGCGGAGCGCTCCGGGCCGGCGAGGGCGATGTTCTTCGGCACCATCTCGCCGAGCACGACGTGCAGGAACACCACGATCGTCAGGGCGATGACGAACGCGATCGGGTAGACCGCGCCGTCCGGAACGCCCAGGTCGGCGAGCAGCGGCTTGATCAGGTAGGCCACGGCGGGCTTGCCCACCGCACCGAGGGCGAGTGAGCAGATCGTGATGCCGAGCTGGGCGCCCGCCATCATCAGCGAGACGTTCTCCATCGCGCGCAGCGTCGTGCGCGCCATCCGGGAGCCGGACTGCGCGGCCGGCTCGATCTGGCTGCGGCGTGCCGAGACCAGCGCGAACTCCGCGCCGACGAAGAAGGCGTTGAACGCGAGCAGGACGACGGCGAGGCCGACGGCAGTGGGAGTACTCACCGCTGCTCCCCCTCGCTCCCGGTCTCGCCGTCGAGCAGCCGCAGGGAGAGCCGGTCGATGCGCAGGCCCTCCATCCGCTCCACGCGCAGGACGGCGAGCCGCTCGCGCGGCTCCTCCGGGTCGGTGCGGTCGGGCACGGCGACCTCGGCGAGGTCGCCGACCTCGGGCACCCGGCCGAGCACGCGCAGCACCAGTCCCGCGATCGTGTCGTAGTCCTCGTTCTCGGGCAGCTCCACCCCGGTGACGTCCTCGACCTCGTCGGGCCGGAGCAGGCCGGAGAGCGACCAGGCGCCGTCGCGCAACTGCCGCGCGTTCGCGCTGAGCCGGTCGTGCTCGTCGGCGATGTCGCCGACGATCTCCTCGACGACGTCCTCGAGCGTGACGATGCCAGCGAACCCGCCGTACTCGTCCATGACGACGGCGAGTTGGAAGCTCTCGTCGCGCAATTGCGCCAGCAGCGGGTCGAGCCGCAGCGAGTCGGGTACGACGATCGGCTTGGCCACCAGGTGCTTGACCCGGGTCGTCGCGCGCTCGGCGACCGGAAGCGCGACGGCGTTCTTCACGTGCACCGTGCCGACGACGCTCTCGTCGGCGTCGAGCACGGGGAAGCGCGAGTGGCCGGTCTCGCGGGCCCGCTCGAGCACGGAGATCGCGCGGTCGTTGGCGTCGAGGCTGACCGTCCGCACACGGGGCGTCATGATCTCGGCGGCGGTGCGGGTGCCGAACTCCACCGATCGCTCCATCAGCTCCGCCGTGTCGACGTCGAGCGTGCCGAGGTCGGCCGAGCGCTGGATCAGCGACGCGAGCTCGGTGGAGCTGCGGGCCGAGCGCAGCTCCTCCTGGGGCTCGATGCCGAACCGGCGGACGATGGCGTTCGCCGCGCCGTTCAGCACGCGGATCGGGCCGCGGTTGACCGAGGTGAACCCCCGCTGGAGGCGCTGGGTCGCCTTCGCTGTCGCCATCGGCCGGGCGATGGCGAGGTTCTTGGGCACCAGCTCGCCGAAGAGCATCGTCAACACGGTGCTGAGCACGAGCGCGATCGTGATCGCGACCGGCGACACGGCGCCGTCGGGGACTCCGGTCGACACCAGCGGCTCGCGGATGAGATCTGCGATGGACGGCTCGGCCAGGTAGCCGATCGCCAGGTTGGTCAGCGTGATGCCGACCTGGGCGCCGGAGAGCTGCGTCGACAGGCTGCGCAGGGCGGCCTGCACGCCGGCGGCGGCGGCGTCGCCGGACGCGGCCGCCTGGTCGACCTGGTTGCGGTCGACGGTGACGAACGAGAACTCGGCCGCGACGAAGACGCCGCAGGCGAGGATCAGGAGAAGGGCCGCGGCCAGCAGCAGCCACTCGCTCATCGGTGCTCTCCTCGCTCACGAGTGGGGCAGGAGAGCCGGGGACTTTGAGAGCCGTCCATGGGCGGAGCGTCGAGTCCTCACGTGTCGGGTTCGGCGGTCGAGCGCACTCTACCGGGGCTCCCCTGAGACGCACACCGCGAAGGCGCGTGACGTCGCGCCGGCCACTGGACGAGAACACGTTCTCGCCGAGAGGGTGGCGCCGTGCGCGTCATCCAGTGGGCCACCGGCGGCGTCGGCCGGGCGCACCCCGATCTCACGTCGAGTCGGGACTTCTGACCACTCGACCTAGCGCTGGCTGCTGACCTGCTGCACCACCGTGCCGTCGCGCTGCAGCCTGTCGATCGCGCTGGTGGCGTCGCTCAACTGGACGAGCGTGGCGCACGCGGCGACGAAGAGCACCACGGCCAGTGCCACGCCATGCAGGATGTCTCGCATCGAAGTTCCCCCCAGAGCTTCGGTTGTTACGCGTCGATCATCCCACGGGCGCAGGGAGAATCCCCGCAAGGGTTCCTCAATTGTTTACTCAGAGGCTCTTGTCGAGCCGCGCGACGGCCTCCTCGAACTCCGCGACCAGGCCCGCCATCACCTCGGCCACCGGACGCACCTCGTTCATCCGGCCGACGATCTGGCCGACCGGCATCGAGATGACGTCGGGGTCGCCGGAGGCGTTGATACGGTTGTGGGCGTCGGCGACCAGCAGGTTCTGCAGCGGCATCGGCAGCGGGTCCGGTGCGTCCTCCTCGGCCCACGCCTCGGTCCACTTGGTCTTGAGCAGCCGCGCCGGCTTGCCGGTGTAGATCCGGGTGCGCACGGTGTCCGACGACGTCGCGCGGGTGAACGCCATGGTCCAGCCGGCGTTGGACTGGAGGTTCTGGTACTCCTCGGTGCCGAGCCAGATCGACCCGGTCCACACGCCCTGCGCGCCCAGCGCGAGCGACGCCGCGATCTGGCGGCCCGAGCCGATGCCGCCGGCGCCGAGCACCGGGACGTCGGGGCCGACCGCGTCGACGATGTCGGGCTGGAGCACCATGCTGGCGACCTCGCCGGTGTGGCCGCCGGCCTCGTAGCCCTGGGCGACGATGATGTCGACGCCGTTCTGGACGTGCGAGAGCGCGTGCTTCGCGGCGCCGGCCAGCGCGGCGACCTTGATGCCATGCTCGTGGCACTTCTCGATCACGTCGACCGGCGGCGAGCCGAGCGCGTTCGCGATCAGCACCGGCCGGTGGTTGAGCGCGACGTCGAGGTGCGAGCGCGCGACCGAGTGCAGCCAGCCGAGCACGCCCTCGCGGCCCTCGCCCTCGGGCAGCGGCGGTACGCCGAGCTTCTGCAGCGTCCGGTCGACGAAGTCGATGTGCGCCTGCGGGATCATCGCCTTCAGGTCGACCGACCTCCCCTCGGTGGGGATCTTCATCGGCATCACGATGTCCACGCCGTACGGCCTGCCGTCGGTGTTCTCGTCGAGCCAGCTCAGCGTCTGCTCCAGCTCCTCGGTGTCGTTGAACCGGACGCAGCCGAGCACGCCGAGGCCGCCGGCGCGCGAGACCGCGGCGGCGACGTGCTCGGACGGGGTGAACGCGAAGATCGGGTAGTCGATCCCGAACTCGTCGCAGAGGGGGGTGCGCATGTCTCTCCTTCCCGAAACGGAGCGAGGGGTGGTCAGGCGGTGGCGGGGTCGACCGTGGCGGCCTTGGCCGCGAAGCCGGCGAGCGCCAGCTCCTTGGCGGCCGGGTACTGCGCCTTGCCCGTGGCGTTGCGCGGCACCCGGTCGACGACGGTCAGCGACCGCGGCAGCTTGTAGCCCGACAGGTGCGCCCGCAGATAGGTGCGCAGCTCCTCGAGCTCGAGAGCCTCGCCCTCGCGCAGCTCCGCGACCGCGGCCACGGCCTGCCCGTACTTCTCGTCGGGGATGCCGACCACGAGCACGTCGTAGACCGCCGGGTGGCCCTTGATGGCCATCTCGACCTCCTCGGGGTAGACCTTCTCGCCGCCGGTGTTGACGCAGTTCGAGCCGCGGCCGAGCAGGGTGATCCGCCGGCCCTCCTCGATCCGGGCGAAGTCGCCGGGGACCGAGTAGCGCGCCCCGCCGATCTCGATGAACGTCGCCGCCGACTTGGCGGGGTCCTTGTAGTAGCCGATCGGCACCGAGCCGCCGCGGGCCAGCCGACCGGTCCTCCCGACGTTCGTCTCGGGGTCGAGGATCCGGTTGTCCTCGTCGATCACGACGCTGCCGGGGCCAAGCCCCACGACCGGGCCGTCCTTGGAGATGTTGTTCGGATCGCCCATGCCCATGCCGGAGAAGCCGGTCTCGGTCGAGCCGACGGAGTCGGTGAAGATCGAGTTGGGGAACGCCGCCATCCAGCGCTCCTTGACCGGTGGGCTGAAGATCGCGGCGCTGCTGGAGATCGCGACCAGGTTCGAGGCGTCGTACGGCGTACCGGTCGCGGCCCTCTCCTCGAAGGCCTCGATCAGCGGGCGCGCCATCGCGTCGCCGGTCATGAAGATGAGCTGCACCTTCTCGCTCTCGATCAGCTCCCAGGTGCGCACCGGGTCGAACTTCGGCTCGAGGATCGTGAGGTGGCCCGCGAAGAGATGCATGAGCATGCCCGCCTGGGCGCCGCCGTGCATGAGCGGGCTGAGCGGGAAGGTGACCATGCGCGGATCGTTGGCCTGGCTGGACTGGGTGTACTCCTCCAGCGGCTCGCCCGTGTAGAAGTCGATGCCGCCGCCCAGGACCCGCCAGAAGTCCTCGTGGCGCCACATGACGCCCTTGGGGAAGCCGGTCGTGCCGCCGGTGTAGATGATGTGGACGTCGTCGGCGCTGCGCTCGCCGAAGTCGCGCTCCGCACTCTGGCCGGCGATCGCGTCGTCGTAGTGGACCCCGCCGTAGGACGAGAAGTCGGACTGGTCGTCCGGGTCGAGGGCGTCGTCGACGACGACCGCGGTCTTCAGCCTCTCGTGGCTGTCCCAGATCGCGGCGACCAGCGGGGCGTAGGAGCGCTCGTGGACCACGGCGACCACGTCGGCGTTGTCGAAGAGGTAGTTGAGCTCGGCCTCGACGTAGCGGTAGTTGACGTTGATCGTGGTCGCCCGGATCTTCACGATCGCCAGCGTCGCGACGACGTGCTCGATGCTGTTCTTGGCGTAGATGGCGACGTGGTCACCCCGGCCGACACCCCGCGACCGCAGGTAGTGGGCGAGCCGGTTGGCGGCGGCCTCCAGCTCGGCGTACGTCACGGCCCGGCCCCCCACCTTGAGGGCGAGGTTGTCGGGTGCGGCGTCGACGGCGTGTTCGAAGAGGTCAGCGATGTTGTGAGCCACGCCGCGAGACTAGAACATGTTCTCGTTTCTGGCTAGCATCCGCGGCATGACCTCACCGGAGTCCGCGACCGCTCCCCACTGCCTGGTCGAGCAGGACGGCCACAAGCTGATCGTCACCATGAACCGGCCCGAGGCGCGCAACGCGCTGTCCGGGGAGATGCTGGCGATCATGGAGGAGGCCTGGGACCGGGTGAACTCCGACCCGGAGATCCGGGCCTGCATCCTCACCGGCGCCGGCGGCTACTTCTGCGCGGGCATGGACCTCAAGGCCGCCACGAAGCGGTCGCCGGACGAGAGCTTCAGGGCCGGCTTCGACCCGTCGGTGATCAAGGGCCTGCTCAAGGGCTTCCGGCTGACCAAGCCGCTGATCGCCGCCGTCGAGGGCCCGGCGATCGCGGGCGGCACCGAGATCCTCCAGGGCACCGACATCCGGATCGCCGGCGAGTCGGCGCGCTTCGGCGTCGCCGAGGCGAGGTGGAGCCTCTACCCGATGGGCGGCTCCGCCGTACGCCTCCCCCGGCAGATCCCCTACACGGTCGCCATGGACCTGCTGCTGACCGGCCGCCACATCCAGGCGCCGGAGGCCAGGGAGATCGGGCTGATCGGCCACGTGGTCCCCGACGGCGAGGCGCTCGGCAAGGCCCACGAGATCGCCGACCTGATCTGCGCCAACGGCCCCCTCGCCGTCCAGGCCATCCTCCAGACCGTCCGCGACTCCGAGGGCCGGCACGAGGAGGACTGCTGGGCCGCCGACGCGACCGTGGGCATGGCCGTCTTCGCCTCCGAGGACGCCAAGGAGGGCCCCCGCGCCTTCGCTGAGAAGCGGACCCCTCGCTTCCAGGGCCGCTGACTCCCCCGCCGACTCGGCGCAACTTGCCCGCGCCAGGGTGCCGACTCGGCGCAACTTGCCCACCCAGCAACGCCGAGTCGGCGCCAACTGCCCGCACCTGCGGGCAAGACGCGCCGACTCACGCTGCTCAGCCGGGCAAGACGCGCCGACTCACGCTCGGTGGACGGTGACCCGAGGCTCGAGGGCGCGCTCGGCGCCGACCTGGCGCGACGGGCCGGCGAGGTCGAGCGACACCACGGACCGGATGTCGGTGCTGGAGGCGCCGACCCGGAGCTCGACCGGACCGGGCTCCACGATGCGCACCAGGTCGCGACCGGTGAACGACGCCAGGTCGGCGTGCAGCGAGAACGACACTCGCGCGCGCTCCCCCGGTGCCAGGTCGACCCGGGCCGCTCCGACGAGCTGCTGCACGGGGCGGACCACCGAGGCCGACCGGTCGTGCAGGTAGACCTGGACGACCTCCGACACCTCCCGGTCGGCCTGGTTGACGAGCCGCACCACCAGCTCGCACGTCTCGTCGGTGTCCCACCGCCGACCCGACACCGCCGACACGCCCTCCCACGTCGCGTCGGCGTAGCACAGCCCGTGCCCGAACGCGAACAGCGCGGTCGGGTCGACCTCGCTCACCTCGCTGCGCTGCCCCAGCGCCGAGGCGAGGTACGTCGCCGGCTGGGTCGCCCCCGCGCCCGGGAAGCTCACGGGGAGCCGGCCGGAGGGGTTGACCCGGCCGTCGAGCACGTCGGCGATCGCCCGCGCCCCCTCCTCGCCCGGGTAGAAGCCGCACACGATCGCGGCGAGCCGGTCGACCTGCCGGCTGAGGTCGTACGGGCGACCGACGAGGAGCACCGCCACCACCCGCGTACCGGTGCCGAGCAGCGCCTCGAGCAGCTCCTCCTGCCGGCCGGGCAGGTCGAGCGTGGCGACGTCGTTGCCCTCGCCGGACGTGCCGTTGCCGAACAGCCCGGCCTCGTCGCCGAGCACGGCCACGCACACCTCGGCCGCGCGCGCCGCCGCGACCGCGGCGTCGATGTCCGCGTCCGTCCCGCCCACCACCGGGCAGCCGAGCGCGTAGGTCACGTCGTGGGTCTCGGCCAGCACGTCGCGCACGCTGCGGATCTCGACGCCGCGGTCGACGCCCGGGTAGTGCACGAGCACGTGCATCGGGAAGGAGTAGCAGCCGAGCATCGCCTCGAACGCGTCCGCCCGCGGCCCGGCCACCGCGAGCCGGGAGCGCTCACGCAGCGGCAGGGTCCCGTCGTTCGCGAGCAGCACCACCGACCGGCGGGCCAGGTCGAGCGCAATTGCGCGGCAGCGCGCGTCGTCGAGGTCGACGTCGCCGGGCTCGGCCGGCGCCCAGCCCGGGTCGAGCAGGCCCAGCTCGCACTTCTGGTGCAGCACCCGGTGCAGCGCGCGGTCGACGAGCTTCTCGTCGACGAGGCCGGCCTCGACCGCGTCGAGCAGCGGCTCGCCGTACGCGTTGATCGACGGCAGCTCCACGTCGACCCCGGCCTCGAGCGCGAGCCTCGCCGCGTCGCCGGTCGTCTCCGCGACCCGGTGCAGCGTGCGCAGGAACGCGATCGAGAAGTAGTCCGCGACGACCGTGCCGGTGAACCCGTAGGTGTCGCGCAGCAGCGTGGTGAGCAGCGCCCGGTCGGCGGCCGCGGGCACGCCGTCGGTGTCGGTGTAGGAGTTCATCACCGACCGCGCGCCGGCGCGCAGCGCCATCTCGAACGGCGGCAGGATCACGTCGGCGAGCTCGCGCGGCCCGATCGCGACCGGCGCGAGGTTGCGCGCGGCCCGCGAGGCGGAGTAGCCCGCGAAGTGCTTGAGCGTCGCGACGACGCCGCCCTCCTCCAGGCCGCGGACGTACGCCGCGCCGATCAGCCCGGCGAGGAACGGGTCCTCGCCCAGGGTCTCCTCGACCCGCCCCCACCGCAGGTCGCGCACGACGTCGAGCACCGGCGCGAGCCCCTGGTGGACGCCGAGCCGGCGCATGGTGCCGGCGATCTGGGAGGTCATCCGCTGCACGAGCGCCGGGTCGAAGGACGCCGCCCAGCACAGCGGCGACGGGTAGACGGTCGCCCGCCAGGTGGCGAGCCCGGTCAGGCACTCCTCGTGCACCTGCGCCGGGATGCCGAACCGGCTGGCCGCCATCACCTCGCGCTGCCGCTCGGCGAGCGCGGCCAGCCCGGCGGCCGGCTCGACCGGCTCGGTGCCGAACGGCCGGGTCAGCTGCCCGAGCCCGTCGGCGATCGAGTCGGAGAACGCCCGCGCCGGCCCCATCGCGTCGCGCAGCATCGGCGCCATCTCGCCGACGTCGGGGTCGATGCCCCACACGCCGCGCAGCTGCGCCACCTTCTCGGGCAGGGTCATCCGGGACACCAGGTCGGACACCCGCGCCTCGACCGGCGCCGCCGGGTCGCGCCACAGCTCGGTCACGGGCGACCTCCGGGAGCGGCGGTGGACCGGCGTCGTACCAAGGTCGTCTCCAGGGTCAGGTGGGTGTCGTCGGGCCGCTCGCCGGCGATCAGGTCCACGAGCATGGCGATCGCGTCGTGGCCCATCTGCCGCATCGGCTGCTGCACGGTGGTCAGCGGCGGGTGCGCGAGCGCGGACTCGGGGATGTTGTCGAAGCCGAGCAGCGACAGCCGGCCGGGGACGTCGACGCCGAGCTCGGCCGCGACCTCGAGTACGGCGAGGGCCGAGATGTCGTTGGCCGCGAAGATCGCGGTCGGCGGCTCGGGCAGCGTGAGCAGCTCCCGCGCGGCCCCGCGGGCGAGCTCGGGGTCGTAGTTGCCGAGCACCAGCAGCGACTCGTCCACGGGTACGCCGGCTGCGGCGTGCGCCTCGCGGAACCCCTGCTCGCGCAGCTCGGCCGAGATCAGGTCCGGGCGCCCGGTCACCATGCCGATCCGCCGGTGGCCGAGCTCGATCAGGTGGTCGACGCCGAGCCGCGCGCCCTGCAGGCTGTCGCCGGTGACGGTCGGCAGGCTGGAGCGACCGGTGTGTGGGTCGACGGCGACCACCTGTCCGTCGTACTGCACGTCGGTGACGGTCGGGGTGACCAGCACCGCGCCGTCGACAAGCGTGCCCATCACCCGCGAGAGGTAGCGCCGCTCCCACCCGACGTGCTCGTCGACGCGGCCGCCCGCGGAGTAGGCGACCAGCTCGTAGCCGGTGCCGCGGATCGCGTCGGCCGCGCCCTTGAGCACCTCGGTGCTGAACGGCTCGAAGTCCGCCACGAGTACGCCGATGACGTTGGTGCGCCGGTTGCGCAGGCTGCGCGCGACCAGGCTGGCCTCGTACCCGAGGCGCTCGATCACCGCGCTCACATGGTCGGAGGTCTCCGTGGAGACGCCGTACCGGCCGTTGATCACCTTGGAGACCGTCGACACCGAGACCCCGGCCTCGGCCGCGACCTGCTGCATGGTGACCCGCGCTGTGGTGCTCATCCCTTCACCGCCCCCTGGAGCCCGCTGACGATCCGGCGCTGCATCGCGAGGAACAGGACCAGCGCCGGGATCATCGCGATCGTGGTGAACGCGAGGACGCCGGCGGTGTCCGCCGAGTGCTCCGTCGAGTAGTCCGCCACCCCGAGGGGAAGGGTACGCATGTCCTCCTGCAGGAGCAGCAGCGGCAGCAGGTAGGCGTTCCACGACTGCACGAACGCCAGCACGCCCACGGTGACCAGGCCCGGCGCGGACAGCGGCAGCGCCAGCCACCAGAACACGCCGACCCGCGAGGCGCCGTCGATGAGGGCGGCCTCCTCGAGCTCGCGCGGGATCGCCTGGAGGAACGGCCGCAGGATCACCACCGTCATCGGCAGCGCGAACGCCGCCTGCGGCAGGGCCACGCCCCACCAGGAGTTGCCGAGGCTCAGGTCGCGGGTGACCAGGATGAACAGCGGGATGATCGCGACCGCCGCCGGGAACAGCAGCCCGAGCACGAACACCAGGAACAGCGCCTCCCGGCCGCGGAACTGATAGCGGGCGAGCGGGTACGCCGCCAGCACGCCGAACAACACCGTGACGACGGTCGTGATCACCGCGATCACGGTCGAGTTCAGCGCGTAGCGCCAGAAGGCCGGGTTGGCCACCACACCCCGGTAGTTCGCCCAGACCCACGGGTCCGGCAGGCCCGCCGGGTCTCTGGCGAGCTGCTCGTTGCTGCGGAAGCCGCCGAGCGCGCCGTAGAGCACCGGGCCGAGCGTAATCACGACGACGACCAGCGCCACGGCGTACACGAGCGGGCTGCCGGCGCCGAACGCCCGGATCCTCGGCCGGCCCGTCATCGGGCGTCCCTCGTGTCGCGGCGCAGGATCAGCGCCTGGTAGAGCAGCGCCATCACGAGCCCGATCACGAACAGGATCACCGACGCGGCGCCGGCGATGCCGTAGTTGCCGCGCTGCGTGCCCTGGTTGACCAGGTACGTCGCCATGGTGGTTGTCGCGTTGGCGGGGCCGCCGCCGGTGAGGACCCACACCATGTCGAAGAGCTGGATCGAGCCGATCATCGACAAGAACGCCCAGGTCCGGATGGACGGACCGAGCAGCGGCACCGCGATCCGCCACTGCGCCCGCCACCAGCCGGCGCCGTCGAGCTGGGCCGCCTCGAACAGCTCGTCCGGCACGGTCTGGAGCCCGGCGAGGAAGAGCAGCACGGCGAGGCCGAGGTACTTCCAGGTGAGCACCACGAACAGCGTCGGCAGGGCGAGCCCGGGCGTCCCGAGGAAGCCCTGCTCCGGCGGGGTCAGACCGGCCGCGCCGATGAGGCCGTCCACCACGCCGTACTGCGGCTGGAGCAGCTGGAACCAGATCACGCCCGCGATCACCTCGGCCACCACGTAGGGGACGAAGACGATCGTGCGGATCAGGCCCCGCGCCCGGATGTCGCGGTTGAGCAGCAGCGCGATCGCGAGCCCGAGCGGCAGCTGCACGAGGATCGAGAGGACCACGATGGTGAGGTTGTGCGTCACCGCGCCGGTGAACACGTCGTCCTGGAGGACGAGGCGGTAGTTGTCCAGGCCGCGGAAGTCGTCCATCGGGCCGAAGCCCCGCCAGCGGTAGAACGACATCCGGACCGCGGACGCCACGGGCCAGACCACGAAGACCGCCATCAGCGCCAGCGCCGGCGCCACGAAGAGCGCGACCTCCAGGCGCTGCCGCCACCTCGACCCCGCCGGGTGCGGCCCCCGGCGCGCGCTCGCGCGCCGGGGGACCACACCGCCTGCCGCAGGCGCCGCGGGACCCGAGCCCACTGCGACCCCCTCTCGTGTCACGGTCAGCTCACATCTCCTGGTCCGCGGCCGCCTGGGTCGCGTCGACGACGTCCTGCGGCGAGGACTTGCCCGCGAAGAGCAGCGCGATCTCGTCGTTCATCGCCCCGCCGACCGCGGTGCCGAACGCCGTGTCGAAGTACAGCTGCACGAACGGCGAGCTGTCGCGGACCTCGAGCAGCTTGGCCAGCGCCGGGTCGGCCACCGCACCGGTCGCGGCCGGGTTCGTCGGCAGCCCCATGTTGTTCTCGGCGAAGCCGGTCTGGACCTCGTCGGAGAGCAGGTACTTCACGAAGTCGACCGCCTCGTCGGGCGCACCCTCCGACACCGCCCAGGCGTCGCCGCCGCCGAGCGCGGCCGCGGGGTCGCCCGCGCCGCCCTCGACGGCCGGGAACGGGAACCAGCCGGTCTTGTCGCCGAGGCCCTTCCCGTCGTCGGTCAGGCCCTGCATGACGCCCGGCTCCCAGTGGCCCTGCATCTCCATCGCCACCTTGCCGGTCGCCAGCAGGCCCGAGGCGGACGTCGCCCCCTCCTGCGCGGGGGTGCTCAGGAATCCCGAGTTGAACGGCTCGGTCGCGAGCAGCTCCTCGACCACGTCGCCGGCCTGCACGAAGCACTGGTCGGAGAAGTCGAGGCTGGTGACGGCGCCCTTGAGAACCTCCTCGGAGCACGACCGCAGCGCGGTGTAGTACCAGTAGTGCGCGGCCGGCCACTTGTCGCCGGCGCCCACGGAGATCGGGGTGATACCGGCGGCCTTGAGCTTGCCGATGACGTCGTACAGCTCCGACATCGTGGTCGGCGTGTCGGTGATCCCCGCCTGCTCGAACAGGGCGGTGTTGTACCAGAAGCCCACGACGCCCATCGAGAACGGCAGCGCGTAGGTCTTGCCGTCGACCTGCCAGCCGGCCATCGAGCCGCCGATCTTCGCGATCTCCTCGGCCGCGTCGTCGGAGATGTCGCGGACCAGGCCGGCCTCGACCCGGTCGGCCAGCTCGCCACCGCCGCGCTCCATGTAGACGTCCGGCACGTCGCCACTCTGGAAGCCGGCCGCCAGCTTGTCGACCATGCTCTGGTGCGCCATCGCGCTGATCTCGATGTTCACGCCGGGGTTGGCGGCCTCGTAGTCCGCGGCCACCTTCTCGTAGTAGCCCTTCCCGGGCTGGGTGTTCGAGTTGTGCCACCAGGTGATCGTGGTGTCGCCACTCTCGTTCTCCGACGGCTCGTTGCCGCCGCCGCACGCCGACGCGAGCGCCAGCGCACCGATGCAGAGCGCGGCGAGGGCCGCGCTGCGAGTCTTCGACCTCATTGGTTGCTTCCTCCGTCCCGCCCCACCGCCCGATGAGGCGCTCGTCACCCGAGAAGGTGCCACTCGAGGCCGGGAGTGTCAATCGTTGTCGATAACGTTTTCGCACTTTCGCAACAGCGGGCCAGATGACGGCCTGGAGTGGCCGCCGAACCTACGGCGCGACCGGCATGGCACCGTCGTCCCCATGCAGACCGTCACGACGCCCGTCACCGTCGCGCTCCTCCGCGGCGCGGTCGAGGTCGAGGAGACCGACCGCGGGGTGCTCCCCCACCGGCTGCCCGCCTGGGCCCGCGCCCAGCTGCCCGACCCCCAGCTGCTGATGGCCGAGAGCCAGCCGTCCGGCGTCCGCCTGGCGTTCCGGACCGCCGCGACGACGATCGAGCTGGAGGCGCTGCCCGGCAAGCGGGTGTACGCCGGAGCGCCGGCCCGCCCGGACGGCGTCTACGACCTGGTGGTCGACGGCGAGGTCGTCGGCGGCGCCTCGATCTCCGGCGGCGACGTGCTGCTGGTCGATATCATGACCGGGCGCGCCGAGCGCACCGAGGGCGAGCCGGGCCGGGTCCGGTGGGACGGCCTGGCGCCGGGCGAGAAGGACGTCGAGATCTGGCTCCCCCACGACGAGACCAGCCGGCCGATCGCGCTGCACACCGACGCGCCCGTCCTACCCGCGCCGGCGGGCGAGCGGCGCTGCTGGCTGCACCACGGCAGCTCGATCAGCCACGGCTCGATCGCCGCGAGCCCGACCGGCACCTGGCCGGCGGTCGCGGCGCGGCTCGCCGGCGTCGACCTGGTGAACCTCGGGTACGCCGGCAGCGCGGTCCTCGACCAGTGCGTCGCGCGCACGATCCGCGACACCCCCGCCGATCTCGTCACGCTCAAGGTCGGCATCAACCTGGTCAACCACGACCTGATGCGGGTGCGCGCGTTCGGCTCGGCCGTGCACGGCTTCCTCGACACCATCCGCGACGGCCACCCGGACACGCCCCTGGTGGTCGTGTCGCCCGTGTGGTGCGGGATCCACGAGGAGACGCCAGGACCGGCCGCGCCGGACCTGAGCGCGTGGGCCGAGGGCAGGGTGCGGTTCGTCGCAGCCGGCGACCCGGCCGAGGTCGCCACCGGCAGGCTGACGCTGCGGACGATCCGCGCCGAGCTGGCCCGGGTCGTCGAGCAGCGCGCCGACCCGAGCCTGTCCTACCTCGACGGCCTCACGCTGTACGACGCCGACGACGCGGTCGAGCACCCGCTGCCCGACGACCTGCACCCCGACGCCGCCACCCACCGGCTGATCGGCGAGCGGTTCGCCGCGGCCATCCTCGGCTAGCCGACCGAGCGGTCGCCGGTCCAGAACCGCGCGCGCAGCGCCTTCTTGTCCGGCTTGCCGAGCCCGGTCAGCGGCAGCGACTCGGCCACGATCACCTGCTTGGGCGCCTGCACGGAGCCCTTGCGCTCCTTGACCAGCTCCTGGATCTCCGCGGTCATCGTGGCGATCGCCTGCTCGTCGCGCGGCGCGTCCGAGCGCAGCACGACGATGGCGGTCACGGCCTCGCCGAACTTCTCGTGCGGCGTACCGATCACGCCGACCTGGGCCACCGCGGGGTGCTCCGCGACGACGTCCTCGACCTCGCGCGGGAACACGTTGAAGCCGCCGGTGACGATCATGTCCTTGGTGCGGTCGACGATGTACCAGAAGCCGTCCTCGTCCTCGCGGGCCACGTCACCGGTGTGCATCCAGCCGCCGCGGAAGGTCTCGTCGGTCTCGTCGGGCAGGTTCCAGTAGCCGCCGGCCAGCAGCGGGCCGGCCACGCAGATCTCGCCAGGCTCCCCGACCGGCACCGGCCTGCCGTCCTCGTCGAGCAGCGCCGTGCGGATGAACGCCGACGGGCGGCCGCACGACGCGAGCCGGCGGTCGTCGCCGCCGACGTGGTCCTCCCTGGCGAAGTAGGTGATCGCCATCGGGGCCTCGGACTGCCCGTAGTACTGGGCGAAGATCGGGCCGAACCGGTCGATCGCCTCCCTCAGGCGCAGGGGGTTGATCGCGGACGCGCCGTAGTAGACGGTCTCCAGCGACGACAGGTCGCGGGTGTGCGAGTCCGGGTGGTCCATCAGCGCGTAGAGCATCGACGGGACCAGCATGGTCGCCTGGATCCGCTGCTCCTCGATGGTCCGGAGCACCTCGCCCGGGTCGAACTTCGCCAGCACGTAGAGGCAGCCGCCCTTGAGCACGGTCGGCACGAAGAACGCCGCGCCCGCGTGCGACAGCGGGGTGCACATGAGGAAGCGCGGCGACTCCGGCCACTCCCACTCGGCCATCTGGATCTGGGTCATCGTGTTCATCTGCCGCGACAGCCCGATCACGCCCTTGGGCCTGCCGGTGGTGCCGCCGGTGTAGGTGATCGACACGATGTGGTCGGGGTCGAGCGTGACCGCCTCGAGGGGCAGCGGGTCGAACGACGCGGCCGCCGCGACCAGGTCGCGCCCGACGTGGCCGAGCTCCTCGGGCACCGGCCCGATGGTCAGCACCCTCTCCAGCTTCGGGCACCTCTCGAGCAGGCCGAGCGCGCGCTCGACGAACATCGGCACCGGGTCGATGGTGAGGCTGGTGATCTCGGCGTCGTTGATGACGTACGCGTGGTCGTCGAGGGAGCCGAGCGGGTGCAGGGAGGTACGCCGGTGACCCTGCGTCTGCCCGGCACCGAGGATGAAGAGCACCTCCGGACGGTTCAGGGCGAGCAGCGCGCCCGCCGTACCCCGGCCGGCGCCGAGCGCCTCGAACGCCTGGACGTACTGGCTCATCCGCTCCGCGGCCTGGCCGCCGGTGATGGTCGTGTCACCGAGGTGCATCACCGGTTGGTGGCGGTGCCGCTTGAGCGCGGACACCATGAGGTGGCCGTTGTGGGTCCCGAGGCGCATGTCGTCCGTCATGATCCGAGACTAGAACGTGTTCTACGGCTACGCCAAGAGCTCCGCGACCGAGCGGATCTCCGCGGCGGACCGGCAGCTGAGCAGCAGCGTGGTCACGCCGGTCTCCTCCCACTGCGCGACCCGCTCCCTCACCTCGCCCGCGGTGCCGATGATGTGCATGTCGTCGACGAGCTCGTCGGGGATCAGCGCGGTGGCGCGGTCCTTCTCGCCGCCCAGGTAGAGCCTCTGGACCTCGGCGGCGAGGTCCGCGTAGCCCATCCGGACGAAGACCTGGTTGTGGAAGTTCGCCTCCTTCGCGCCCATGCCGCCCATGTAGAGCGACACGAACGGCCGCATCGCGTCGAGCACCGCGGCCTTCTCCTCCGCGCTGCTCACGACCTGGAGGTGGCAGGTCGCGGCGATCTCGAAGTCCGCACGCCCCTTCAAATGGGTACCGGGCCGGGCGTCGCGGCGGGCGAAGCCCTCGTCGAGCCAGGGCCGGTACATGCCGGCCGACCTCGGCGTGTAGAAGATCGGGATCCAGCCGTCGGCGATCTCGGCGGTCTGGGCGACGTTCTTCGGGCCCTCGGCGCCGAGCCAGATCGGCACGTCGGCGCGCAGCGGGTGCACGATCGGCTTGAGCGGCTTGCCGAGCCCGACGGAGTTCTCGCCGCGGAACGGCAGCGGGTGGTGCGGGCCCTCGTTGGTCACCGGCGCCTCGCGGGCGAGCACCTGGCGGATGATGTCGACGACCTCGCGGGTGCGCGCCAGCGGCCTGCCGAACGGCTGGCCGTACCAGCCCTCGACCACCTGCGGGCCGCTCACGCCCATGCCGAGGATGACCCGGCCGCCCGTGAGGTGGTCGAGCGTGAGGACGTGCATCGCGATGGAGGTCGGCGCGCGGCCGGACATCTGCACGATCGACGTGCCGAGCCTGATCCGCGTGGTGTCGCGGCCCCACCAGGCCAGCGGCGTGAACGCGTCGCTCCCCCACGCCTCGGCGGTGAAGATCGCGTCGAAGCCGGCGTCCTCGGCCGCGGCCACCAGCTCACCGACGCCCTGCGGAGGCTGCGCGCCCCAGTAGCCGAGCTGCAGTCCGAGCTTCATGGCGGTCACTCCTCCGGGTCACATGGCGGTCACTGAGCTTGTCGAAGTGTAGAACGTGTTCTAATTTTGCCCCATGACGCGAACACTGTCAGCACCGGTCACCGTAGCGTTCGACTACACCCGCTCGACGGGACCGGTCGTCGGGCGCTTCCTCACCGGCCTGCGCGACGGCACGGTCGTCGGCGGCCGTACGTCGGACGGCCGGGTCGTCGTCCCGCCGCCGGAGTTCGATCCGGTCACCCATGAGCCGGTGACGGAGTTCGTGGAGGTGGCACCGACCGGCACCGTCACGTCCTGGACCTGGGTGCCGGAGCCGGTCAAGGACCAGCCCTTCGACCGCCCGTTCGCGTTCGTGCTCGTGCGGCTCGACGGCGCGGACGTCCCGATGCTGCACGCGCTGGACGTCTCCTCACCCGACCAGGTGTCGACCGGGATGCGCGTGCGGGTGCGCTGGGCCGGGGAGCGGGTCGGCGCGATCACCGACATCGCGTGCTTCGAGCCCGCGACCGACGGCGGTGGTTTCGAGACAGGCGCTGGCGCGCCTTCCTCAACCACCGATGTCACCGGCGTGGTCGTCCCGGTCTCCCTGGACTACCTCTACGCGGCCAGCCCCGAAGAGTCGGCGTTCTACCGCGGGCTCAACGAGGGCCGCATCGTCGGCCAGCGCTGCCCCACGTGCCGGAAGGTCTACGTCCCGCCGCGCAGCGCCTGCCCGGCCGACGGCACTCCGACGGCCGAGGAGGTCGAGGTCTCCCAGACCGGCACCATCACGACGTTCTGCATCGTCAACGTGCCGTTCCTGGGCCAGAAGATCGCCCCGCCGTACGTCTCGGCCTATGTGCTGCTCGACGGCGCCGACATCGCGGTGCTGCACCTGATCCTCGGCGTACCGGCCGCGGAGGTGCGGATGGGCATGCGGGTCAAGGCGGTCTGGAAGCCGCGGGAGGAGTGGACGTACTCGCTGGAGAACATCGACCACTTCGAGCCGACCGGCGATCCCGATGCGGACTACGACACCTACCAGCACCACCTCTGACCGGGAACTGGGGAGCGTTGAGATGAGAGACGTTGCGGTCGTCGGGTTCGCCCAGCGACAGATGGCGGAGTTCGACGGGTCGCCGACCTGCGTGGAGCTGCTGGTCCCGCTGTTCGCCGAGTGCTACGAGCAGACCGGCTGGACCCGTAGGGACGTCGGGTTCTGGTGCTCGGGGTCCTCGGACTACCTGGCCGGGCGGTCGTTCTCGTTCGTGCAGGCGGTCGACGCGATCGGCGTGATCCCGCCGGTCAACGAGTCCCACGTGGAGATGGACCTCGCGTGGGCGATGTACGAGGCCTGGATCAAGATCCAGACCGGCGAGGTCGACACCGCGCTGGTCTACGCCTTCGGCAAGTCCTCGGCCGGCGTGCTGCGCCGGTCGCTCGCGCTCCAGCTCGAGCCGTACACGATGACGCCGCTGTGGCCCGACACCGTGTCGCTGGCCGCGCTGCAGGCGCGGGTCGGCATCGACGCCGGCGTCTGGGACGAGGCCGCGATGGCCGAGGTCGCCAACCGATCGCTGACCGACGCGGAGAAGAACGAGTACTCGATCCGCAAGGGCGGCTCCTCGGTCGAGGAGCTGCTGGCCCGGCCGATGTACGCCGACCCGCTGCGCAAGCACGACTGCTCCCCCGTCACCGACGGCGCGGCCGCCCTTGTGCTCGCCGCGGACGACAGGGCCCGCGAGGTGCGCGATCGTCCCGCGTGGATCAGCGGCCTGTCGCACTCCATCGACCCGATGAGCCTGGGCACCCGCGACCTGACCCGGGCGCCGTCGGCGGCCCGGGCGGCGGCGGACCTCGACCTGGTGGGGGTGGAGGTGGCCGAGCTGCACGCGCCGTTCAGCCACCAGGAGCTGATCCTGCGGCGCGAGCTCGGCCTCGCCGACGACGTCCGCGTCAACCCGTCGGGCGGCGCGCTCACCGGCAACCCGATGTTCTCCGGCGGCGGCATCCGCGTCGGCGAGGCGGCCTCGCGGATCTGGTCCGGCGAGGTGACCAGGGCCGTGGGCCACGCGACCTCCGGCCCCGCCCTGCAACAGAACCTCCTGTGCACCCTGGAAGGACGCTCCTGATGGCCAAGCAGCCCGCCGCCGTGGTCGGCGTGGGTCAGACCCACCACCGGGCCAAGCGCGAGGACGTCTCGATGGCCGGTCTGTGCCGCGAGGCGATCGACCGCGCGCTGGCCGACGCGAACCTGTCCTTCGATGACATCGACGCCGTCGTCGTCGGCAAGGCGCCCGACCTGTTCGAGGGCGTGATGATGCCCGAGCTGTTCCTGGCCGAGGCGCTGGGCGCGGCCGGCAAGCCGCTGCTGCGCGTGCACACCGCCGGCTCCGTCGGCGGCTCGACCGCGATCGTCGCGTCCTCACTCGTGCAGGCCGGCGTGCACAAGCGGGTGCTCACCGTCGCCTACGAGAAGCAGTCGGAGTCCAACGCGATGTGGGCGCTCTCGGTGCCGCTGCCGTTCAACATGCCGGTGCACGCCGGCGCCGGCGGCTACTTCGCTCCCCATGTCCGGTCCTACATCCGGCGCTCCGAGGCGCCGACGCACGTCGGCGCGATCGTCGCGGCCAAGGACCGGCAGAACGCGCTGAAGAACCCCTACGCGCACCTGAGGAACCCGGACACCACCGTCGAGTCGGTGCTGGCCTCGCAGATGCTGTGGGACCCGATCCGGTACGACGAGACCTGCCCGTCCTCCGACGGCGCCTGCGCCCTGGTGATCGTCGACGAGGACACCGCCGCCGCCTCGCCGAACCCGGCGTGGATCCACGGCACGGTGATGCGCTCGGAGGCCACCACGGCGGCCGAGCGCGACCAGGTGAACCCGCAGGCGTCCCGCGACGCCGCGGCCGCGCTGTGGAGGCAGGCCGGCATCACCAACCCGCTCGAGGAGATCGACGCGGCCGAGATCTACGTGCCGTTCTCCTGGTTCGAGCCGATGTGGCTCGAGTCGCTCGGCTTCGCCGAGGAGAACGGCGGCGGCTGGCGGCTCACCGAGTCCGGCGCCACCGCCATGGAGGGCCGGCTCCCGGTCAACTGCTCGGGCGGCGTACTCTCCTCCAACCCGATCGGCGCCTCGGGCATGCTCCGCTTCGGCGAGGCCGCGCTGCAGGTCCGCGGCGCCGCCGGCGAGCACCAGGTCGACGGCGCCCGCCGCGCCCTCGGCCACGCGTACGGCGGCGGCTCGCAGTTCTTCGCGATGTGGGTCGTGGGCGCGGAGAAGCCGTCGAACTAGGCGTCGCGTCGCGGGTCGTCCGCCTCTGGCAGGTGTATACGCCGCCCTCAGGCGGACGACCGGCTAGATTCGGTGGATGGCCGAGCTGATCCGCACCAACGACGTCGCGCTGATCGCCGTCGTCGAGGCACTGCTCAACGGTGACGACATCCCGTGCCACGTCGCGGACCGGCACACCGCCGTCCTCGAGGGCTCGCTGCGCTTCCTCCAGATGCGGGTGCTGGTGCCCGACGACCGGATCGAGGAGGCGCGCGAGCTGCTGCGGGACGCGGACCTGGGCGAGTGGGTGAAGTAGTCTCCGGACATGGGCGAGCTGATCGCGTTCCCGAGCCCCGACCGTGCATCTGTGCCCGAGCCGGAGCCGGAGCCGCTGTGGCGCGAGGCGGCCGGACGCGAGCTCCGCGAGGAGCGGCAGTCCGTCGGGCGCACGCTCGCCGACGTGGCCGGGCAGGCCGGGGTGTCGACGCAGTACCTCTCCGAGGTCGAGCGCGGCCTCAAGGAGCCCAGCTCTGAGGTGCTCGGCGCCGTGGCTGGCGCGCTCGGCCTCCGGCTGGTCGACCTGACCGGCCGGGTCAGCGAGCGGCTGGCCCGGATCCCAGGCCCGGTCTGCCTGGCCTCGTAGCCAGCTGGTCGGTCCGCGACCGGACGGAGCGCCTCCACCCGGACTTCTCCTGGAATCCCCGCCGCCCCTCAGTAGCCCGGAAACACCCGCCGCAGGTCGTCGAGGGACACCGTGCCCTCGACGGCGACGCCCTCGGCGTACGGCTCCCTGAGCCGGCCGTTGAGCAGCCGGATGAACGCCTCCGGCGCGCCCCGGAACGTCGCGGAGGGCGAGCCGACGCCGCCGACGACCGCGACGCCGGTGTCGATGACCAGGCCGGCGCCGGGCACCGCGACCGTGGCCGGCTCGGGCAGCTCGCCGGGCTTGGCGGAGAAGCCGAGCAGGAAGCCCAGTGGGCCGCGGAACAGCTCGACGAGGAGGTCGGCGGAGTCCGGGTGCACCTCCGCGGACGGGTCGAGGCCGACCCGCACGTCCCACGAGTGGTTGGCGACCTCGTTGAGCCGCATCCCGAGCGCGACCACGAGCGGCACCGGCTCGGGCAGGAACCCCAGGTCCACGGTCGACGAGGAGCGCTGCTCCGGCGTCAGCGCCTCCACCGTCTCGACGTACGCCGTGTCGTGCTCGACGAAGCCGGCCGCCTGGTCGACCGGGCTGGCGGCGTCCCACCGGGCCCAGATCGCCTGGTTGTCCGTGGGCTCGGCGTCCTCCCCCGCCGCCCGGGCGATCGGCGCCCGGCCGATCTCGGCGCCGCTGCCGAGGTGCGAGAGCACCTGGGCGATCGTCCACTCCGACGCGCCGCTCGGCGCCTCGAGGGACTCGTCGGGGAGGTTCGGCAGCAGCGCGACGAGGACGTCGTGCTCGGTCCGGAGAGCTGTGATCGTGCGGTCCACCAGTTCGCTCATGTGAGCCGCAACCGATCGGCCCGGCCCGTTCATTCCACCGGCGCCTTTCTGCTGTCCAGTACGCCGTCGGCCAGCCCGTACGCCACGGCGTCCTCAGCGGCCAGGATCAGGTCGCGGTCGGTGTCCTCGCGCAGCCTCTCGACCGACTGCCCGGTGTGCCGGGCCAGGATCTGCTCCATCTCCGCCCGCAGCCGCACGATCTCCTTGGCGTGCAGGGCGAGGTCGGGCAGCGTGCCCTGGCCGCCCCCGGACGGCTGGTGCAGCACGACCCGCGCGTGCGGCAGCACCATCCGGCTGCCCGGCGTACCGCTCGCGAGGAGGACGGCTGCGCCCGAGGCCGCCTGCCCGACACACGTGGTGCCGACCGGCGAGCGGACGTACTGCATCGTGTCGTAGATCGCGAGCATCGCGGTGACCGAGCCGCCGGGCGAGTTGAGGTAGAGGTTGATCGGCGTCTCCGGGCTCTCCGACTCCAGGTGCAGGAGCTGGGCGATGACGACGTTGGCGACGCCGTCGTCGATCTCGGTGCCGACGTAGACGATCCGGTCGGTGAGCAGCCGGCTGTAGATGTCGACCGCCCGCTCGCCGCGCACGGTCCTCTCGACGACGGAGGGGATGGCGTAGGTGCTCACCGGACCCCTCCGAACGTCGCGCTCGGGCGAGCCGGAGTCACCGCGGCGACGTCGGTGAGCACCTGGTCGACGAACCCGTACTCCCGCGCCTCCTCGGCGGTGAACCACCGGTCGCGCAGCGAGTCCCGCTCGACCCGCTCGCGTGGCTGGCCGGTGTGCTCGGCGATCAGGTCGAGCAGCACGTTCTTCACGTGCTCGAGGTTCTCGGCCTGGATCTCGATGTCGATCGCCGACCCGCCGATCCCGGCCGAGCCCTGGTGCATGAGGATCCGCGAGTGCGGCAGCGCGAAGCGCTTGCCCGGAGTGCCGGCGGAGAGCAGGAACTGCCCCATGCTCGCCGCGAGGCCCATCGCGAGCGTGCTGACGTCGTTCGGGATCAGCCGCATGGTGTCGTAGATGGCGAGGCCGGCGCTGACCGATCCTCCTGGCGAGTTGAGGTAGAGGCTGATGTCGCGGTGCGGGTCCTCGGCCGAGAGGAGCAGCAGCTCGGCGCAGACCTTGTTGGCGATCACGTCGTCGACCTCCTGGCCGAGGACGATGATCCGCTGGTGCAGGAGGCGGTCGGCCGCGGACAGGCCGGCGAGCGCAGGTGTCTGGGTCATGTCTCCAGCGTCGACGGCGCGGGTACGCCGTTCCAGCGAATCCGCCGGCAGCGGATCCGCCCTCAGCGGAGGGACCCCGCTCCGACCGCCGTGCCCGGTGGGCGAGGTCCGTGAGCCGAGCCTGGATAGGGTCGTGTGGTGATCGAGCTCCGCACTCCCCACCAGATCGAACAGATGCGTCCCGCCGGACGCTTCGTCGCCGACGTCGTCGCCGCCCTCGAGGAGAAGGCCGACGTCGGCGTGAACCTGCTCGAGCTCGACGAGCTCGCCCACGCGATGATCCGCCAGCGCGGCGCCGCGTCCTGCTACATCGACTACCACCCGTCGTTCGGCGCCTCGCCGTTCGGCAAGGTGCTCTGCACGTCGGTGAACGACGCCGTGCTGCACGGCCTCCCCCACGACTACGCGCTCCAGGACGGCGACCTGCTCAGCGTCGACTTCGCGGCGAACGTCGACGGCTGGGTCGCCGACTCCGCGCTCAGCGTCGTGGTCGGCACGCCGCGCCAGGAGGATCTCGACCTCATCGGGCTCACCGGCAGGGCGCTGGCGGCCGGCATCGAGCAGGCGCGCCCGGGCAACCGGCTCGGCGACATCTCCGCCGCGATCGGCGAGGTCGCGCGCGGCGCCGGGCTCGGCGTCAACCTCCAGTTCGGCGGGCACGGCGTCGGCCGCACCATGCACGGCGAGCCGCACGTGCCGAACGACGGCCGGGCCGGCCGCGGTCTGAAGCTGCGACCGGGCCTGGTGATCGCGATCGAGCCGTGGTTCCTGCACACGACCGACGAGATCTACACCGACGCGGACGGGTGGACGCTGCGGAGCAAGGACGGCTCGCGCGGCGCGCACATGGAGCACACCGTGGCCATCACCGCGGACGGCCCGCTGGTTCTCACCGAGCGCGTGTCTACGCGTACCTGACCGGCAGGTCCTTGAGCCCGTTGACCCACGAGTGCCGCAGCCGCGCCGGCTCGGCGAGCTTGGCGATGTCGGGCGCGTGGTCGGCCAGCGCGTTGAAGATCACCCGGATCTCCTGACGCGCCAGGTTGGCGCCCAGGCAGTAGTGGGCGCCGTGGCCGCCGAAGCCGAGCTGCGGGTTCGGGTCGCGCAGGACGTCGAAGGTGAAGGGGTCCTCGAAGACCTCCTCGTCGAAGTTCGCGCTCGCGTAGAACAGCGCGGCCCGCTCACCCTTCTTGAACCGCACGCCGCCGATCTCGACGTCGTGGAGCGCCGTACGCTGGAAGACCGTCACCGGCGTCGCCCAGCGGACCACCTCGTCGACCATGGTCGCCGGCCGGTCGCGCTTCCAGATCTCCCACTGCTCGGGGTGGTCGAGGAAGGCGTTCATGCCGTGCGAGATCGCGTTGCGCGTGGTCTCGTTGCCGGCCACCGCGAGCAGGATCACGAAGTAGCCGAACTCGTCGTCGCTGAGGCCGCGCTCGCCCTTGTGGGCGTTGATCAGCTTGGTGATCAGGTCGTCGCGCGGGTTGGCCTGCCGGTCGGCGGCGAGCATCATGGCGTAGCCGAGGATCTCGGCGGCCGCGACGTCGTTGTTGCCGGCGTAGTCGGGGTCCTCCCCCGCCAGCATCTGGTTCGACCAGTCGAAGAGCTTGTGCCGGTCCTCCTGGGGAACGCCGATCAGGTCGGCGATCGCCTGCAGCGGCAGCTCGGCGGCCACCTCCTCCACGAAGTTGCCGGTGCCGCGGCCGACGGCCGCCTGCACGATCTCGTTGCCGCGCCGGACCATGGTCTCCTCGAGCTCCGCGATCGACCGGGGCGTGAAGCCGCGGGAGATGATCGCGCGGGTCTGCGTGTGCTCCGGCGGGTCCTGGTTGATCAGGATGACGCGCTGGAGCTCGATCTGCTCGCGGAGCATCTCGCCGGGGAACCGGATGATCGCGCCGTTCTCGTACGTCGACCAGTTCTTGCTGTCCTTGGAGATCGCCGAGACGTCCTCATGTCGCGTGATCGCGTAGTAGCCGGCCTGGCCCTCGGGGGCGAAGCCGGTCGTCCACGCCGGCTCCTGGCCGACCCACATGATCGGCGAGCTCTGGCGCGCCGCGCGGAACTGCTCATGCGGGATCGCCGCCTGGTTCACGTCGGGGTCGGTGAAGTCGAATCCCTCGGGCAGGGCGGTAGCGGTCACGGGAGCTCCCTCTGCTGGCTCGTCGTCATAGTGGAACACGTTCTAGCAACGGAGGATACCTACCGGCGGTACGCAGGGGAAGCCGCCGCCCGCCGAGTCGCCGCCCCGAGGTTGTCCGCAATCAGAACATGTTCTAGTTTTCTCCCATGGGCACTCCGGTCATCGTCGACGCCGTCCGCACTCCCCTCGGCAGGCGCGGGGGCTGGCTCGCCGGCGTGCACCCCGCCGTCCTCATCGGCCATGCCATGCGCGAGCTCCTCGCCCGCTCGGACGTCGAGTCCGACCTGGTCGACCAGGTCGTCGCCGGCTGCGTGACCCAGGCTGGCGAGCAGTCCAACGCGATGGTGCGGCGCGCCTGGCTGCACGCCGGCCTCGCCCGGCACACGGGCGGCACCATGGTCGACGCCCAGTGCGGCTCGGGCCAGCAGGCCGCGCACCTGGTCAACGACATGATCGCCGCCGGCACCATCGACGTCGGCATCGCGGCCGGCGTCGAGGCGATGTCGCGCATCCCTCTCGGCGCGAACGTCCCGCAGGGCACGGGCGACCCCCGCCCCGACGACTGGTCGATCGACCTGCCCAACCAGTTCGAGGCCGCCGACCGGATCGCCCGCAACCGCGGCCTCGCCCGCCCCGACCTCGAGGCGTTCGGCCTCGCCTCCCAGCAGAAGGCCCGGGTCGCGGTCGACGAGGGCCGTTTCAAGCGCGAGATCGCGGCGATCGAGGCCCCGGTGCTCGGCGAGGACGGTACGCCGACCGCCGAGACCCGCCTCGTCGACACCGACCAGGGGCTCCGCGACACCACCCTCGAGGGCCTGGCCGCGCTCAAGCCGGTGCTGCCCGACGGCCTGCACACCGCCGGCACGTCGTCGCAGATCAGCGACGGCGCCTCCGCCGTACTCCTCATGGACGAGGACCGGGCGCGCGCCCTGGGTCTCACCCCGCGGGCCCGGATCGTGACGCACTGCCTGGTCGGCTCCGACCCCTACTACCACCTCGACGGCCCGATCGAGGCGACCCGGAAGGTGCTCGACCGCACCGGGATGTCGATCGGCGACGTCGATCTGTTCGAGGTCAACGAGGCGTTCGCGTCGGTGGTGCTCTCCTGGGCCGACCAGCACGGCGTGGACCTGGACCTGGTGAACGTCAACGGCGGCGCCATCGCGCTCGGCCACCCGGTCGGCTCCACCGGCACCCGGCTGATCACCACCGCGCTCCACGAGCTCGAGCGCCGCGACGCCTCGACCGCGCTGATCTCGATGTGCGCGGGCGGCGCCATGGCGACCGGGACGGTCATCGAGCGCATCTGATCCGTCGAGCGGTCAGGCGCCGTACACCGGCTCCGGCGTGGGGGCGGCGGCGAGGAGCTCCCGCAGGGCGGGGCCGACCTCGGCCGCCTCCCACCGGCGGCCGAGGTCGCGGGCCGGGCCGTGCGCCCAGCCGGTCTCCACGGTGATCGTCGACCCGTCGATCTCGATCACCCGTCCGGTGACGTCGCCGGCCTCCTCGGAGGCGAGCCAGGCGACGATCGGCGAGTTGTCCTCGGGCAGCGCCATCGCCGAGGTGTCGAAGGCGCCCTCCGTCATCCGGGTCCGGGCGACCGGGGCGATCGCGTTGACGGCGACGCCGTAGCGGCCCATCTCCTGGGCGGCCACGAGGGTGAGGCCGGCGATGCCCGCCTTGGCCGCGGAGTACGTCGCCTGCCCGAGCGAGCCCTGGAGGCCGGCACCGGACGAGGTGTTGACGACGCGGGCGGCGCGCTGGCGGCCCGCCTTGGCCTCGGCGCGCCAGTAGGCGCCGGCGTGCCGGAGCGGCGCGAAGTGGCCCTTGAGATGCACCCGGACGACCGCGTCCCACTCCTCCTCGGAGGTGTTGACCAGCATCCGGTCGCGCACGAAGCCGGCGTTGTTCACCAGGATGTCGAGGCCGCCGAACGTCTCGATCGCCTGCCGCACCATGGCCTCCGCCCGGGCGAAGTCGGCGACGTCGGCGGTGTTCACCACCGCGCGGCCACCCAGGGCCTCGATCTCGGCGACCACCGACTCGGCCGGGGTCTCCGCCGGGTCCTCTGCTCGATTCTTCTGGCCGGCCAACGAGACGCCGTAGTCGTTCACCACCACGGCCGCGCCGTGCCGGGCGAGCTCCAGCGCGTGCGCCCGGCCGATGCCGCGGCCGGCGCCGGTGACGATCGCGACGCGGCCCTCGAGCAGCTTGGTCATGAGAGTCCCTTCGAGACGATCAGGAAGGCGGGCGGCTCGCCCCCACCGTGGCAGGCGACGGTCGCCCCGGAGACGTACGACGCCAGGTCGCTGGCCAGGAACGCGGCGACGTTCCCGACCTCCTCGGGTCGCGCCATCCGGCCGAGCGGGATGGTCCGCTCGATCGCGGCCACCGAGGCGTCGTCCCCGTAGTGGTCGTCGGTCTGCTCGGTCCGGCACAGCCCCACGTCGATGGAGTTCACGCGCACCTTGGGCGCCCACTCCATCGCCAGCGACGCGGTCAGCGAGTCCAGGCCGGCCTTGGCGGCGCCGTACGCCGCGATGGTCGGCGCCGGGCGGCTCGCCGAGACCGAGGAGATGTTGACGATCGCGCCGCCGGCCTCCTGCTGCTGCATGACCGCGTTCGCGGCCTGCGCGCACGCCAGCGGCGCGAGCAGGTTGAGGCCCACGATCCTCTCGTGGAACCGCGCCGACGCCGTCGCGGCGTCGGCCGCGGGCGCTCCCCCGGCGTTGTTGACCAGCACGTCGAGCCGGTCGAGCGAGGAGACCAGCGCCTGCACGGCGTCGGCGTCGCGGACGTCGCAGACCCGGTGCGTGGTGCCGGGGACGGGCTCCGCCTCCGAGCGCGAGCACGTCACCACGTCGGCCCCGGCCGCCAGCAGGGCGCGCGTGATGCCGAGGCCGATCCCCCGGGCGCCGCCCGTGACGAGCGCGACCCGGCCGGTGAGGTCCACGGCGAGCGTCATGCTGGTAGTCTACCAAGCAAGCGTTAGGTTGTGAGGATCCCCGGTCGACCGGGGATTCCGACACGGGAAGGCTGCGCCATGGGCATCTCCTCCGAGCTCCGCGCCGACGGGATCCGGGTGGTGACGATGGACCATCCGCCGGTCAACGCGCTCACCGTCCAGGGGTGGTACGACGTGGCGTCGGCTCTCGACCAGGCCGCGACCGACTTCGACACCAAGGTCGTCGTGCTGCGGGCCGAGGGCCGCGGCTTCAACGCGGGCGTCGACATCAAGGAGATGCAGCACACCGCCGGCTTCGAGGCGCTGATCGGCGCCAACAGGGGCTGCTTCGCGGCGTTCAAGGCGGTCTACGAGTGCGCCGTGCCGGTCGTCGCGGCGGTCCACGGCTTCTGCCTCGGCGGCGGGGTCGGGCTGGTCGGCAACGCGGACTGCGTGGTCGCGAGCGACGACGCCTACTTCGGCGTACCCGAGGTCGACCAGGGCGCGCTCGGCGCGGCCACGCACATGGCCCGACTGGTGCCGCAGCACCTGATGCGCACCCTCTACTTCACCGCGCGCACCATCAAGGCGACCGAGCTCGTGCGGTTCGGCAGCGTGCTCGAGGTGGTCCCCCGCGACCGGCTCGACGACGCGGCGCTGGAGGTGGCCGGTGAGATCGCCGCCAAGGACACCCGGGTGATCCGGGCCGCCAAGGAGGCGCTCAACGGCATCGACCCGATCGACGTGAACAAGAGCTACCGCTTCGAGCAGGGGTTCACCTTCGAGCTGAACCTCGCCGGGGTGAGCGACGAGCTGCGCGATCACTTCGCGGGAACGGAGAAGTCGAAGAAGTGAGCAAGGGACCACGCGACAAGCAGATGTCGATCGACGAGGTCGTCGGCGAGCTGCAGGACGGGATGACCATCGGCATCGGCGGCTGGGGCCCGCGCCGCAAGCCGATGGCGCTGGTCCGCGGCATCCTCCGCAGCGACCTGAAGGACCTGACCATCGTCAGCTGGGGCGGCGCCGACGTCGGCCTGCTCGCCCGCGCCGGCAGGATCCGCAAGCTGGTCTTCGCGTTCGTCAGCCTCGACTCGGTGCCGCTCGAGCCCAACTTCGCGAAGGCCCGCCAGGAGGGCACCATCCCCGAGCTGGTCGAGCTCGACGAGGGCATGTTCCAGACCGGCCTGCGCGCCGCCGCCCAGCGGCTGCCGTTCCTGCCGATGCGCGCCGGCCTCGGCTCCGACGTGCTCGTCAACCAGCCGTGGATCAAGACGGTCACCAGCCCCTACGACGACGGCGAGGAGCTCGTGGCGGTGCCCGCACTCCACCTCGACGCCGCCCTGGTCCACCTCAACCGCGCCGACCGGCACGGCAACGCGTCCTACCTCGGCCCGGACCCCTACTTCGACGACCTCTTCTGCATGGCCGCCGACCGCGCCTACGTCTCCTGCGAGGAGGTCGTCGACACGGCCGGCCTCACCGTCGACACCCCGGTCCAGCGCCTGCTGCTCAACCGGATGATGGTCAGCGGCGTGGTCGAGACCCCGAACGGCGCGCACTTCACCACCTGCACGCCCGACTACGAGCGCGACGAGAGGTTCCAGCGGGCGTACGCCGCCGCGGCGTCCGGCAGCGACGAGGACTGGGCGGCGTTCCACGACCGATTCCTGGCCGGCGACGAGGCGGCCTACCAGGCCGCGGTGCAGGCGTTCGGGGAGGAGCAGGCATGAGCGACGCCACGAGGGCAGACGTGTGCGCCGCCGCGATCGCGGACGCGTTCCGCGACGACGGCGAGGTCTTCGCCAGCCCGATGGGGCTGCTGCCGATGCTCGGCGTCCGGCTGGCCAAGCTGACGAGCAACCCCGACCTGGTGATCTCCGACGGCGAGTCGCTCTTCCTCGCCGGCGTCCCGCCGATCCACTCGAAGTCCGAGGTGGTCGAGGGGTGGATCCCGTTCCGCAGGGTCTTCGACGTGGTCGCCTACGGCAAGCGGCACGTGATGATGGGCGCGACCCAGGTCGACCGGCACGGCAACCAGAACATCTCCGCCATCGGCGACTGGCGCCGGCCCACGCGGCAGCTGCTCGGCAGCCGCGGCGCCCCGGGCAACACGGTCAACAACCGCACGTCGTACTGGGTCCCGAGGCACTCACCCCGCGTCTTCGTCGAGCGCGTCGACGTCGTGTCCGGCGTCGGCCCGAGGCTGGCGAAGGAGGCGGGGCCGGCCGCGGCGCGCTACCACGACATCCACCGGATCGTCAGCAACCTCGGGGTCTTCGACGTCCGGGGCGCCGATGACACGGTGCGGCTGCTGAGCGTGCACCCCGGGGTGAGCGTCGACGAGGTCCGCGCGGCGACCGGCTTCGAGCTGCCGGTCGAGGACGACGTACCGACCACGCGCGAGCCCACCACGGAGGAGCTGATCCTCATCCGCGAGGTGCTCGACCCGAAGGGGCTCCGGTTCAAGGAGGTGCCGGCCGAATGATTGAGCAGCTGCTCCGCACGCCGTTCACGGACCTGGTCGGCGTGCGTCACCCGGTCGTGCAGACCGGCATGGGGTGGGTGTCCGGGCCGCGGCTGGTCAGCGGCACCGCCAACGCCGGCGGCCTCGGCATCCTGGCCAGCGCCACCATGGCCTTCGCCGAGCTCGAGCAGGCGATCGTCGAGGTCAAGGCACGCACCGACCAGCCGTTCGGGGTGAACCTCCGGGCCGACGCCGCCGACGCGGCCGACCGGTGCCGGCTGCTGATCGACCACGGCGTCAAGGTCGCGTCCTTCGCCCTCGCGCCGAAGCCCGAGCTGATCGCGAAGCTCAAGGAGCACGGCATCGTGGTGATGCCGTCGATCGGTGCGGCCAGGCACGCGGTCAAGGTCGCGTCGTGGGGCGCGGACGCCGTCATGGTCCAGGGCGGCGAGGGCGGCGGCCACACCGGCCCGGTGCCGACCACGCTGCTGCTGCCGACCGTGCTGGATGGCCTGAGAAGCGTGCAGAGCGACATCCCCGTCGTGGCGGCCGGCGGCTTCTTCGACGGCCGCGGGCTCGCCGCGGCGCTCTCGTACGGCGCCGCAGGGATCGGCATGGGCACCCGGTTCCTGCTGACCCAGGACTCGGCCGTGCCCGACGCGGTCAAGCGGCTCTACCTCGAGCGCGGGCTGACCGACACCGTCGTCACCGCCAAGGTCGACGGGATGCCGCACCGGATGCTGCGCACCGAGCTGGTCGCGGAGCTCGAGGAGACCGGCGTGCTCAGGCGGCTCGGCCCGACGATGCGACGCACCCGTGAGTTCAAGAGGGACTCGGGGATGTCGTGGGCCGCGCTGCTCAGGGACGGCCGGGAGATGAGGCGGGCGCAGGGCCGCACGCTGGGCCAGATGGCGCTCGCGGCGAACACGCCGATGATGCTCAAGGCCGGGCTGGTCGAGGGCGACACCTCCGCCGGCGTGCTCGCCAGCGGTCAGGTCGTCGGCGTGATCGACGACCTGCCGACCTGCGAGGAGCTCATCGACCGCGTGGTCATCCGCGCCGCCGACGAGCTGCGCCGTGCCTCGGCGTACGTCGTCTAGCTAGAGCGAGCGCTGGTAGGCGAACGCCCGGGCGAGGATCTGGTAGCCGAGCGCCCGGTTGACGCCGATCATGTGGTCGTTGGACTCGGCGTTCCAGGTGTCGATCGTCTCGAGCTGCGGCTGCGCCTCGGCGAGCCAGCGCACCATGTCGGCCTTGAGCAGCACGCCGAGCCGGTGCCCGCGGTGCGCCCGCGCCACCGCGGTGTCGTGCTGGTGGCCGATCCGCGGCCGCAGCCCCTCCACGGCGACGACGGTGTGGCCGGCCAGCTCGCCGGTCCCCCGGTGCCGCGCGTAGATCCGGTGGAGCACGTGGCCCAGCCCCGCCTGCGCCGACTCGTAGGCGGCGATCCGCTCGGGCGGGAAGACCTCGTCCTCCAGGTCCAGGTCGTCGAGCGGGGCGTCGTTGATCGACTCGGTCAGCCGCGTGAGCGCGGGCAGCTCGGCCTCGGGCGTCGCGCCGACCCGGCGGACCAGCTCGTAGCCGGCGGCCGCGGCGAGCGCCTCGGCATGCAGCCGGTCGACCTCGGCCCGGTCGACCTTCGCGAGGTGCTGGCGCCGGTTGACCGTGACCTGCCTGCGCTCGAACCCGTGCCTCGCGGCGAACGCCTGCGGGCCGGGCAGATCCCAGCTGTCCATGCCCACCGACGTCTTGCCGTCGCGTCGCGCCCGCTCCACCAGGTGCTCGACGACCGCCGAGCCGTGCCCTCGCCGCCGGTGGTCGGGATGCACGTCGACGCCGAGCCAGGCGACGTGCCGGTTGTCAAACGTCGACGTCTCGTACGTCGCCGTGGCGACGTCGGTCCCGTCGACAGTGACCAGGAAGTGGTCGGCGGGCTCGCCGTCCCAGCCGTGGCGGATGCTCAGCGCGAGCGCGTCGGCGCGGTGCTCGTGCGACCACGGCTGCTCGGCGAGGCGCACGGCCTCCAGCACGGCCGCCGAGCGGCGTACCGCATCGGCGTCGTCCCATGTCACCTGCCGGATGTCCATGGTTCCCGAGGATGACTCCATCGCGGCCGGAGCGCATCCGAGTTTCCGGCGTTGGACGGGGCGCGCGACAATGGCCGGGTGAGCGAGCAGCAGGCGGGTCAGCGGCCCAGGAAGCGGCCCCGGCACCTGATGGACCCCGACAACCCGCGCCGCGAGACCATCCGGCGCCGGGACTCCGGTCCGATGCACCTCGAGCCCGTGCAGAAGTGGGTGCTCTCGGCCCTCGCCTTCACCACGATCATCCACCTCTCGGTCGGCCTGGTGATCGCGGCCGCCTACGTCGACGACAGCCGGACGGACGCGCAGGTCGGCCTCAACGTGATCGCGGCCGCCTTCGGCGTGATCGCGATCGCCGCGTTCCGCGCGATCCACCGCAAGCCGCTCGCGTCGCCCTGGCTGCTCCTCGGCGTCGTCCCCGGCATCGTCGGGCTGTTCGTCGTCCTCTGAGTGCACCTACCGGGGGACGGATCAGAGCCGCTCGATGATGGTGACGTTGGCCTGGCCGCCGCCCTCGCACATCGTCTGCAGGCCGTAGCGGCCGCCGGTGCGCTCGAGCTCGTTCAGCAGCGTGGCCATCAGCCGGGTGCCGGTGGCGCCGATCGGATGGCCGAGCGCGATGCCGCCGCCGTTGACGTTGACCCGCTCGTGCGGCGCGCCGGTCTCGCGCATCCACGCGAGCACGACCGAGGCGAACGCCTCGTTGCACTCGAACAGGTCGATCTCCTCGATCGTCAGGCCGCTCCGGTCGAGCGCGTGCCTGGTCGCCCGGATCGGTCCGGTGAGCATCCAGACCGGGTCGTCGCCGCGCACCGACAGGTGATGGATCCGCGCCCGTGGCGTCAGCCCGTGGTCGCGTACGGCGGTCTCGCTGGCGATCAGCAGCGCGCTCGACGCGTCGCAGATCTGCGCGGCGACCGCCGCGGTGATCCGGCCCCCCGGCGCCAGCGGCTCCAGGGAGGCCATCTTCTCCAGCGAGGTCTCGCGCGGGCACTGGTCGGTGTCGAAACTCGGCCCGTCCCCGAGGGGCACCGGCTCGATCTCGCCCTCGAACCGCCCCTCGGCGATCGCGGTCCGCGCCCGCTCGTGCGAGGCGAGCGCGAACTCCTCCATCTCCTCGCGCGAGAGGTCCCACCTCTCCGCGATCATCTCAGCCGAGCGGAACTGGCTGACCTCCTGGTCGCCGTACCTCGCCTGCCAGCCGGGCGACTCGGCAAACGGCGTGGAGAAGCCGTACTGCCGGCCGACCAGCATCGCGGCGGAGATCGGGATCGCGCTCATGTTCTGCACGCCGCCCGCGATCACCAGGTCCTGGGTGCCGGAGAGCACCCCCTGGGCCGCGAAGTGCACCGCCTGCTGGGAGGAGCCGCACTGCCGGTCGATGGTCACGCCGGGCACATGGTCGGGCAGCCCGGCCACCAGCCACGCGGTGCGGGCGACGTCGCCGGCCTGGGAGCCGATGGTGTCGCAGCAGCCGAGGATCACGTCGTCGACGGCACCCGGGTCGACGCCGGTGCGGCGTACCAGCGCGGAGAGCGTGTGCGCCGCGAGGTCGGCGGAGTGCACGCCGGCGAGGGCGCCGCCGCGCCTGCCCACCGGGGTGCGGACCGCGTCGACGATGAATGCCTCAGCCACGTCGAACCCCTTCCAGCAGGATGGACAGGTACTGCCTCGCGATCTCGGTGTGGGTGCGTCGGCCGCCCGGGCGGTACCAGGAGACGGCGACCCAGACGGTGTCGCGGATGAACCGGTAGGTGAGCTCCAGGTCGAGGTCGTCGCGGAGTACGCCGGCGTCGACGCCGTTGCGGAGCAGGGTCAGCCAGACCTCGCGGGACTGCCGGTTGCGGTCGCCGAGGTAGGCGAACCGGTCGAAGGTGAGCAGGTAGGCGGCCTCGTTCTGGAAGATCGCCACCTCGTCGCGGTGTTTGTCGATCGCGTCGAAGGAGACGAGCACGGCCTGCTCGAGCTTCGCCAGCGGGTCGAGGTCGCCGGCCAGGATGGCGTCGTACTGCCCGAAGAGCTCCTCCTGGAAGGTCCGCAGGATCTCGTCGACCATCGACTCCTTGGAGTCGAAGTGGTGGTAGAGGCTGCCCGACAGGATCCCGGCCGCGTCGGCGATGTCGCGCACGGTGGTGTTCTTGAAGCCCTTCTCGGCGAACAGCCCGGCCGCGATCTCGAGCAGCTCGTCTCTCCTAGGCATGCTGGCTGCTCACCGAGACGACCTCGCCGGTCAGGTACGACGAGTAGTCGCTGGCGAGGAACACCATCACGTTCGCGACCTCCCACGGCTCCGCCGCCCGCTTGAACGCCTCGCGGCTCGTCAGCTCCTCGAGCAGCTCGTCGGAGGTGACCTTGGCGAGGAACGGGTGCATCGCCAGGCTCGGCGAGACCGCGTTGACGCGGATGCCGTGTGGCGCCAGGTCCATCGCCGCGCTGCGGGTCAGCGCCATCACGCCCGCCTTCGCGGCGGCGTAGTGCGCCTGTCCCTCCTGCGCCCGCCAGCCGATCACCGAGGCGTTGTTGACGATCACGCCCCTCGTGCCTGCGGCGACCATCCGCCGCCCGGCGGCGCGGATGCAGCGGAACGTGCCGGTGAGCGTGATGTCGAGGACGCGTCCCCACTGGTCGTCGGTCATGTCGAGGATGCTGGCGGTGCCGCCGAGGCCGGCGTTGTTGACCATCACGTCCACCCCGCCGAGCTCGTCGGCGGCGTCGAGCAGCGCGGCGACCTGCGCCTCGTCGGTGACGTCGCAGACCAGGGCACGCACCCGCTCGGCACCGAACTCCTCGCCCAGCGCCGCCTCGGCCTCCGCGAGCCGGCGCTCGTGGGTGTCGCCGAGGACCACCGCCTGCGCGCCCTCCTCGAGCGCGCGGCGTACGACGGCGGCGCCGATGCCCGCGCCGGCGGCTGCCGTCACGACGACGACCTTGCCCTTCAGCAGGTCATGTCCCGGGACGTACTCAGGAGCGGTGGTCATCCGCGTACCTCTCTGTGTTCGTTGCTCCCCTTCGGTTCGCGAGGTAGGCCGAGCACCCGCTCGGCGAGGATGTTGCGCTGCACCTCGTCGCTGCCGCCGTAGATCGTGTCGGCGCGCGAGAAGAGGAAGAGCCGCTGCCAGCGGCCGAGGTCGTAGCCGTCCGCGGTCCCGGTCGTCAGGCCGGCCGGGCCGAGGACGTCCATGGCGACCTCGCCGAGCCGCTGGTGCCAGTTCGCCCAGACCAGCTTGAAGATCGAGTCCCCACCGGGCGCGTCGGACGACAGACCGCGCAGGGCCTGGGAGCGCAGCACGTCCAGCTCGACCTTGAGCTGCGCGAGTCGGTCGCGGAGGACGGGGTCGTCGATCGCGCCGTTCTCCCCGGCGAGGTCCACGACGCCGGACAGCTCGCGGGCGAAGCCGACCACCTGGGCGAGCACCGAGACGCCGCGCTCGAAGCCGAGCAGCGCCATCGCGACCTGCCAGCCGCCGCCGGGCTCTCCCACCACCAGGTCCGCGTCGGTCCGGGCCGCGGTGAAGAAGACCTCGTTGAACTCCGAGCCGCCGGTGAGCTGCTCGATCGGGCGGATCTCGACGCCGTCCTGGTCGAGCGGGACCAGCAGGAAGGACAGCCCCCGGTGCCGCTCGGACCCGGGCTCGGTGCGACACAGCACGAACGCCCACTGGCTGAGGTGCGCGTTGGACGTCCACACCTTCTGGCCGTCCACGACCCACTCGCCTGCGGTGGTCGAGCCGGTCGAGACCAGCCGGGCCCTGGTCTGCACGTTGGCCAGGTCGGAGCCGGCGTTCGGCTCGGAGTAGCCCTGCGCCCACAGCTCCTCGACCGCCACGATCCTCGGCAGGAACCGCGCCTTCTGGGCGTCAGTGCCGAAGGCCATCAGCGTCGGGCCGAGCAGCTCCTCGCCGAGGTGGTTGACGCGCACCGGCGCGTCCGCCCGGGCGTACTCCTCGTGGAAGATCACCTGCTGCACGAGGCTCAGCCCGCGGCCGCCGTACTCCTCCGGCCAGCCGACGCACGTCCAGCCGTGCTCGGCGAGCAGCCGGTTCCACGCGAGCCGCTCGTCGTGCGCCTCGTGGTCGCGCCCGGCGCCGCCGAGCCCGCGCAGCGCGGCCCACTCGCCGCTCAGGTGCTCCTCGAGCCAGCCCCGCACCTCGGCGCGGAGGGCCTGGTCCGCCGCGGAGTAGGTCAGGTCCACGGGTGGTAGTCTACCAAGCAAATGCTTGGTACGGACACACTGCCCGCCCTGCTCCGCGACGCCGCGGAGCGCTTCGGCGAGCACCCGGCCTACGTCGAGGCCGGCGCCGGCGGTCGGACGGTGTCGTACGCCGAGCTGCTGCGCCTAGTCGAGGCCACCGCCGGCGTCTACGCCGACGCCGGCGCGGGCTCCGGCGACAGGATCGTGGTGTGGGGCCCGAACAGCATCGACTGGGCGGTCGCCGCCCTCGCCGTCTCGTACGCCGGCGCCGTGCTGGTGCCGGTCAACTCCCGCTACGTCGGGGCCGAGGTCGCCGACGTGGTCGGGCGCACCGGCGCCGCACTGGTGGTGGTGCACGACGGGTTCCTCGGGCGCGACCAGGTGCGCGAGCTGCGGGAGGCCGGGGTCGACGACGAGATCGTCCGGCCGCTGGCCGAGCTGATGGCCGCGGCCCGGGCGGGTGAGGGCGTCCCGCCCGCGGACGTCGCGCCGGACGACGTGGCCGACATCCTGTTCACCTCCGGCACCACCGGACGGTCCAAGGGCGCGATGAGCGCGCACCGGCAGACCATCGGCGTCGCGCGGGCGTGGGCCGAGCTGGGCGGCGTCCGGCGAGACGACCGCTACCTGGTGGTCAACCCGTTCTTCCACTCCTTCGGCTACAAGATCGGCATCGTCGTCGGACTGCTGACCGGCGCCACGCTCTACCCGCTGGCGACCTTCGACGTCGACGAGACGATGCGGCTGATCGAGACCGAGCGGATCACCGTGCTCCCGGGCGCGCCGACGATCTACCAGTCGCTGCTGGCCGCACCGGGTCGCGCGGATCGCGACCTGTCCTCGCTGCGGCTCGCGGTGACCGGCGCCGCCGTCGTACCCGTCGTGCTGATCGAGCGGATGCGCGAGGACCATCCCGAGGGTCTGGGGATCGACCAGGTGGTCACGGCGTTCGGCATGACCGAGGCGGTCGTGGTCACCATGTGCCGCGCCGGCGACCCGGCTGAGCTGGTGGCGACCACCTGCGGCCGCGCGATCCCCGGGATGGAGACGCGGATCGCCGCCGCGACGGACTCTGCGTCGGACTCTGCGGCGGGCGAGCTGCTGGTGCGTGGCGACTACGTGATGCTCGGCTACCTCGACGACCCCGAGGCCACCGCCGAGGCGATCGACGCCGACGGCTGGCTGCACACCGGCGACGTCGGCCTCCTCGACGAGGCGGGCAACCTGACGATCACCGACCGGCTCAAGGACATGTACATCTCCGGCGGCTTCAACGTCTACCCCGCCGAGGTGGAGCAGGCGCTCGCCCGGATGGACGGCGTCGCCGACGTCGCCGTGATCGGCGTGCCCGACGAGCGGCTGGGCGAGGTCGGCAAGGCGTACGTCGTCGGCACGGCCACCCCTGACGACGTCATCGCCTTCGCCAGGGAGCGGCTGGCGAACTTCAAGGTGCCGCGGTACGTCGAGCCGGTCGACGCGCTGCCGCGCAACCTGTCCGGCAAGGTGCTCAAGACCGAGCTGAGGCAGTGATGGACCTGCAGCTGAGCGAGTCGGAGCTCGCCTTCCGCGACGAGGCGCGGGCGTGGCTGGCCGCGAACGTGCCGGCCGAGCCGCTGCCGTCGATGGACACCGCCGAGGGCTTCGCCGCGCACCAGGAGTGGGAGCGGCGGCTCGCCGACGCGAGGTGGTCGGTGGTCAGTTGGCCGGCGGCGTACCGCGGTCGCGACGCGTCGCTTGTCGAGTGGGTGGTCTTCGAGGAGGAGTACTACCGGGCCGGGGCACCCGGCCGCGTCTCCCAGAACGGCATCTTCCTGCTGTCCCCGATCCTCTTCGACCACGGCACGCAGGAGCAGCAGGACCGGTTCCTGCCCTCGATGGCCACCGGCGAGCAGGTCTGGGCGCAGTGCTGGTCCGAGCCGGAGGCCGGCTCCGACCTGGCCTCGCTCCGCTCGACCGCGCGGCGCGACGACGAGCGCGGCGGCTGGGTGCTCGACGGCCAGAAGACCTGGTCGTCGCGGGCGGTGTTCGCGCACTGGGGCTTCGGGCTGTTCCGCTCCGACCCGGACACGACCCGCCACCACGGCCTGACCTACTTCCTGTTCCCGCTGGACGCCGACGGCATCACCGTGCGTCCGATCGCCCAGCTGGACGGCGAGGCGGGCTTCGCCGAGGTGTTCTTCGAGGACGTCTTCGTCCCGGACAGCGACGTGCTCGGCGCGCCCGGCGACGGGTGGCGGGTCGCGATGTCGACCGCCGGCAACGAGCGCGGCCTGTCGCTGCGCTCCCCCGGCCGGTTCTGCGCGGCCGCCGACCGGCTGCTTGATCTCTACCGCGAGCGCGGTGGTTTCGAGACAGGCGCCGGGGCGCCTTCCTCAACCACCGTGGGCGACCAGGTCGTCGACGCCTGGCTGCGCGCGCAGGCCTACCGGCTCTACACCTGGGGCACGGTCACCCGGCTCGCCGCCGGTGGCGACCTGGGCGCGGCCGGGTCGGTGAACAAGGTGTTCTGGTCCGAGCTCGACGTCGCGCTGCACGAGACCGCGCTCGACCTGCTCGGCCCCGAGGCCGAGGTGGAATCGCGGTGGCTCGACGGCTACACGTTCTCGCTCTCCGGGCCGATCTACGCCGGCACCAACGAGATCCAGCGCAACATCGTCGCCGAGCGGATCCTCGGTCTCCCGCGGGAGGTGCGGCGGTGAGGTTCGAGCTCGACGACGACCAGCGCGACTTCGCGGCCGCGCTGGAGAGCCTGCTCTCCGCGGTCGACACCGTCGCCGCGGCCCGCGCCTGGGCGGACGGCGACCACGGCCCCGGCCTGAGACTGTGGGCGCGGCTCGCCGATCTCGGCGTCACCCAGCTCACCACCGAGGCGACCCCGGTCGAGGTCGCGATCGCGTTCGAGGCGCTCGGCCGACACGCCGTGCCGGGCCCGTGGGTCGAGTCGGCGGCGTACCTCCCGGTCGCGCTGGGCCGGGAGGTCGAGGGCGTCGCGACGCTCGCCCTCCCGCCGCACGTGCCCTACGCGCTCGACGCCGACGTCGCCGACCGCGTCTACGTCGGTACGACGCCGGCCGAGTCGGTCGGCGAGGCGGTCCGCTCGGTCGACCGCACCCGGCACCTGTTCCGGGTCGCGGGCTCGGGCGAGGCCGATGGCGAGGCGTTCGACCTGGCGGTGCTCGCCACGGCCGCGCAGCTGCTCGGCGCGGGCGAGCGGATCCTCGCCGACTCGGTGACCTATGTGCGGCAGCGCCGGCAGTTCGGCCGCGAGATCGGGTCGTACCAGGCGATCAAGCACGCACTCGCCGACGTGCGGATCGCGCTCGACTTCGCCCGCCCGCTCGTCTTCGGCGCGGCGCTCGGCGAGGTTCCTGCCTCGGCCGCGAAGGTGGCCGCCGGCGACGCGGCGTACCTCGCCTCCCGCACGGGACTCCAGGTGCACGGCGCGATCGGCTACACCCAGGAGTTCGACCTCAGCCTGTGGCTGACCAAGGTGCGCGCGCTGGTGACGGCCTGGGGCACGCCGGCGTACCACCGCGGGCGGCTGCTCTCCTCGTTGGTCGAGCCGGTCGAGGCCCGCTGATGGAGTTCGCGCTGTCGGAGGAGCAGGAGGAGCTCGCGGCGACCGTCCGCGCGCTGCTGGCCAAGCGGGCCGACGCGCGGGTCGAGCGGTACGACGAGGCGCTCTGGTCGACGCTGTGCGAGCAGATCGGCGTCGCGGCGCTCGCGGTCCCGGAGGAGTACGGCGGCTTCGGCGCCTCGCTGTTCGAGGCGTCGGTCGTGCTCGAGGAGCTCGGCCGCTCGCTCGTGCCCTCGCCCCTGCTCGCCTCGCTGGTCGTCACCGAGGCGCTGCTCGCCGGCGCGGACGACGCCGCGAAGACCCGTCTGCTGCCGCGCATCGCGACCGGCGAGGTGGCGGCGCTCGTGGACGGCGAGGGGCCGGTGCTCGACGGCGATCTCGCCGCCATCGTGATCGCGGCGACCGACGACGGCCTCTACGAGGTCACCGGCGCCGAGGCGACCTGGGTGCCGTCGATGGACCAGACGATCCGCCTCGCGACCGTGTCCACCGACCTGTCCTCGGCGACGCGGATCGGCGACGGACCGGCGGCCCGGGAGCGGGCCCGGCTGGTGGGGGCGGTCGGCTGCGCCGCGCTCGCCGCCGGCCTCTCGGCCCGGGCGCTCGAGATGACCGTCGCCTACTCGCGGGAGCGGGTGCAGTTCGGCCGCCCGATCGGCTCCTTCCAGGCGCTCAAGCACCGGATGGCCGACCTGCTGGTGCTCGTGGAGATGTCGCGCTCGGCGTCCTGGGCGGCGTCGTACGCCGTCGCGACGGGTGCCGACGACGCCGAGGAGCTCGCCCACGTCGCGAAGTCCTACTGCTGCGAGGCGGCCTCGCGGATCGCCGGTGAGACCATCCAGCTGCACGGCGGCATCGCGATCACCTGGGAGCACGACGCCCACCTGGTCCTCAAGCGCGCCCACGCCCTCGGCCAGCTCTTCGGCGCCCCCCATGAGCACCGGCGCGCCATCACCCTCTGACCCCTCGCTCGCCGCGACTCGGCGCATCTTGCCCACATGGGAGGCGCGAGTCGGCGCATCTTGCCCGCCGCTCCGTACAAGACGCGCCGACTCGGGCTCTCCTCGCGGGCAACTCGCGCCGACTCGGGCTCTCCTGGCGGGCAACTCGCGCCGAGTCAGCGGGGGGCGGTGGTGCGGTACGACCCGCGGTAGAACAGCAGGGGGTCCTGCTCGCCGGCGGCCCCGTCGATTTCGCCGGGGGTGACCAGGTCGAGGACCCGGCCGATGACGACGTAGTGGTCGCCGGCCTCGTGGACGGTGTGGATGGCGCAGTCGACGTGGGCGAGTGCGCCCTCGAGCATCGGCGATCCGGTCTCCGGGGAGGGCGTCCACTTCACGTCCGCGAACTTGTCCGTGCCGCGACTGGCCATGGTGTTGGACAGCTCGGCCTGGTCGGCGGCCAGGAAGTTCACGCAGAACTTGCCGGAGCGCTGGATCAGCGGCCACGCGCGCGAGGACTTCGCCGGGATGAAGACCACCAGCGGCGGCTCGAGCGACACGCTCGAGAACGACTGGCAGGTCAGCCCGACCGGCTCGCCGCCCGACGTACCGGTGACGACGGTGACGCCCGAGGCGAACCGGCCCAGCACGTCGCGGAAGCGACGCGCGGCGGCGACGGCCTCGGGATCGTCGTGGACGGCGACGTCCTCGCCGGGCCGGAACTCGAAGTCGATGTCCTGGTCGCCCAGCCAGGACGAGATGAGCTCGGGGCTCGGCCAGGTCTCGCGAGCGTCCGGGCTCATCCCCTCCGGGACGTCGCGACTGGGTTCCGAGCTCATGGCGTCGATCGTCTCACCGACCGCCGGCGCCGAAGTCGTGGCCCCAGTACGACACGGCGGTCGACTCCCGCGCCACCCAGCGCTGGTCGTCGACGGTGAGGCCGTCGGTGCCGAACTCGACGTCGAAGCCGCCGGGCGACCTCACGTAGAACGAGATCATCTCGTCGTTCATGTGCCGGCCCAGCGTCGCCGAGAGCGGCGCCCCGTGCTTGCGCACCCGCTCCAGCGCGCGGCCCACGTGGTCCAGCTCGTCGACCTCGAGCATGATGTGCACGCACTTGGCCGGGTTGGGCATCGGCAGGAACGCCAGCGAGTGGTGCCGCGGGTTCACGCCGAGGAAGCGCAGCCACACCTTCGAGCCGGGCTCCCTCCCGACGAACTCACCCGGCATGCTCATCGAGTCGCGCAGCCGGAAGCCGAGCACGTCGGCGTAGAACCGCAGCGCCTCCACGTCGTCGGTCACCGGCAGCACGATGTGGCCCATGCCCTGGTCCCCGGTGACGAACTTCGCGGCGTACGGCGTGACGACGGGTCGCGACTCGTAGGCGATGCCGTGGAAGAGCTCGAAGACGTTGTCGAACGGGTCGCCGAACCGGATCAGCTCCTGCACGCGCCGCTCGTCGAGCTCGTCGGCGCTGCCCTCCTCGAACTCGACCCCGGCCTTCTGCAGGTGCTCGCGCGCCTCCTGCAGCGCGCGGTGGTCGGCGACCTCCCAGCCCACGCAGGCGAGCTGGTCGACGTCGGCGGGGAACACCACGAGCCGGGCGGAGACCTCGTCGATGCGCCAGTACTGGTGCTCCGGGTTCGGGCCGCGGCCCTTGGCGAGCCCGAGCACCTTGCCGGAGAACGTCTCCCACTGGGACAGGTCGGTGCTGGCCACGCGGACGTAGCCCATGCTCTTGATGTCGATCACGACCGACTCCTCTCGACGTGACGACCGAGGAACGCCGTGGAGATCTCGGCGAACTCGTCGGCGGCCTCGATCTGCGCCCAGTGCCCGCAGTTGGGGAAGACATGCAGCTGGGCCTTGGGGATCAGCTTGAGGGCGGCGAAGGCACCGTCGAGCGGGTTCACCCGGTCCTCGCGGCCCCAGGTCAGCAGGGTGTGCTTGCGCAACTGGTGCGCCTCGCGCCACAGCATGCCGTCCTCGGCGGTCTCGGGGTTCCAGAACGACATGCCCATCGAGCGCATCGCCTCCTGGGCGCCCGGTGCGGTCGCGTCGGCGAACCGCTCCTCCACCAGCTCGTCGGTCACCAGGTCCTGGTTCACGACCATCGTCGAGATGAAGGCCCGCAGCGCCTCGCGGGTGGGGTTCGCCCCGAACTCCATCAGCCGCTGCACGCCCTCGGTCGGGTCGGCGTGGAACAGGTTGAGCGAGAGCCCGCCCGGGCCCATCAGGACCAGCCGGCCGACCCGGTCGGGGTGGGTGAGCGCCAGCCGCATCGCCGTACCGCCGCCGAGGCTGTTGCCGAGCAGGTGGACGCGGTCGATGCCGAGCTCGTCGAGCAGGGCGACCACGTGGTCGGCGGCGTGGCGGTAGTAGTTGCCGACGACCGGCGGCCGGTCGGAGCCGCCGAAGCCCGGCTGGTCCACGAGCAGGGTCCGGAACGACGCGGCGAACCTCGGCAGCGCGCTGCCGAAGTTAGACCACGCCGATGCCCCCGGCCCACCGCCGTGCAGCATGACGAGCGGGAGGCCGCCGCCGACCCGGGTCGGCTCCCCCGCCTCGTAGTAGTCGAGCGTGATGTCCAGCACCTTGGCGGAGCGCTGGACGGACTCCTTGGAGATCACTCAGTACATCCCCGGGTCGACCTTGTGCCCGAACTCGTGGGCGCCGTACATCTGCAGCGCCCGCTCGGGGTCGTTGGCGGCGTGCACGCGGCCCGCATGGGCGTCGCGCCAGGCGCGCTGGAGGTAGGTGCCGGTCGCCAGGGCGCGGCCGCCGGAGGCCTCGAAGAGCGAGTCGATCGCGTCGATCGCGCGCTGGGTCCCGAGCACCTGGTCGCGGCGGACCTTGAGCCGGAGCTGGAGCGGGATCTTCTCGCCGCGCTCCACGCAGGCCTGCTCCTCGCGGATGTTGTTGACCAGCAGCGCCCAGGCCGCGTCGATCTCCGAGGACGCCCTCGCGATGCGGACGGCGGCGAACGGGTCGAGCGACGCCTTCTCCCCGAGGTACGCCGCACGCACCCGCCTCTGCTGCAGGTCCACGTGCTCGGCGTACGCCCCGGCGGCCATGCCGATGATCGGCGTGGTGATGGTGCCGGTGAAGATCGAGTGGAACGGCAGCTTGTAGAGGTCGGCGGTGTTCTGCTCCTGGCCCGGGCCGTAGCAGCGGCCGGTGTCGCCCATCGAGAGCGTGAACGGCTCGGGCACGAAGACGTCCTCGACGACGATGTCGTTGGAGCCGGTGCCGGCCAGGCCGACGACGTTCCAGACGTCGACGATCGTGTAGTTCTCACGGGGCAGCAGGAAGGTGCGGAAGTCGACGACGTTGCCGTCGGCGTCGAACACCAGGCCGCCGAGCAGCACCCAGCTGCAGTGGTCGCAACCGGACGAGAAGCTCCACTTGCCCGACAGCGTGAAGCCGCCGTCGGTGAGCACCGCCTTGCCGGTCGGGGCGTACGACGAGCTGAGCCGGGTCGACGTGTCGGCTCCCCAGACGGCCTGCTGCGCCTCGTCGGAGAACAGCGCGACCTGCCACGGGTGCACGCCGACCACGCTGGAGACCCAGCCGGTCGAGCCGCACGCGCCGGCGATCTCGCGGACCGCGGTGTAGAAGTCCACCGGGTCGGCCTCGAACCCGTCGAACCGCCGCGGCTGGAGCAGCCGGAAGTACCCGACCTCGTCCAGCTCCTTGATCGAGGCCTCGGGCACCACGCGAAGTCGCTCGGCCTCGTCGGCCCGCTCCCGGAAGCCCGGCAGCAGGTCGCGGACGCCGTCGAGAACAGCCTGGGACATCGCATCTCCTGTCACGTGTACGGACGGGAGCAATACTAGAACACGTTCTCGTTTTGAGCCAGACGGAACTCCCGTACGGGTCGTGAACGACGGCTGCGACGAGCTTGCTCAGTCCCCTCCTCGCGGATCACTCGGCGAAGGCGACGCTGAGCGGCGCGAAGCCGCTGATGGTCGCGACGACCCGGTCGTCCGGGGCGAACGGAACGAACGGGCCCAGGGCCCCGGACAGGATCAGGTGGCCGGCGCGCAGCGGGTCGCCGAAGGCCCGGGCCTGCACGGCCAGCCAGCGCAGCGCCTCCAGCGGGTCGCCCAGGCAGGCGGCGCCGGTGCCGGCCGAGCGCTCCTCGCCGTTGATCGTCAGCGACATCGTCACGTCGCGCGGCTCCATCTCGTCGAGCGTGCGGCCGTCGGTGCCGACCACGAACAGGCCGCTCGAGGCGTTGTCGGCGACGGTGTCGGTGAAGCCGATCGCCCAGTCGGCGATGCGCGAGTCGACGATCTCCAGCGCCGGCAGCGCCACGTCGACCGCGTCACGCACCTGATCGAGGGTGATCTCAGCTCCGCCAGCGGGGTCGATGTCCTTGGCGAGCACGAAGGCGACCTCGCCCTCGACCCGTGGCTGCAACAGCGTGCACATCGAGATCGGGTCGTGGGTGCTCACGTCCATGTCGTCGAGCAGGTAGCCGAAGTCCGGCTGGTCAACGCCGAGCTGGGTCTGCACCGCCTCGGAGGTCGCGCCGATCTTGCGGCCGACGACGCGCGCTCCCCCAGCGATCCGGGCGCGGACGAGACCCTGCTGCACGGCGTACGCCGCATCGAGGTCGTCGGTGCCGATCAGGTCGCGCACCGGGGCGCACGGCACCCGGGTCGCCTGCGCCTCGGCGAGCCGCGCTACAGCAGCCGAGATGGAGTCCTGAGAGGTCACGTCCGCCATAGTAGAACCTGTTACAGTTTCTGGCCATGGAGACCCCCCTGCCCACCGAGGTGGACGTCGTGGTCGTCGGGGCCGGAGGCGCCGGCATGACCGCCGCGCTGGCGGCGCGGGCGCGCGGCCTCCAGACGGTGCTGCTGGAGAAGAGCTCCTACTTCGGCGGGTCCACCGCGCGCAGCGGCGGCGGCGTCTGGATCCCCAACAACTACGCGCTCCAGGCCGCCGGCCAGGGCGACGACCCCGAGCTCTCGCGCGCCTACCTCGACTCGATCGTCGGCGACGTGGTGCCGAAGGTCCGCCGCGACACCTACCTGGCGCGCGGGCCCGAGGTCATGGACTTCCTCAGGGAGCGGACCCCGCTGCGGTTCGTGTGGGTCCCGCAGTACGCCGACTACCACCCGGAGGCGCCCGGCGGCCGGGCCGCGGGCCGGTCGGCGGAGCCGGTGCCGATGGACGCCCGCTTCCTCGGCGACGAGCTCGACCGGCTGCATCCGCAGTACACCAAGGCGCCGGCGAACCTGATCGTCACGCAGGCCGACTACCGCAGGATCAGCCTCGGCCTGCGCACCATCCGCGGCCCGCTCACCATGGTCAAGGTGCTGCTGAAGCGGATCGTCAGCCTGGTCCGCGGCCAGAAGATGTACGCGATGGGCAACGCGATCGCGATCGGCCTCCGCAAGGGCCTGATGGACGCCGGCGTGCCGGTCCACTACGACACCGAGCTCACCGGCCTGCTCCTCGAGGACGGCCGCGTCGTCGGCGTACGCGTGCAGCGCGGCGGCCAGGAGACGGTCGTCCGGGCGCGGCGCGGCGTCATCCTCGGCAGCGGCGGGTTCGAGAAGAACCTCGAGATGCGCGAGAAGTACCAGCCCCAGCCCACGTCGGTCGACTGGACGACCGGCTCGCAGTTCAACACCGGCGGCGGCGTCCTCGCCGGCATCGCGGCCGGCGCGCAGGTCGACCTGATGGACGACGCCTGGTGGGGCCCGACGATCCCGCTGCCGTCCGGTCCGTGGTTCTGCCTGGCCGAGCGCAACCTGCCCGGCTCGATCATCGTCAACCAGGCCGGCCGGCGGTTCATGAACGAGGCGCTGCCCTACGTCGAGGCGGTCCACGAGATCTACCGGGGCGAGGCGACCGGCGTCGGCCACGTGCCCGCCTGGATGGTCGTCGACCAGCGCTACCGCAACCGCTACCTGTTCGCCGGACTGTCGCCGCGGCAGCCCTTCCCCGGCCGCTGGTACAAGCACGGCACCGTCACGAGGGCGGCCACGCTCGAGGAGCTGGCCGAGCAGATCGACGTACCGCCGGGCGCACTGAGCGAGACCGTCGCGCGGTTCAACGGCTTCGCGAGGACCGGCGTCGACGAGGACTTCCACCGCGGCGAGAGCGCCTACGACAGGTACTACTCCGACCCCACCGTGAAGCCGAACCCGTCGCTGCACGCCATCGACCACGGCCCGTTCTACGCCGTGAGGATCGTGCCCGGCGACCTCGGCACCAAGGGCGGGCTGGTCACCGACGAGCGCGCGCGGGTGCTGCGACCCGACGGGTCGGCGATCCCGGGCCTGTACGCCGCCGGCAACTGCTCGTCCGCGGTCATGGGCCGCACGTACGCCGGCCCCGGTGCCACCATCGGCCCGGCGCTGACCTTCGGCTACCTTGCCGCAGAGGACATCGCCGCTGACGGCGGTTGAGGAAGGCGCGTAGCGCCTGTCTCGAAGCCCCGTCAGCTCAGGAGGAAACATGCCCATCGACCCATCCGTCGCGATCGGCGCCTCGCTCGGCTCGACCGAGTTCTCCTGGACGGAGAGCGACGTGCTGCTCTATCAGCTCGCGATCGGCGCGACCGACCTGTCGTACACCCTCGAGGGCCCGGCGCTCCAGGTGCTGGCGTCCTTCGGCGTGGTCGCGCCGACCTTCCGCGAGACCCAACCGCCGCCGCTGGACCTGCCCGGCTGCGAGATCACCCTCGCCCAGGTCGTGCACGGATCGCAGTCGATCTCGGTGACCGGCCCGATCCCGAGCTCCGGATCGGCCATGGTCACCACCCGGATCAGCGAGGTCTGGGACAAGGGCACGGCCGCGGTGATCTGGCAGGAGGGCGTCGCCGTCTCCCCGACCGGCGACCCGCTGTGGACCACGCGGTCCTCGATCTTCGTGCGCGGCGAGGGCGGCTGGGGCGGCGACCGCGGCTCGTCCACTCCGGTCGCACTCCCCGAGCGCGTGCCGGACCTCGACGCGACGTACGACGTCCTCCCCCAGCAGGCCCTGCTCTACCGCCTCTGCGGCGACCGCAACCCGCTGCACGCCGACCCCGACTTCGCCGAGGCCGCCGGCTTCCCCGCGCCGATCCTGCACGGGCTGTGCTCCTACGGCATCGTGCTGCGCACCCTCACCGACGGCCTGCTCGGCGGCGACGCCTCCCGGGTGGCCGGCTTCGGCGTGCGGTTCGCCGGCGTCGTCTACCCGGGCGAGACCATCCGGACCCGGGCCTGGCGCGAGGACGGCCGGATCGTCGGCACCGCCACCGTCGCCGGCGGCGACCGTGACGGCTCCCCCGTGCTCGGCGACGTGGTGCTGACGCTCGCCCGCTGACCGCGTCATGATGCGCCTCTCGGAGCATCGCCATCTAGGGTCGTTCCGTGCGGACCACGGTGACCTTGGACGACGACGTCGTGGCGGCGGTGGAGCAGATGCGGGCGCAGCGTCGCCTCGGACTGAGTGCCGCCCTCAACGAGCTCGCCCGGCGCGGCATGGCCGAGCGGCCGGACGCGCGCCGGTTCGAGCAGCGGGTCTCCGACGGCGGCGCACGGATGGACGTGTCCAACGTCGCGGTCGTGCTCGACCTCGTCGAGGACCGCGGCGCGCGGTGATCGTCGACGTGCTGCTCTCTGCCGAGGACTCCTCCAGTCCGCACCGTCGGCCCTGCGTCGACTGGTTGACCGAGGCGCTGAACGGGCCGACCAGGATCGGCCTGCCGTGGCCCAGCCTGCTCGCGTTCCTGCGCATCCGGACCCACCCCCGCCTCTACGAGCGGCCGCTGGACATCACCACCGCCTGGAGTCGGGTGCAGGACTGGCTGGCGGCGCCGGCCGCGTGGGTGCCGGCCCCGACGCAACGCCACGCCGACGTACTCGACGACCTCGTGCGGCGACACCTGCCGACAGCGGACCTGGTGCCCGACGTGCATCTGGCCGCGCTCGCCATCGAGCACGGCGTCGGCCTCTGCTCGTCGGACTCGGACTTCGCGCGGTTCTCCGGGTTGCGGTGGTTCAATCCGCTCGCGGAGTGACCCGCCCGATCAGGTAGAGCCGCTCGGTGGTCTCGCCGCGGGACTCGACCGGGCCGCGGCGGTACCACTCCACGTCGACCAGGCCGGCCGCCTCGACCAGGGCGGTGACCTCCTCGGGCTCGTGCAGGACGAGGTCGAGGTCGACGTCCTCGTCGAACCACTCGTCGACGTGCCGCACCTCGGTGCCGGCGTGGAGCGCGAGCACCAGCCAGCCGCCGGCGGCGAGCGGGCGGACCAGCGCCTGGACGGCGCCGGGCAGCTCGGCGGGCGCGAGGTGGATCAGCGAGTACCACGCGAGCACGGCCGACCAGCCCGGGGCGGTCGTCGGGCGCATCAGCCGGCGCAGGTCGCCGACCTCGTAGGAGCCGTCCGGGAACCGGCGCCGCGCCTCGGCCACCATCCCCGGCGACAGGTCGAGCCCGGTGGCGTCGGCGCCCGCCTCGGCGAGGTACGCCGTCACCTGACCCGGTCCGCAGCCGACCTCGACCACGGGTCCCCCTGCAGCGTGCGCGGCGACCCGGTCCAGCAGCCACCGCTCGAAGGGGAGCCCGGCGAGCTCGTCGCACAGCGTCTCGGCGTACCGACCCGCGACCGCGTCGTACGCCGCCCGCACGCGGGCATCGCGCGCCTCGCCACCCGACGCGAGCACGTCGACGGCCGGCACCGGCGCCTCGACCGCGGGCTCCGCGCCCAGCAGGTGCGTCCACCGGTTGTCGCGGTCGCCGCCGCGGCGCGGCAGCTCCCGGACCAGCCCGCGCGAGGCCATCCGGCGCAGCGCGTCCTCGACGGCGCCGCGGTCGGCGAACGCGTGCAGCCGGTCGGTGCGCGTCCTGAGCTCTCCGGGTGCCTGCGGGCCGCGGAGCAGCAGCACCGTGACCAGCGCACGCTCGTCCTCGGCCAGGTCGAGCACCTCGTCGAGCACCTGGTGGTACTTCAAGGTCCGCCGCCCGGTGTCCGCCCACACGATCCGCAGCAGGCCGCGGTCCTTGAGCCGGCGGCCCACCCGCTCGACGGCCTGCTCGTCGTACTCGGTCACCGGCTCGCGGCTGCTCGACTGGTTGCACGCGGTGCGCAGCGCGTTGAGGGTGAGTGGGTACGTCGCCGGCACCGTCACCTGCTTCTCCAGCAGGCTGCCGAGGACGCGCTGCTCCTCGGGGTCCAGGACGGGGAGGTCGGTCACGGACCCACCCTAGGGTGCGACAACTACGTCGAGTTGGGCCGGATTCACCCATGAGTTGGGGCATCTTCGCGACGAGTCTTGCCCAACTCGACGGCGAGTCTTGCCCAACTCAACGGGAGAGGATGAGGCCGGAGGTGGGGACGCCGGTGCCGGCGGTGACGAGGGCGTGCTCGACGTCCGGCACCTGGTTGACCGACGTGCCGCGCACCTGGCGGACCGCCTCGGCGATGCCGTTCATGCCGTGGATGTAGGCCTCGCCGAGCTGGCCGCCGTGGGTGTTCAGCGGCAGCCTGCCGCCGAGCTCGATCGCGCCGTCGGCGATGAAGCCGGGCGCCTCGCCGCGGCCGCAGAAGCCGAGCTCCTCCAGCTGCATGAGCACGTACGGCGTGAAGTGGTCGTAGAGGATCGCCATCGCCATGTCGTCCGGGCCGAGCCCGCTCTGCCGCCACAGCTCGCGCCCGACCACGCCCATCTCGGGGATGCCGATGTCGGAGCGGTAGTACGACGTCATCACGAACTGGTCGACGCCGCTGCCCTGCGCGGCCGCCGAGACATACGCCGGCGGCTGCCTCAGGTCGCGCGCGCGCGCGGCCGAGACGACCACGAGCGCCACGGCGCCGTCGCTCTCCTGGCAGCAGTCGAGCAGGTGCAGCGGGTCGACGATCATGCGGGACGCCTGGTGGTCCTCCAGCGTGATCGGCCTGCCGTGGAAGAACGCCGCCGGGTTGGTGGCGGCGTGCCGCCGGTCGGCGACCGCGACCCGCCCGAAGTCCTCCGACGTGGCGCCGTACTCGTGCAGGTACCGCCTCGCCTGCATCGCCACCGTCGCCGCCGGCGTACCCAGGCCCATCGGGTAGGTCCAGGCGTTGTCGAGCCCGTTGGTGTTGACCTGCGTCGCGGCCGCGACGGAGAACTGGCCGAACCGCGACTCCGAGCGCTCGTTGAACCCGCGGTAGGCCACCACGCAGTCCGCGACCCCGGTCGCGACCGCCATCGCGGCCTGCTGCACGGTGGCGCAGGCGCCCCCGCCGCCGAAGTTGATCCGGCTGAAGAAGCGCAGCTCCCCGCAGCCGAGCTCGCGGGCGACCGCGATCTCCGAGGAGGTGTCCATGGTGAACGTCGTGAACCCGTCGACGTCCGCGGGCGTCAGCCCGCAGTCGGCCAGCGCGTGCTGGACCGCCTCGACGGAGAGCTGGAGCTCGGAGCGGCCGGACTCCTTGGAGAACTCGGTGGCGCCGATGCCGGCGATCGCGGCCTTCCTGCTCAGGCTCACTGGTCCACCACCCGCACGGTCCCGGTCACGTGGTCGCCGAGCGAGACCCGGCCGACCACCGCGATCGTCGCGATGCCGTCCTCGACGGACTCGACGGTGCCGCTGAAGGTCAGCGTGTCGTAGGGGTGCGCGGGCGCGCCGAGCCGGATCGCGATGCCCTTGAGCTCGGTGTCCGGCCCGGCCCAGTCGACGACGAACCTCTCGACCAGCCCGTTGGTGGTCAGGATGTTCATGAAGATGTCCTTCGACCCGGCCGCCTGCGCGACGTCGCGGTCGTGGTGGACGTCCTGCCAGTCCCGGGTAGCGATCGCGGTGCTCACGATCGTCGTCGGGGTCAGCGGGAGCGACCACTCCGGGATGGTGTCTCCGGCCTTCATGCTCGCCTCCACACGGGCAGGGTCAGCTCGTCGTCGACGCGGCGGTAGTCCACCCGCAGCCGCATCCCGATCTCGATCTCGTCGTCGGCCACGTCGACGACCTCGCCGACCATCCGCACGCCCTCGTCGAGGTCGACGAGCGCGATCACGATCGGCAGCTCCTTGCCGGGCACCGGTGGGTGGCGGTGCACGACGTAGGAGAAGACCGTGCCCGTGCCGGCGGCCACCACGTGGCCGCGGTCGAGCGCGCCGCAGTCGGGGCAGGCCGGCCCCGGCGGGAAGCGGAGTACGCCGCAGGCGTTGCACGTCTGGATGCGCAGCTCGCCGGCCGCCGTACCGTCCCAGAAGAACTGCGAGTCCCGGTTCACCATCGGGCGGATGACGCCGGCGGTCATGCCTTCTCCTTCGGGACGAACTTGAGCACCCGGAACAGCATCGAGGCGACCTTCTCGCTCTGCCCGTCCGGATGGGCGACGTACCAGGTGTTGCGCGAGGTCACGAAGTAGCCCTCGCCCATCGCGGTGCGCTTCGGGCCGGCCACCGAGTCGAGCGCGGTCGTCACGCGGACGCGCTCGCCCACGCGCAGGTAGCGCTCGTAGGTCTGCTCGCAGTTGGTGCCGAGCACCGCGGTGTAGCCCTCGGCGGTGAGCACCTCCATCATCCGGCTCAGCGGGTCGTCGTCCGGACGCCGCCGGCCCAGGCCGGGCATCGTCCACACCTGCGCCATCGACGGTGGCGCCTCGCCGCTGCGGAACCGGTCGTTGTCGTAGCCCATCGCGTCCAGCCAGGTGCCGATCGTCGGCTGGTTGACCTCGTAGGGCGCCAGCGACTCCGACGCCTCGCCGAGCGCCTCGATCCGCTCGGCCTCGGCCATGATCCGGTCGTGGGGGCCACTCATCGCGGCACCCGCGGCAGGCCCAGGCCGAACATCGCGATCAGCTCGCGCTGCACCTCCTGCACGCCCCCGCCGAAGGTGAGGACGAGGTTGCGCTTGGCCTGGCCGTCCAGGTACCTCATCAGCCGATCGGTCTCCTCCTCCGACGGGTCGCCGTAGCGGTGCACGATGCCGGCCAGATCGGCCGCGAGATGCTGCACCTGGTCCGCGGCGAACACCTTGGACGACGAAGCGTCGCCGACCGAGATCTCCCCCTGGGCGGCCGCGCGGGCCACCTCCCAGTTCAGCAGCTCGTTGACCCGGAAGACCGCGGTCACCTCGCCCATCACCCGGCGTACGTCGGGCCGGTCGATGACGCCCGCCTTCGTCGCCCACTCCGCGACGCGGTCGCGCAGGCCCTCGATGCGGCCGGCGGGGCCGAGCATCACCCGCTCGTGGTTGAGCTGGGTGGTGATCAGCTTCCAGCCCTGGTTCTCCTCGCCGACCAGCATGTCGATCGGGACCCGCACGTCGTTGAAGTACGTCGCGTTGACGTGGTGCGACCCGTCGGCGGTGATGATCGGCGTGTGTGAGTAGCCGGGGTCGGTGGTGTCGACGATGAGGATCGAGATCCCCTGGTGCTTGGGGGCGTCCGGGTCGGTGCGCACCGCGAGCCAGAGGTAGTCGGCCTGGTGGCCGCCGGTCGTCCAGAGCTTCTGCCCGTTGACGACGTAGTGATCGCCGTCCCGCCTGGCGGTGGTCCGCAGTGACGCGAGGTCGGTGCCGGCGTCGGGCTCGGAGTAGCCGATCGCGAAGTGCACGTCGCCGGCCAGGATCCGCGGGAGGAACAGGTCCTTCTGCCTCTGGGTGCCGTACCTGATCAGCGTCGGGCCGACCGTCTGCAGCGTCACGGCCGGCAGGTGCACGTCGGCGCGCTGCGCCTCGTTCGCGAAGATCGTCTGCTCGATCTCGCCGAGCCCGTGCCCGCCGTACTCCTGGGGCCAGCCGACGCCCATCCAGCCGTCGGTGCCCATCTGTTTGACCACGCGCTGGTAGGTCTCGCCGTGCCGGTCGATCGCCATATCGCGGTGCTCGTTCGCGTCGGCGAGGCTGGTGAAGTACGCGCGGAGCTCGGCCTTGAGCGCGCGCTGGGACTCGGTGAGCTCGAGGTTCTTGGCGGTCGGGTCCTCGATCCGCACGTCGTCGGCCTGCGCGCCGAGCGTGTGCGCAATGTCGGTGACCCAGGAGGAGTAGCGCGCCATTGGGTAGGTGATGTCGACGCCCATGCCGCCGTGGAGGTGGTGGCAGGTGCGCATCGCGCCGGGCGCCTCGTGGCAGACCCAGTACGCCGCCACGGCGAGGTCGTCGGTGACGTCGAGGCCCTCGGCGACCCGCCAGGCGGCGTTCTCGGCCGCCAGGGCGATCGTGCGGGAGGCGATGTAGACGTCCGCGATCTGCATCGCGACCGCCTGGAACTCCGCCAGCCTGCGGCCGAACTGGGTGCGGCCCTTGATGTAGCCGGCGGTCAGGTCGCGCGCGCCGGCAACGAGGCCCGCGGCGGTCAGGCAGAGGCCGGTGGTCGCGAGCTCGCGCAGGACGCGCGCGGCGTCTGCACCCGGCAGCAGCTCGGCGGGCGCGCCGTCGAGGACGACGGTGTGCTGGGGCGTGCCGAGGCTCGACATCGACTCCCGCAGCTCGACACCGGGACCGTGCGGGTCGACCAGCGCGACGACCTCGGCATCGCCGTCCCGGGCGGTCACGAGGAGCCGGGCCGCCCGGTCGGCGTACGTGACGCCGATCTTGCGGCCGGTGACCGTGCCGCCGGCGTACCTCGTCTCGGTGGTCGAGTCTGTCGAGACCCCGGGGACCTCACGGATGGCCGGGGTCAGGATCGTGTCGCCCGTGGCGACACCTGCCAGGAGCGCCTGCTGCTCGTCGGAGCCGGCCGCGGCGAGGGTGAGCACGCCGCAGCAGAGCGTCTCCCAGACCGGCAGTTGGACGGCGCGCCGGCCGCTCTCGCGCAGGAGGACGGCGACCTCGGGCAGCCCGAGCCCCTCGCCGCCCTGCGCCTCCGGCACCGGCAGGGCGAGCAGCCCGGCGGCGCCCAGTGCGCTCCAGGTCGTATCGGCGTCTTCGGCGGCCCGGTCCAGCACCTCGCGGACAACCGACGCGACCGCCTCGGCGGCCCCCTCGACGGGTTCAGTCACCTGCATCTCCTTGCCGCTCTCCGGGTACCTCTCGTGCGAAACTGTAACCTGTTCTATCCCAGGAGGGCACGCCCGTCGAGAGTGAGGAGCCTCCCGATGCTCACCCCGCGCTCGCTCCTCAGGAGCCGCGTGTACGTCCCGTACGCACGGCTCCCCGAGGGGCGGATGGTCGACCTCGCGGGCCGCGGCTCGACGTACGTGACCGACACGCCGGGCCCCTCCCCCGACTCCCCGACCGTGCTGCTCCTGCACGCGGTCGGGTGCACCGGGCTGCTGACCTGGTTCCCGTCGCTCGAGCCGCTCTCGCGGCGCTACCGGGTCGTCACGATGGACCAGCGCTGGCACGGCCGCGGCATCGCGTCCGAGGAGTTCTCCCTCCACGACTGCGCCGACGACGTCGCCGCGCTCGTCGACGTACTCGGCCTGCGTGACGTGATCGTCGCCGGCTTCTCGATGGGCTCGATCGTCGCGCAGCGGGTCTGGCGCCAGCACCCCTCCGCGGTGGCGGGCCTGGTGCTCTGCGCGACCACGGACCGGTTCCGGTCGACGGTCGCCGAGCGGCTCTTCCACCAGGGCATGGAGGCGGCGATGCTCGGCGCCCGCGGCCTGTCCCGGTCGCGTACGGCGGTGCGCGCCGCCCGGACCGCGGCCGCCGCGCTCGACCTGCGCCCGACCGACATGCACGACTGGGCGCTGGCGGAGTTCCGCAGCACCTCGCCGTGGGCGGTCGGCCAGGCCGTGGCCGCGCTCGGCCGGCACCACTCGCGCCCGTGGCTGGGCCGGATCGACGTCCCGACCGCGGTCGTGGTGACGATGCGGGACCGGGTGCTGCCGCCGGCCAACCAGCTCGCCCTGGCCCGCCGGATCCCGGGCGCGACCGTCCACGACATCCCGGCCGGGCATGCCGCGTGCGTGCTCGAGTCGGAGCGGTTCGTCCCTGCGCTCCTGGAGGCGGTCAACACCGTCAACGCCCGCCGGCGCGACTTCCGGCAGCGGCCGGCCGCCGGTTAGGGGCGCGGTAGCGGGCGATCGCCTGCCGCGCTCCCAGCCTGCCCGCCCCCATCGCCGGCACCTCTCGCGCTGGTCAGGCTCTTCCTGACGTTGTCGGGCGTTGCAACCCCTGACAACGTCAGGGATCCCCGGCTGACCGGGGATCCATCCCGCCTACCCCGCCGGAGCAGACCCCTTCCGCGCCCGCCGGACGGAAGGCTTCCGGTCCGACACGACCGCCGCCTTGAGGGCGGCCAGCTCGGCGGGGAACCGCCGCACCAGGTCCTCGACGTCCGGCAGCGACTCGCGGCAGGCGATGATCCCGACGTGCAGCTGGCCGTTGTTGGACATCACGGTGATGTTCAGGCCGGCACCGTGGAAGACCGGGCCGAGCGGGTAGAGCCCCTCGATCCGGGCGCCCATGAAGTACAGCGGCACCGGCGGTCCGGGGACGTTGGAGATCACCAGGTTGTGCACGACCGGGTGCCGCTCGGGCAGCCGCAGGCCGGCGTAGGCCCGGACGGCGAGGCCGAAGGTGCGCGGCGCCGCGAACTCGGCCCAGTCCTGGAGCGTCTCGGCGCTGATCGCGGCGTGGTGGTCCTTGGCGTGCCGGTTGCGCTCGGCCAGGTCGCGCAGCCGCTCGAGCGGGTCCTCGGTGTCGGTGCCCAGCTTGGCGAACAGCGCGGAGACCTTGTTGGCGCCACCCGACCGGTGCGACTCCTCGCGCACCGAGACCGGCACGGTCGCCAGCAGCGAGGACGACGGCAGCTCGCCACGCTCCTCGAGATAGGAGCGCAGCGCGCCGCCCGCGACGGCGAGCACGACGTCGTTGACGGTCGTGCCGGTCGCGCTCTTGACCCCGCGGACGTCCTCGAGGTCCAGGTCCGCGAGCGCGAGCGCGCGGTGGCCGGTGATGGTGCCGTTGAACGACGTGCGCGGGGCCGAGAACGGCGCCGCCATCGCCGTACCGGCCCGGGCGCGGCCGACGGTCCTGGCCACGAGCTGGGCCGACGGCGTCACGAGGCGTACGGCGTTCAGCGGCCGCGCCGCGAACCCGACCACCCCGCGGGCGAAGAGCTCGGCGCGCGTCGGCTCGTGGCCGCTCTCCTGCGGCTCGCTCGCCAGGAGCGGGGGCACGTCGGCCTCCAGGCTGCACAGATGGGAGATCAGGTTCGCGCCGGAGACGCCGTCCACGGTCGCGTGGTGCATCTTGGAGAAGACCGCGACCCGGTCGCCGTACCCCTCGATCACCCACATCTCCCACAGCGGGCGCGAGCGGTCCAGCGGGAGGCCGGCGAGGTGGCCGGTGAGCTCGACCAGCTCCCGGTAGCCGCCCGGCGCGGGCAGCGCGAGCCGGTGCACGTGCCGGTCGACGTCGAAGTGCGCGTCCTGCACCCAGATCGGGTGGTCGATGCCCATCGGGACCCGGCGCAGCTTGCGCGTGAACTCCGGCACGTCGCGCACCCGGCGCTCGAGCTCGGCCCGGAACCCCTCGTAGGAGTAGCCCTGCGGCATCGTCGTCGGGTCGAGCACGATCACGCCGCAGACGTGCATCAGCTGCTCGGGCGTCTCCAGGTAGAGGAAGCTCGCGTCGAGTCCCGACAGCCGCTCCATGGCCCTCCCCTTCGTGCGGTGGAACGTGTTTCACTTTGAAACGACGGTCCCCCATGGACGACACGCGTGACCGCCCTCTCACCATCCTCCCCCCACCGGATCGGACGCCATGCCCTACCTGCGCCGCCAGCTCGTCACCGCCGCTCTCACCGCGAACGCGATCCACCCCGCGCCGGGCTACCGCGCGGGCATCCCGGCCTTCGCCGCCGGGTGGCTGACCTCCGAGCTCGCCACGCACCTGTTCGCGCTCACCGCCGCCGACACCGCGGCGCACCTGCTGCGCCGCCGCCCGCACAGCCGGGCCGGCCTCGCGCTCGCCGCGGCCAACCTCGCGGGCCAGGCATTCCTGCTCGACCAGGCGCGGCGGGTGCGGCAGGACGCCGAGGAGGCACTGGTCGAGGGCCTGGGGGCGGAGTACGGCGAGCAGCTCGACGCGCTGCCCACCCCGGCCGAGCTCGCGACCCCGTGGCGGCAGCTGGTCAACCCGTTCCGAGTTCGCGACGCCGGCGTGGTCGTCGAGAAGGACATCCCCTACGCGCCCGAGCACGGCAGGCGCGGCCTGCTCGACGTCTACCGGCCGGCCGAGCCGACCGAGGGCGCTCCGGTCCTGCTCCAGGTGCACGGCGGCGGCTGGACGATCGGCACCAAGGACCAGCAGGGCCTCCCGCTCATGCGGCACCTCGCCGCCAAGGGCTGGGTCTGCGTCGCGATCAACTACCGGCTCGCGCCGCGCGACCCGTTCCCGGCCCAGATCATCGACGTGAAGCGCGCGATCGCGTGGATCCGCGAGCACATCGAGGAGTACGGCGGCGACCCGGACTACCTCGCGATCACCGGCGGGTCCGCCGGCGGCCACCTCGCGGCACTGGCCGCGGTGACGCCCAACGATCCGGCGTACCAGCCGGGCGTCGAGGACGCCGACACCAGCGTCGCCGTCGCGATCCCGCACTACGGCGTCTACGACTTCGCCGGCTGCACCGGCCTGCGCAACGCCGAGCTGATGCGCGACCGGTTCCTCGCGCCGCGGATCGTCGGGCGCACCTGGGCCGAGGCGCCCGAGGTGTTCGAGGCCGGCACTCCCCTGCTGCGGGTCGGCAAGGACGCGCCCGACTTCTTCGTGCTGCACGGCGCCCACGACACCCTCGTGCCGGTCGAGCAGGCCCGGCTGTTCGTGCAGCGGCTCCGGGAGACCTCCGGGGCGACCGTCGTGTACGCCGAGCTACCCGGCGCGCAGCACGCGTTCGACGTGTTCGCGTCGATCCGCAGCGCGCACGTGGTCCGCGCCATCGACCGCTACCTGCACTGGCACTGGAACCGCTGGCGCCGTGAGCGCGAGGCTCAGTCCTCGGGGTCGGTGGCCACGTAGTCCAGGTCGCCGATCCTCAGCACCTGCGGGGCCGCGTCCTCGCGACGCAGCACCGTCAGCGTGACCTCGGTGCCGGCCAGGCCGGCGAGCTCCTCGGCGTTGGTCTCGACGACCGCGTCGCCGTCGAAGTCGCCGAGCGCCGGCGCGGCGAGGTAGTCGGCGTCGCCGAGGTCGAGCACGGTCTCCTCGAGGCACCAGGTCGACGGCTGGGCCGGCTCGGCCTCGGTGCCGCAGTCGGTCAGCACGCCGGTGACCGCCTCGGTCTCCGGTGTCGGCTCGGGCTCCGGCGCCGGCTGCTGGTCGGGCCAGTCCTTGATGCCCCCGGCCCTGCTCCCGACCGTGCCGTCCTCGCCCCCGGCCACGCCCGCCTGCGCCTGCGGTTCGCGGTCCGGCTGCTGTGGCTGCTCCGGCTGCTCCGACTGCACGGTCTGGGGCTGGCGCGCGGCCTGCACGACGGTCGCCGGCACCTCGCCGGTCTCCGGCGGGGCGTAGTCGCCGGTGCGGTACGCGCGCTCCAGGGCGATCACCTCGGCGACGTACGCCGTCGAGGGGTTGTAGCGGAGCAGCGCGGCCCGCACGCCGGCGCGGTCGGTGAGGTCGCCGGGCACCGCGCACAGGAACACGGCGGCGCCGAGCGCCGCGTCGTCGATGTCGTCGGCCGAGCGGGTGCCATCGCCGTCGGCGTCGACACCGACGGTCGCCCAGGTGGCGGGCAGGAACTGCATCGGGCCGACCGCGCGGTCCCACCTCCGGTCGCCGTCGACCCGGCCCGCATCGGTATCGGCGACCCTGGCGACCCGGCCGCGGCCGTCGAGCGCGACGCCGCGGATCAGCGGCGTCGAGACGCCGTCGTCGCCGAGGACCGCGCCGCCGTGGCGGCCGTGGTCGGACTCGACGCCGCCGACGGCGGCGAGCAGGGTCCAGGTGATGCCGCACCCGTCGTCCACCTTCGAGGCGACCGACGCGGCGCGCTGGTACGCCGCGAGCGCGACGTCCGGGATCTGGTCGGCGCCGCTCGCGGCCGGCAGCACCGCCCGCTCGATCGCGACCCGCGCGTCGGCCGTGGCCGGGACGACCGGATCGGCGGGGTCGGCCGTCGGAGCGACCGACGGGGCGACCGGGACGCTCATCCGGGCCGCGGGCTCCGGCGCGGAGCGCGGGTAGAGCGCGACGGCGAGCGCCGCAGCGGTGAGCGAGGCAGTCAGGACGAGGCGAACGGGACGGACGTGACGCATGGTTCCCCTAGCCTAGACCGGCGCCCCAGGCGACGTGCCCTCCTTTCGGGCTACGCCGCCTGGCGTTCACGCGCCGACCTCGCGGCGTTCACCGGGGCAGGCCCAGGATCCGCTCGCCGGCCACGTTCCGCAGGATCTGCGTCGTGCCGCCCGCGATCGAGAGGCAGCGGGTGTTGAGCAGCTCCCAGACGTCCGCGCGGACCCGCTCGTCGTCGACGAGGATCCGCTCGCCGTGCAGCGTGGCGACCAGCTCGGCGCCGTCCTGCCGGGCGCGTACGCCGAGCAGCTTGGCCACGCTCGACTCCGCACCGGGCCCGTGGCCGGCCAGCGAGCGCAGCGTCGACCGGACGCCGAGCAGGCCGCAGACCGTCGCCAGCGCGACCGCGTGGCCGACCTGCACCCGCTGGGCGGCCGAGACGCCGTCGGCCGCGAGCTCGACGGCCCGCTCGGTGCTGTGGTCGAGCCGGGTCGACCCCATCGCGACCCGCTCGTTGGCCAGCGTGGTGCGCGCCAGCCGCCACCCGTCGCCGACCTCGCCGACCACCATCTCGTCTGGTACGAACACCTCGTCGAGGAAGACCTCGTTGAACAGCGCCTTGCCGGTGATCTCGCGCAGCGGCCGCACCTCGATGCCGTCGCTGCCCTTCATGTCCACGAGGAAGTAGGTGATGCCCCGGTGCTTCGGGGCGTCCGGGTCGGTGCGGGCCAGGCAGATGCCCCAGTCGGCGCGCTCGGCGACCGAGTTCCACACCTTCTGCCCGGTCAGCCGCCACCCGCCGTCGACCCGCTCGGCCCTCGTGCGCAGCGACGCCAGGTCGGAGCCGGCGCCCGGCTCGGAGAACAGCTGGCACCACACCAGCTCGCCGAGCAGCGACGGCGTCACGAACCGCTCGCGCTGCGCGTCGGTGCCGTGCTCGAGGATCGTCGGCAGGGCCCAGCCGGCGATCACGATGTCCGGCCGGCTCAGCCCGGCCCGGGCCAGCTCCTGGTCGATCACGATCTGGGCGACCGGGTCCGCGCCGAGGCCGTACGGCGCCGGCCAGTGCGGCGTGAGGTAGCCGGTCTCGACCAACCCCCGGCGCCGCTCGCCGTCGGGCAGCGCGGCGATCCGGGCGACGCTCTCCCGCACCCCGGGCCGGATCGCCTCGTCGCGGCCCTCGAGGTCCAGCTCGACCCGGCGGCGCGCGCCCCCCACCGCGGCAGCGGTGAGCCGCTCGGCGGCGGCGTCGGAGTCGCCGGCGAGCGCGCGCAGGGCGAGCGCGCGGCGGAGGTAGAGGTGCGCGTCGTGCTCGAAGGTGAAGCCGATCCCGCCGAGCACCTGGAGGCAGCCCTTGGCCACGGCCACCGCGCCGTCGAAGGCGGTCTCGGCCGCGACGTCGGCCGCGAACGCCCACTGCTCGTCATCCCCACCGGCCGCCGACGCCACGTCCCAGGCGGCCGCCGTGACGGCCTCGGCGGTCTCGAGCATCTCGGCGCAGAGGTGCTTGACCGCCTGGAAGCCGCCGATCTTCTGGCCGAACTGCTCGCGCACCTTGGCGTACTCCACCGCGGTCGCCAGGCACCAGCGGGCGACGCCGGCGGCCTCGGCGGCGCCGAACGTGACGGCGGTACGCCGGACCAGCTCGGTCGTCACGTCGACGGCCCGGCCGGCGCTCGCGTCGGTGACGCGCACCCGGCCGTGCCGGCGGGTCAGGTCGAGCCCCGTCGCGGTGGAGATCTCGACGGCGTCGCGCGGCAGGAGTCGCCAGCCGTCCGCATCGACGAGCACGTGAGTTACCGACGGCGCGTCCCAGAGCACGTCGTCGAGCGCGATGCCGACGATGGCATTGTCGGGGAGCTCACCCAGGACCGCGGCGGCGACCGCAGGGCCGAGCAGCGGGCCCGGCACCAGCTCGTGGGCGCACGCCTCGAGGGCGACGGCCACGTCGAGCGGCGTACCCCCTCCGCCGCCGGCGCTCTCCAGCAACCCGATGGCCGGCACCCCCATCTCGACGAGCGCGGCCCGGGCCCCGGCGAAGGTCGCGTCGGCGTCCTGCTCGGCGGCACGGGCGAGCTCGCGGCCGCCCAGGTCGGCGGCCCACTTGCGCAGGCTGGCGGCCAGCTCGACGTGCTCGTCGGAGATCCCGATGGACATGCGGCTCCTCGTGTCCGGTAGCTGAGGAGGTTGCTCGGCAACCGTCTCGAAACTAGAACGTGTTCCAATCCTACTAGAGTGCGGCCGTGACCACCGACCCGACCAGCGACCCGACCAGCGACCCGACCAGTGACTGGCTCACCCACGCCCGCGCCGCCAAGGGCTTCATGCCCGCGGACGAGGGGATGCTGCTGCACCGGCACGCGCGCGAGCGACTCCCCCACGGGCCGGTGCTCGAGGTGGGCACCTACTGCGGCAAGTCCGCGATCTACCTCGGCGCGGCCGCCCGCGAGGTCGGCGGGACGGTCTTCACCGTCGACCACCACCGCGGCTCGGAGGAGAACCAGGCCGGGTGGGAGCACCACGACGCGTCGCTGGTCGACGACGAGTTCGGCCTGATGGACACGCTGCCGGCGTTCCGCAGGACCCTCGCCCGCGCCGGCCTGGAGGACCAGGTCGTCGCCGTGGTCGGCCGCAGCACCACGGTCAGCGCGCACTGGCGCACCCCCCTGTCGCTGCTGTTCGTCGACGGCGGGCACGCCGAGGAGCACGCCCAGAGCGACTATTCCGGCTGGGCGCACTGGCTGATGCCGGGCGGGCTGCTCGTCATCCACGACGTGTTCCCGGACCCGGCGGACGGCGGCCGGCCGCCGTACCACGTCTTCCTGCGGGCGCTGGAGAGCGGCGCCTTCACCGAGGTCGAGGCGCTGGGCTCGATGCGGGTGCTACGGCGTACGGCCGGGAACGCCGGCGAGGGCGTCGGCTGAGGGGCAGCCGCACTCCAGGGCGAGCTCGGCGAAGTGCGGCGCCAGCGAGGTGCCGCGCATGATGCCGGAGCCGGCCGTGCCGTGCCCGGCGACCTCGCCCAGGGCGTCGACCGCGAGGATCACGGCGGCGGCGGTGTAGGTCGTGTGCTCGACCGGCCAGTGGACGTTGCGCGGCTCGCCGCTCTCCGCGTCGGTGTCGCCGTCGCCGTAGACCCAGCCGGTCCAGTAGCGGCCGTCGTCCTCGCGCAGGTGCTGCACGTCCTCGAGCAGCGCGAGCGCGCGGCGGCGGTCGCCGAGGAGGTCCAGCGCCATCGCCAGCTCGCAGGTCTCGGCACCGGTCACCCACGGGTTGGTCGAGACGCAGCGGATGCCCAGGCCCGGGCGCACGAAGTCGTCCCACCGGCTGTCCAGCAGCTCGAACGCGTCGCGGCCGCGGACCGCACCGCCGAGGACCGGGTAGTACCAGTCCATCGAGTGCACGGACTTGTCCGCGAACAGATCGCGGTGCTCGCGCACGGCGTGCCCGAGGCGGCCGCCGGCGAGCTCCCACTCCGGCTGCGGGTCGTCGAGCAGGTCGGCGAGCGCGACGCCCGCGCGCAGCGAGTGGTAGATGCTCGAGTTGCCGGTCAGCAGGCAGAAGTCCTCGCTCGGCGTCCAGTTGATCCCGCCCCACGCGACCTGCTGCGAGACGACCCAGTCGAGGGCCGACCGGACCACCGGCCAGTAGCGGTGCACGAACCCGATGTCGCGGCGCACCAGCCAGTGGTGCCAGACGCCGACGGCGAGGTAGGCCGTCATGTTGACGTCGCCGCGCTCGTCCGCCGGGAGGCCGCCCACGATCTTCATCGGGAACGACCCGTCCGCGCGCTGCAGCCCGGGCATCCAGGCGTAGGCGCGCTCGGCGGCGTCGACCTGGCCGCCGACGAGCATCGCCATGGCGGCCTCGACGTGGTTCCACATGTCGACGTGCTCGCCGACCGTCCACGGCACGGCGCCCCACGGCTCCTGCATCGCGGCGATCGCGGCGGCGGAGTCGGCCACCTGCTCCGCGCTGAGCACGCCCTCGACGTAGGGGATGCTCACGAGGGATCTTCCGGCTTGCGGAAGTACAGCACCATGCTCTTGCCGATCAGGGGGTCGAGCACCCTGCCGGCGTACTGGAGGGCCTTCGGCTGCTTGACGATCTCCCAGACCAGCAGCCGGTGGTAGGCCTTGGCGAGCGGGTGGTCGTCGTTGTCGACGCCGACCGCGCACTTGATCCACCAGTACGGCGCGTGCAGGCCGTGCGCGTGGTCCTTGCCCTCGAAGACCATCGCGTCGCCGGGCGTGCCGTCGTTGAGCCGTCCGGCCTTGGTGACCTTGTCGATCAGCTCGTGATCGGTGTAGATCCGGATGTGGCCGCCCGGGGCGTTGTGGTAGTCCTCGGAGAGCCTCCAGTTGATGACCTCCGGCAGCCAGCGCGGCACCGAGATGGCCAGTGTGCCGCCGGGGCGCAGGACGCGGACCAGCTCGGTGATCGCCGAGACGTCGGCGTGGACGTGCTCGAGCACCTCGGCCGCGACGACCCGGTCGAACTCGCCGTCCGCGAACGGCAGCTCCAGCGCGTCGCCCTGCTTGATGTCGGCGTGGGCACCCTCGGGCACCTCGCCGTTCTCCTTCATCGCGCCGAAGATCTCCAGCACGCCGGCCAGCTCGTCGGCGTCCCTGTCGAACGCGACCACGTCGGCGCCGCGGCGGTACATCTCGAAGGCGTGCCGGCCGCCGCCCGCTCCCATGTCGAGCACGCGGTCGCCCGGCAGGAGGCCGAGCCGGTCGAAATCAACGGTCAGCATGCCGGTTCTCCTTCTGGAACTCCTCGATCACGTCCTCGTACGCCGCCGCCACCTGTCGCGCCACGGCCCGCCAGCTGAACAGCTCCTCGACCCGGCGGCGGCCGGCGGCGCCGTACCGCTCCCGGCGCTCGGGGTCGTCGAGCAGCGCCGCGATGGCGGCCTCCAGCTCGCCCACGTCGCCCGGCGCGACCAGGTCGGCGCAGAGCCCGTCGGGGCCGACGACCTCGGGGATCGCGCCGGCGTCGGAGGCGACCAGCGGGGTCGCGCAGGCCATCAGCTCGGCGGTCGGCAGCGAGAAGCCCTCGTAGAGGGACGGCACGCAGGCGACCTCGGCCGACCCCATCAGCTCGACCAGCTCGGCGTCGCTGATGCCGTGCACGAAGCGGACCGAGTCCTGGATCGAGAGCCTCTCGATCAGCTTCTCGGTGCGGCCGCCGGCCTTGGGCCTGGTGACGAGGAACAGCTCGACGTCGCGCTCGGTGCGCAGCTTGGCGAACGCCTCGAGCAGGGTCGCGATGCCCTTCATCGGTGCGTCGGCGCTGGCCATCGCCATGATCCGGCCGGGCACCCGCGGCGCGGTCGGCGGCACGAAGACGTCGTCGACGCCGAGCAGGATGACCTGCATCCTGGCGGGGTCGACGCCGAAGTCGCGGGCGATGTCGCGCTTGGAGGTCTCCGAGGGCGTCATGATCCGGCGCGCCTGGCGGGCCACCCGCGCCTGCATCCGCACGAAGCCGTACCAGCGCGAGAGCGTGAGCTTGCGCCACGGGTTCCTCGTGGCCGAGATGTCGATGCGGCGGTCGTAGCTGATCGGGTGGTGCAGGGTGGTGATCAGCGGCAGGCCGAGCCGCTCGATCTCGAGCATGCCGTAGCCGAGCACCTGGTTGTCGTGGACGATGTCGAAGTCGCCGACGCGGTCCCGCAGGGCGCGTGCGGCGCGCAGGCTGAACGTCTTGGGCTCCGGGAAGCCCCCCGCGCACATGGTGGCGAACTCCTCGACGTCGATGCGGTCGCGGAACTCCTTGCGCTTCGGCACGCGGAACGGGTCCGGCTCGCGGTAGAGGTCGAGGCTGGGCAGCTTGGTCAGCTCCACGCCGGGGTCGAGCTCGGGGTACGGCTGCCCGGAGAACACCTCGACCCGGTGGCCGAGGTTGGTGAGCTCGCGGCTCAGGTGCCGGATGTAGATCCCCTGTCCACCGCAGTGGGGCTTGCTCCGGTAGGACAGCAACGCGACCCGCATCCGCGCCCTCTCTCTCATCACTCGGGGAGCTGTCGGACACGAGCGGCCGACGAACTGGAACGTGTTCCTATTTTAGCCCACGAATTGCTAGCCTAGTCGCCGGTATCAATGTCGATATCAACGGAACTCTCGGGGGTTCTCTAGACTCTGCGGGCCAACGACGTTCCGAACGAACAATCTCTCGATGGGGGTCCGTGTGAGCAGCGCCAACTCGCTCGCCATGGAAGATCTCGGCTCGGCCGCGCAGCGCGACCGGCGCAAGCGCATCCTCGACGCCACGATCCAGCTCGCGTCGCAGGGCGGCTTCGACGCCGTCCAGATGCGCGCCGTGGCCGAGCGCGCGGACGTCGCCCTGGGCACGCTCTACCGGTACTTCCCCTCCAAGATCCACCTGCTCGTCTCCGCGCTCCAGCGCGAGTTCGAGCGCACCGAGACCGCGCTCCGGGACAAGCCGATCGAGGGCGACGGCACCGCCGACCGGGTGATCTCCGTGCTCAAGCGCACCACCCGCGGCATGCAGAGCGACCCGCAGCTCACCGAGGCGCTCACCCGCGCGTTCATGTTCGCCGACGCCTCCGTCGCCGCCGAGATCCACCAGGTCGGCATGCTGCTGACCTCGATGCTGACTCGCGCGATGTACCCCGAGGGCCACGACGAGGTCACCGAGGACGACGTCCAGATCGCGCGTGTCATCGGCGACGTCTGGCTCTCCGCCCTCGTCGGCTGGGTCACCGGCCGGTCGTCCGCGGTCGAGACCGGCCAGCAGATCGAGGTCGCGGTCAAGCTATTGCTGCGCGACTGAGTTTCCGCCGACTCGGCGCAACTTGCCCGCCCAGCACCGCCGACTCGGCGCAACATGCCCACTCTCTCCACAGCCGTGGTGGACACAGCGGGCAAGACACGCCGACTCGCGCCCCTCAGCCGGGCAAGACACGCCGACTCGGCATCTCAGCGGCGGTAGGTGCGGCAGGGCTGGCTGCGCAGGGACGCGCAGGCCGGGGCCGTACGGGGCACCTTGACGCCCGGGACGACGGCCAGGACCACGCGGGAGCGGTGCCGGCGGTCGGCCGCGATCTCGACGCGCTCGCCGTCGGAGATCGTGTCGAAGGCCCACTGGGGGCGGGCGTTCCCCGGAGCGTCGAGCGTGATCCGCAGCCGCGAGCCGGCGCGGAACGCCTGGGCGAACGGGAGCAGCGCGACCCGCACCTTCGTGAACCTCCCCGCCGGCAGCGGGGCCTCGTCGGCGGCCAGGTTGGTCTGCACCGGGGCGGTCACCGTCGACTGCTCCCGGTCGAGCGCCCGCTGGCTGGCGCGCAGCCAGCCGGACTGGACGTAGACCTCGGTCCCGTCGGGGCGCACCTCGGTGAGCGTGACCTCCAGGTCGGTGTCGGCGGCATCGGACCGGACCCACAGGTCGACCGAGCCGTTGCCGATCGCGACGACGTCCCGCTTCAGCGGCGCGCTGACCCAGCCGAGGCCGTAGCCCTTCGGGATCTGCCGCCAGTCGTACGCCGGGCTGGGACCCCACAGCGCGTCGTCGGCGCCGCCGCGGGTGGTCTCGGGCAGGGCCGACGGGTCGGCGGCGTATCCCCGGACCTCGGCAGTCCCCGGGGACTGCTTCGACGGCGTGCCTCGCAGGCGGCCCCGCGGGCCGAGATACCAGGCCGTGGGCCTCGCCTGCGGGATCGGCCAGGAGTCGAAGGTGCGCACGAACCGCGGCAGCGGCGAGCCGGCCGGCTGGCCCGTGGCCGCGCCCTCCTCGAAGAGGATCCGCACCGGCCGCTGGGCCTCGAATCTCTTGAGCGCCTGCCGATAGCTCAGGCCGGCATAGTCGATCCCGCGCGGCAGGGAGAGCCCCGAGACACCCGTGACCGACGCGGCCAGGATCGGCGCGACGAGGCTCTTGGCGCCGGTCGGCACCCGGCGCGCGACGTAGAGATCGAGGAAGTCGGCGTAGCGGCCGAAGACGCCGAGGCTCAGCGACTCCGCGTGCGACCCGTTGACCAGGGACGCGTAGACCTGCGGTGCCGACGTGAAGTCGTCGAGCAGCGCCGGGAAGTGCCCGCCGGTCTGCTCGTCCTGCCACGATCCGGCGAGGAAGACCGGCACGTCGATCGCGCCCACGAACAGGCTCGGGTTGAGCGGGTCGGCCACCTCCGGGGTGTAGAACGGGTTGTCCTCGATCAACTGCATCACGTCCGGGTTCTGCAGCCGGACCCGCTGGTTCTGCTCGCACACGGTGTCGCCCGCGTCGACCCGGCCCCGCTCCCAGCCCTGGCCGTACGGCGCCGCCTGGGCCGAGCGCTCGGCCGCCCATGGCACCGCGAAGCCGGTGTTGAGGATGCCGCCCGGGTAGAGCGTGCCGCGGAAGGAGTCGTCGAGCACCGACAGCGGCGTGATCGCGGCCAGATGGGGCGGGCGGGTGCGGGCGACGTAGAGCTGCGAGATGCCGGAGTAGGAGACGCCGACCATCCCGACCTTGCCGAACTTCACCCACGGCTGTGCGGCGATCGCCTCGACGGCGTCGTACCCGTCGAGGCTCTGGACCGGCTCGAAGTGCTGGAACGACCCGCCCGAGCAGCCGGTGCCGCGCATGTTCACGCCGACGTAGGCGTAGCCGAGGGCGTTGAAGAGGCGCGCGAACGTCGTGTTGTCCGGCCGGCTGGGGTCGTAGCCCGAGTACTCGACGACCGTCGGGAACGGCCCCTCGCCGGGCGGCAGCGAGACGTTGACCGAGAGCGTGGTGCCGTCGCGAGTGGTGACGTAGCCGAACCCGCCCTCGAGGGTCTGGGCATCGTAGAACGCCTGGGTCGGGGCCGGGTCGTCGAAGTCGGCCACCGTCGCGGGCACCGAGCCGCCGGCTCCGACGACCGTGTAGGCGCCGGCGTCCAGGCCACGCCACACGAGACTGCCGAGGTCGTCCACGGTCCCGCTCGCGACCACGCGGTCGCCGTCGCGCAGTTCGAGGGAGTCCCCCGGCGTGCCATCCAGCACGTACAGCTGGTTGACGCTCCCGCGGACCGTGAAGTCCGGGCCGGCGGCGCTCGCACCGCCGGTCGCGACCAGCGTGCCCGCCAGCACGCATGCCCCTGCCGCGGCCACCGCCGCCATCCTCCGGACTCCCATGGCGCGATGCTGCCACCGATCCGGTCCCGATGGGTCCGGAATCGGGCGCTGGTCACTCCAGCCGGCGAGGGAGCCCTCGCCGCGGCTGGGCGTAGACTCGAGTGCATGTCGCTGAGCGCGTCGGAGTTCTACGAGGCGGGGCTGGCACTGCCTCCTGATGTGCGCAGGGACGTGGCGCTGCGACTCCTCGAGTCGGTCGAGCCGGACGCGGCGTTCGACACTGCGGCGGAGGGCTGGCTGCGTACTGAGGCTGCCGCGGCCTCTGACGCGTTGAAGGCGGACCCGTCGCGCGCGATCCCGGCCGAGACGGTGCGCACTCGCTTCGAGGACAAGTGGGCCGCCCGTCCATGACGACGACTGGGTAAGCACGGCCAGCGACCACAGCCTCCGACGAGCGCTGGCCACCAACCAGGACCGTCGGCGTGCCGCGGCGCCTCCAAGAGCACTACTCGACGGACTCCGCCGTCGACCCGCCGAGCTCCATCGGCGGCAGCCCGAGCTTGCGGTGGTCCCAGGAGCGGACCCGGGCCGGGTCGAGGCGCAGCGCGGCGCGGTTGTGGGCCATGAACTCCACGAACGGCCGCATCTCCTCGGAGTAGGGGCCGTGGTAGCGCTCGAAGATGTTGACGCAGACGTCCCAGACGACGGCCTCGTCCTCGATCACCTCGGCGGTGCCCTCGATGGCGACGCCGCGGAGCTGGTCGTAGGTGTGGCCGGCCTCGACGAGGAAGGAGCAGCGCGGGTCGCGGCGCAGGTTGAGCGTCTTCTGCGCCTTCCTCTTGGTCTCGAACCAGATGTGGTCGTCCATCACGGCGTACCACATGCCGACCAGGTGGATCCGGCCCTGCGGACCGTACGTGCCGAGCGTCGAGGACCGCTGCTGGCCGAGGAACTCGACCTGCTCGTCGTGCGTCATCACGACCTGGGCGCGCTGCTTGGCCAAGAGACTCAGCCGCCGAAGGCGTGCGTCGCGGTGACGCCGCCGTCGATGGAGATCTCGGCGCCGTTGACGTACGCCGACTCGTCGCTGGCGAGGTAGACGTAGAGCGGCGCGATGTCCGCAGGTGTCCCGACCCGGCGCAGCGGCACCTTCGAGGCGCCGTACTCCATCGCGGCGTCGCCGCCGTGCACCCGCGTCATCGGGGTGTCGATCATGCCGGGGTGCACCGAGTTGACCCGGATGCCCTTCGGGCCGAGCTCCATCGCCGCGCACTTGGTCATGCCGCGGATCGCCCACTTCGTCGCGGCGTACGCCGTGCAGCCGGCCATGCCCGCGAGGCCCTCGACGGACGAGGCGTTGATGATCGACCCGGCGCCCGCCTTGCGCATGGTGCGGGTGACCGCCTGCATGCCCAGGAAGCAGCCGAGCTGGTTGACCCGCCAGAGCAGCTCGACCTCGTCGGCCGGCATCCGCTCGATGTCGCCGAAGCGCAGGATGCCGGCGTTGTTGGCGAGCACGCCGACCGGCCCGAAGCGGGCGTTCGTGTCCTCGACGAGCGCCTCCCACGAGGCGGCGTCGGACACGTCATGGGCCGCGAAGCGGGCGGGAGACCCGAGCTCGTCTGCCAGCGCCTGGCCCTGCTCCTTCGCCACGTCCGCGATCACCACGCGGGCGCCCTCGGCCACGAACGCCCGGACGATCGCCGCGCCCTGGCCCATCGCGCCGCCGGTGACGATGGCGACCTTCCCCTGGAGTCTCATCGCCCGGCCCCCCGGGTCTCGACGGGCTCGACCAGCGTCAGCCCCATGATCGCGTCGGCGGCGAACCCGACCGCGGGGTCGCGGTCGTCGAAGTAGCCGCCGAGCTGCTTGTCGAGGTCGTCGGCGGTCCAGAGCGTCCCGGACTTGTCGAAGCGCTGCTCGATGGTCGGCGCGGCCACGAGGGCCACCATGCCGCCGTACACGACGAAGACCTGGCCGGTGATCCGCTCGGCGGCCGGCGAGGCGAGGTAGGCGACGACCGGCGCGACGTGGTCCGGCGAGTACGGGTCGACCTCGAGGCCGGACTCGTCGGCGCCGAACACCTCGGCGGTCATCGCGGTGCGGGCCCGCGGGCAGATCGCGTTGGCGCGGACGCCGGAGCTCGCGAGCGCCCGGGCGGTCGAGACCGTGAGCGCGGCGATGCCGGCCTTGGCGGCGCCGTAGTTGGCCTGTCCGGGCGGGCCGGAGAGGAACGCCTCGGACGCGGTGTTCACGACCGCGGCGCCGACCGGCCCGGACTCCTTGGCCCGTGCGCGCCAGTAGGCGGCGGCGTTGCGCGAGAGCAGGAAGTGGCCGCGCAGGTGGATGCGGACGACCTGGTCCCACTCCTCGTCGGACATGTTGAACAGCATCCGGTCGCGCGTGACGCCGGCGTTGTTGACCACGACGTCGAGCGCGCCGAAGCCCTCGACCGCGGCCGCGACCATCGCGTCGGCCGTGGCGCGCTCCCCCACGTCGCCGGGTACGACGGACGCCTCGCCGCCGCGGGAGCGGACCTCCTCCGCCGTCTCGTCCGCGCCGCCGGGCAGGTCGTTGAGGACGACGCGGGCGCCGGCGTCGGCCAGCGCGAGGGCCTCGGCGCGACCGAGGCCGGCGCCGGCCCCGGTGACGATCGCGACCTTGCCCTCCAGTGAGGTGCTCACGAGCTCATTCCTCCGCGTTCACTCGGACAGGGAGATCGCCGCGCGCGGGCAGGCGGCCACGGCGCGCTGGACGGCCTCGATGTTCGACGGCGTGGTCTCCTCGGTCTTGAGCTGGAGGAAGTCGTCGTCGTCCAGCTCGAACACCTCGGGTGCCAGCGCCTCGCAGAGCGCGTTGGACTCGCAGAGGTCGAAGTCGACCTTGATCTTCACTGCTAGCTCCCTTCCGAGGAGTGACCGGGGAACACGTGGGCGGTGGGGTCGATGACGACCGCGGCGTTGTTGACGGCGGTCGCCGCCTCGCCGAAGCCGACCGCGATCAGCCGGACCTTGCCGGCGTACTCGGTGATGTCGCCGGCGGCGAAGACCCGCGCCAGGTTGGTGCGCATCGCGGGGTTCACGACGATGTGCCGCTTCTGCACCTCGAGCCCCCACTGCTGCAGCGGGCCGAGGTCGGCGATGAAGCCGAGCGCGGCGACCACGGCCTGCGCGGGACGCTCGGTGGCCTCGCCGTCGACGGTGATCTCGACCGACTCCAGCCGGCCGTTGCCGCGCAGCGCGGAGACCTCCGCCCTCGTCACGATGTCGACCGACGACGCGCGGACGGCCTCGACGGTGCGCTCGTGGGCGCGGAACGCGTCGCGCCGGTGCACCAGCGTCACCGACTGCGCGACCGGCTCGAGGTGCAGCGCCCAGTCGAACGCGCTGTCGCCGCCGCCGACGATGACGACGTCCTTGCCGGCGTACGGCGCGAAGCTCGGCACGAAGAACTCCAGGCCCCGGCCCAGCCAGCCGTCGCCGGCGGGCAGCGCCCGCGGGCTGAACTTGCCGATGCCCGCGGTGATCAGCACCGCCTTCGCACGGATCTCGGTGCCGTCGTCGAGGCCGATCGTGACGGAGTCCTCGTCCTCGGCGAGCGTGGCCGCGGTGCGGTCGAGGAAGTACGCCGGGTCGGCGGTCGCCGCCTGCGCGACCAGCCCCTCGACCAGGTCGCGGCCCTTGACCGTCGGGAAGCCCGCGACGTCGAGGATCTGCTTCTCGGGGTACATCGCGGTGATCTGGCCGCCGAGCTCGGGCAGGGAGTCGACGACGGCGACGCTCATGCCGCGGAAGCCGGCGTAGTAGGCGGCGAACAGCCCCGTCGGGCCGGCACCGATGATCAGCAGGTCGGTCTCGTGCACCTGCGGTCCTCCACTCGAAATAGAACGTGTTCTACCTTATTGGGTCTCGATGCCCGCCACCAGCCAGCCCTGATCGGTGCGGACGACGGTGACCAGCGCACGGTACTGCGCGAAGTCGGTCTTCGGTCGGCCCTGCTCGCGCTTCGCGACGTACTGGTTGAGGAACAGCAGCGCCTGCACCTGCTCGGGAGACGCCTGCACCACGCTCTGTCCGACGGCCTTCACCTGGAGCTTGGTGCGCTGCTGGACGAAGCGGTCGCGGATGCCGTCGGCGGTGGTGCGGTACTCCGCCGCGAACGCGTCGGTCATCTTCGCGGTGGCCTGGTCGACCTGCTCGTCGTAGCTCTCGAAGCTGGTCGAGAGGATCTCCTCGGTCGACTGCGCGGCCGTGCGCACCGCCTCCGCGCGGGTCGCGTCGCCGACGACGACCGGGCGCGACGAGGACACCGTCGCCTGGTCGTCGTGGGCCAGGTAGACCACCTCGGCGACGCCGATCCCGAGGAGCAGCACGACGGCGACGACCAGCGCGATCGTGGTACGCCGCCCGCCGGATCCACCGCCCGCGGGCTCCTCGGCCGGCGGCTCCGCGGGCGGGGTCGGGGGCTCCTCGACCGGCTCCGGCGTCTCGGGAGGGATCTCGTGGGTCTGGGTCGCGAGCTTGCGGGGGCGCCCGGTCGGGTTGCGGGATCCGAGGCCGCGCTTCGGCCCGCTCATGCGGTGCTCATCCCACGAACTCCAGGTTGCTGGTCAGCCACGCGCCGCCGACCCGCTGCAGGTCGAGCTTGAGGCGGAAGTAGCGGGCGACCGACTCGTTGTCGGTCGACCGGTTGCGCACGGTGCCGGTCGTCGCGACCAGCACGGTGGCGCTGTCGGAGTCGATGTCGGACACGCCGGCCCACAGGACCTCGCCGTCCATCACCGACCTCTCCCGGGTGAGCAACCGCAGGACGCCCTGGGAGGAGGAGTCGTACTGCTTGGCGAAGTCGCCGGTGGCCCCCTGCGCGACGGCGTCGATGCTCTCCTGGGCGCTGCGGTAGTCGATGTTGATGAACGCCGTCACCTCGTCCCGGGCCGCGGCCAGCACGGCGCCGTACCGCTCCTGCTCCTCCTGCGCGCGCTCGCCGTCGCGGTGCTGCTGGACCGCCAGCACGCCGCCGAAGGCGCTCGCGCAGGCGAGCAGCAGCGCGGCCACGAAGAGGCCGATGTCGAGGCGGGTCCGGGAGCCGGGGATCACCGGCTGGTCACCGGACCCACCAGCAGCCACTTCCACGCGTCCCCTCCCAGGATCGACAGGTTGCCCTGATCGACGAATCGTACGGCGTTGCCCCTCCGATCGACCGCACCCGACACGAACCCGCTGCCGGGGTCGTACGCCGATCGGTAGACGCGCCCCGGCGAGCCGGGCCCGGGCGTGTAGTTGGAGCCGCGCATCGCGAACGGCGGCCCGCTGGCGCACCGCGCCGGGTAGATCGGGGAGTCGGTCAGGTCGTTGGTCTGGCGCCACTGGCTGCGCGGCTTGTAGCCCTCGGTGCAGGGCGGCTGCCGGTAGTCCAGCTGCAGGTTCACATGGCCGTAGCCGTCGCCTGTGATGTCTCAGGACATCCCGGAGGTCCGAACCCATGAGGTGTGGGTTCGGACCTCTTTGGTTTCA
>NZ_BAAGRO010000060.1:0-2467 GCF_054782915.1 Nocardioides hungaricus | reverse complement strand
GCGGCGTGGTCGCGAACGTCGTGGTCCCCGCACCCGACTACGTCCGGTTCGCGACCCACTACCGGTTTCGGCCCGACTTCTGCCACGGCGCCGACCCGGAGTCCAAGGGCATCGTGGAGAACCTGGTCGGACAGATGTGGCCGAGGGCGGACGCGAGGTGGGTTTTGCCGACCCCGACCGGGCCCAGGATGAGCATGCCGTTGCCGGCCTCGGTGAATCGCAGGGTGGATAGGTCTGCGAGCAGTTCCCGGTCATAGGTCAGGTCATCGAGCTCGTCCCAGGCGTCGAGCCGCATCACGGGTTCGAGCCCGGCGGCGCGGGCCCGCAGCATCGCCGAGCGGGACTCCCGGCGGGCGATCTCGTCGGCCAGGACGAGCTCGAGGAACCCGGCGTGGCTCATCTTCTGCTGCCGAGCCAGCGCGAGCCGCTCGGGCAGGGTCTGGCTCATCTGCCCGAGCTTGAGCGCCTTGAGCGTCTTGATCAGGTCGGCGCCGAGGGGGTCGGTCGGCCCGGTGGCGGTAGCGGTGGTTGTCATCGGTGGGTCTCCTCGTTGCTGGGGGCGGGCTCGGTGGCGCCGCCGGGGATGAGGGTGAGCTGGACGCTGCCGGGTCGGGTGTACTCGCCGGGGTCGCGGGCGAACCGGCCGCCGTGAGTGTTGTGGCCGGTGCTGGCCGCGGCGGGCAGTACCGGCTGGGTGCGTTCGGTGGCCTTCTCCAGCATCGCGGCGATCTTCGACACCGACACCACCTCTAGGTCCAGGGACCGCCCACAGGCGGCGTCGACCGGGTCGGGTCCGTAGCGGCGGACCAGGCCGAGCAGCCGGTACACCGAGCGCATCCGGGTCCACGGCAGCGGGTCGTCGAGCAGCCGCTCGGCGTAGATCCCGACGTTCTCCCCGTGGCCGGCGCAGACCCCGATCAGCCGGGACAGGTCGCGTAGCGCGTACCCGGTCTTGTGCTCGGGCAGGTCCTCACGATCGGTGGACCGGCCACCAGCCGGCTGTCGAGGATGGGTCTTCACGAGCTTGCCGCCGGAGTAGAGCTTGACCAGCTCGCTGTTCGCGCGGGCGTCCAGGTGCCGGCCCAGGTACGGCTCGGGCACCGAGTACAACGCCTTGGCGACCTCGACGTGGAAGTCGCGGTGCACCTTCACCCGAGTGAAGGTCGGCCGGGCGTAGGGCTCGACCACCGGCAGCAGACACAAGGCTTCGAGCTCGGCGAAGGCCTCGGCCGGCCGCCGCTGGGTGGTGCCGTGGATCCGCATCCCGGCCCGCTCGGCACACCATGCCTCGGCCCTGGCCTGCGCGTCGGCCAGGCGGCGAAGGTCTCCCCGGCCCAGAAGTTGCCGCGCACGTACTGCACCACCCGCTCCACCCGCGGCTTGTCCTGAGGCTTGCGGACCCGCGCGGGGTCGGTGCCGAACCCCGACGTGCTGGGCGTAGTCCAGCCAGCCCACGCTCAGCCGCGGATTGACCGCGTCCGCCTCGATCACCACCGGCTTGAGGTTGTCCGGGATCAGCACCTTGAAGCAGCCGCCGAAGAAGCCCCACGCGGCCTCACAGCCCGCGATCACCGCGGTCAGGGTCTGGGAGTAGGTCAACCACACGAACATGTGCCGGCTCAGCACGGCGGTGAAGATCAGAGCGTGCACCTTGCGGCGCCGTCCGGTCTCCGGGTCGACCAGGTAGCCGAGGTGGCCGAAGTCGACCTGGCACTCCACCCCCGGCTCCCCGTCGACTACCCGGACTGTGGTGCTCTTGGCACCGAACCCGCACCGCTCGGCCGCGAACCGGTGCAGCGTCCGATAGGGCACCTTCACGCCCTGCCGGGCCAGCAGCTCCTCGATCTTCACGATCGACAACGGGTCCTGTCCCTGCCCGCCCTTCACCCAGGCGGTGATCTGCTCCTCATGGGCGAGCAGCAGCTCCCACGAGGCGCCGTGCCCGTTCGGCCGCGCTGGCCGGACCGCCTCCACCACCGCACCCACCAGCTCGTCGCTCACCGCCCCGGCCCCGGCGTCGCGAGTCAGGCCAGCGGCCTGCGCAGCCTCGACGTACCGGCGGGCGGTCTTGCGGTCCACCCCCGCCCGCTCGCCGACCTTCCGCAGCCCGTGCCCCTCGAGCCACGCGCGCAGCACCTCACGCACTTCAACCACGCTGACCTCCCTGAATCCCACCCTCGACGACCTCCGCGTCCACGGTCATGACGCGGGCAGTCAACGAGCGATCCGAGGACCCACCGGCCAGACGCGCCGGGTGGTCCCATGACTGACAACCCACGTGGTCCCATGAACCTGGCAGAAAACCGCTCAGACCGGTCCCATGCTCATGGCAGGCGACATCTGGACTTCCGGCAGCCCGACGACTTTGGGGTGCACTGGGTACGCACGACAACGAAAAACGGGCTCTCCTGACTGATCCGTGGGTCATATCCGGCCGGGGAGGACAGGCTTGTGGCCGCCGAGGTTG
>NZ_BAAGRO010000059.1:0-51962 GCF_054782915.1 Nocardioides hungaricus | reverse complement strand
TCGGGCGACTGGATGGCGGTCTCCTCGCCCTCGTCCCACACCAGCGGCCAGTCCAGCGCCCGGCTCCAGAAGACCCCCAGGGCGTGGGTTCCGTCGCAGTTGACCGCCCCGATGCGGCCGGTGTCGGCGAGGAACCGACTTCCGGCCGGGATCACGCACAGTTCGTTGCCCTCCGGATCTGCGAGCACGACGTGGCCGTCGGAGGGATCCTGGCCGATGTCGACGTGCCGGCCACCGAGCCGAAGGACGGTCGCGACGTGGGCACGCTGATCGTCCGGCGAGCTGCTGGTGAGGTCGAGATGGATCCGCGCCTGCACCGTCTTGGGCCGGTCGGTGGCCACGAACCGAAGGGAGAATCCGGGTACGACGACCGTCTCTCCCTCTGCCGGAACGTCGAGCAACCCCGCCCAGAACCGAGCTTGCGCTCTGGGATCGAGGGCGAGGCAGCGGAGCGCGATGAGAGTGATCGCCATCCGGTCAGCCAACGTCATCGCCGGGGCCGAAGCAACCGAGCCGTCACGCGCCGAGTTCGCCGCACGGATCCGACGCGATCCGTGCGGCCGAGATTGACCACCCTGCCGACCCCGGCCACTGCGGGCGCCGCTGACGACGTTCACGTCGGCGCCCGTACCGGTTCTGTGACATGACTACCGTGTCCACATGCCCCACGGAGGACCGAGTCGCCGCCATCAGCTCCTCGCGTGGGCCGTCCCCCGCCTGCGGAGGAGCCGCGAGCTCGACAGCGTCGAGGCCGAGCGCGAGCGGATCGTCCGGTGGCACGCGCGGCTCGAGCCCGGCCTGCCGACCCGGCTGGTGCCGCGGTTCGACCGGCGCCTCTCGGTCGTCACCGAGGTCGTGACCGGGCCGGCCGGGGAGTTCCCGTCGTACGTCCTCACCCCGCGCCACACCGAGCCGCACCGTACGCTCCTCTACCTCCACGGCGGCGGGTACGTCGCCGGGATCGACCCGTTCCACGTCCGGTTCCTCGCGTGGCTGGCGTCGGCGCTCGGCGTCCGGGTGGTGCTGCCCGACTACCCGCTCGCGCCCGAGCACACCTGGCGCGACTCGCACGAGGCGCTGGCCGGCCTCGCGGCGCGCTGGGCCGAGGACTCCGGGGAACTGCTGCTCGCCGGCGACTCCGCGGGCGGCGGCTACGCGCTCGCACTGACGCTGACCCTGCGCGACCGCGGGGGCCCGCGGCCCGGCCGGATGGCGCTGCTCTCCCCCTGGGTCGACCTGACCGCGAGCGCGCCCGAGACCGAGGAGTTCTCCGCGCGCGACCCGTGGCTGCACCTCGGCAAGCTGCGGGCGTACGCCGAGTGGTGGGCCGGCACTCCCGGCGACCTCGGCCGCCCCGAGGTCTCGCCCGCGCTCGCCGACCTGGCCGGGCTGCCCCCGGCGCTGATGCTCTGCGGCACCCGCGACACCCTCGCCCCCGGCTGCCGCCTGCTCGCCCGCCGCGCGGGCGAGGCGCGCTGGGACCTCCGCTACGTCGAGGCGCCCGGCCTGATCCACGTCTACCCGCTGCTGCCGCTCGTCCCCGAGGCACACGAGGCGCGCGCCGCGATCAAGGAGTTCCTCCGGTGATCACGGTCGCCGCCGTGCCGTTGACGCGACGTGGTGCTGGAGGCTCGGTCCCCGCTGGCGTCCTGGTACGCGACGTTCGGATTCGAGGTCGCCGGCGCGGAGTTCCTCGAGGACGGGATCGCGCACCTGCCGATGCGGCTCAGCCGGCCGCGTAGCTGACGCCGTCCGCGCTGTCGGTCGCGGTCGCCCGGCCCTGCGCGACCAGCAGGTCGAGGTGCGCCTTGGTCTCCATCGACGCCATGCCCTGCGCGAACTCGTCGAGGTCCCCGTAGGCGTGGTCGTGGCGGGTCCAGGGCAGCTCGTGGGCGACCTGGTGGGCGGTGCGCGGGCCGCTCGTCAGCGCGGCCAGGCTGAGGTCGAGCCGATGCTCGTGGTGGACGAGCAGCTCGTCGACACGGGCGTGCGAGGACGGCGCGACCGGGCCGTGCGCGGGCAGGACGGTCAGGTCCGGGAGCGAGCGGACCTTGGTCAGGGAGGCCATGAAGTCGCCGAGCGGGTCGGCCACCGACGGCACGGTAAAGCCGATCGACGGGGTGATCGTCGGCAGCACGTGGTCGCCGGCGAACAGCAGTCCGGCGTCTCGCTCGGCGAAGACGAAGTGGCCCGGCGTGTGGCCCGGGGTGTGCACCGCGTCGAGGGTCCGCGCGCCGACGGCGACCTGCTGGTCGCCGGACAGCCAGGTGTCGGGGTACTGCCACCACGTCGGGTCCGGCAGCTCGCGGTCGTCGCCCACGGCCCAGATGTCGGCGATCTCGTGCGCCCCGGCGGTGCGCAGGACGTCGAGGAACGGGTTGCCGTCCAGGTCGAACCTGCCGTTGAGCAGGTCGAGGCCGGGCTTCTCGCCGAGGCCGAGCGACACGTCCGCGCCGTGCTCGTGCCCGAGGACGGTCGCGAGCGTGTAGTGGTCGCGGTGGATGTGCGTGACGAGGAACCGCCGGATGTCGCCGAAGCCGTAGCCGACCTCGCGCAGGCAGCGCTCCAGCAGGTCGCGGGCGACCTGGATCGACCAGCCGCCGTCGATCAGTACGAGGCCGTCGCCGGCCTCGATCGCGTAGACGTTGACGGCCTTGAGGCCGTCCATCGGCAGCGGCAGCGGGATCCGGTGGATCCCCTCGGCCACCCGCCAGGCGCCCTCCTTGCTCCAGTGCTCTCCGGAGTCGGGCGAGACGGCGTACGCCGTGGGGGTGGTTGACGAGGTCACCTAGTCAGCCTAGATGGCCACGTCGGGGAACCCGAGGTCGAGGGTGGGCTGCTGGATGCCGCCGTCGATCTCGAGCAGCTTGCCGGTGACGTACTGACCGGCCCGCGAGGACAGGTAGACGACCCCGGCCGCGATGTCCTCGGGCTCGCCGACCCGCCGCAGCGGGGTCTTCGACTCGAGCTGGCCCATCAGCTCGGGCTGCCCGGCGACGTACTCCAGCGCGCTGGTCATGATCGAGCCGACGTAGATGCCGTTGACTCGGATCCGCGGCGCGAGGTCCTGCGCGGCCATCCTCGTCCAGTGCGCGAGCGCGGCCTTGGCGGTGCCGTAGGCGATGAAGCCGCGGTCCGCCGTACGCCCCATCATCGAGCTGATCGTGACGACGCTCTTCTGCGGCCGGTCCCGGTGGTCGAGCTCGTCGAGACCCGCCAGCAGCAGCGGCACGGCCGCGCGGGTGAGCGCGTGGGCGGTGGTCACGTTGAAGCTGAACGCCTCGTTGAGGAACTCGTTGCTGGTGTCGAGGAAGGCGTTGGGGAACGTGCCGCCGACGTTGTTCACGACCGTGTCGAGGCGGCCGAACTCGTCGTACGCCGCCTGCGCGAGCCCGGCGACCGCGTCGAGGTCGCTGAGGTCAGCCGGTACGACGACGCAGCGGCGCCCCGTCGCGCGGACCTGCTCGGCGACCCGGTCGAGCTGCCGCTCGGTGCGCGCCGAGATCAGCACGTCGGCGCCGGCCTCGGCCAGCGCGACGGCGGTGGCGGCACCGAGACCGCGGCCGGCGCCGGTGACGATCGCGACCTGGCCGGCGACGGAGAACCGCTCGAGGATCATGCGGACACCAGGCCCCTGCCGGTGACCAGCGGCAGGTCGAGCGCGGTGACCAGCCCGCCCTCCGCGTCGACGACCGCCGGGACGGCGTTCACGAGGCGCTGGGCGGTGACGATCATCCCGGAGACGTTGTGGTCGCCGTGCTCGCCGTGGTGCACGAGGTCGCACTGCAGGCTCGGCTCGCCCGTGATCACGACGCGGTAGCAGCCGTCGCCCTCGTGCGGGTGACGTGCTCCAGCACCACGCGGGGTACGCCGCCGACCTTGCCGATCAGCTGGAACCGCACCGCGCCCATGGTCCCGGCCTTGACGTCGCCGGACACGCTCGCGGTGTCGCGCTCGGCCGGCCGCCGGTCGACCTCCTCGGTGAGCGGCTCGTCGAGGACGACGCCGAGCCCGGCCGCGATCTGCCGGACCACGCTGCCCCACGCCATGCTCAAGATGCCGGGCGCGAACAGGAAGCCCGGCTCGTCCATCGGCCTGCCGAAGCCGAACAGGTCGTTCATCACGACCGGCTGGTAGTAGGTGGAGTAGTCGCAGATCTCCATCACCCGCACCTCGTCGATGCGCTGGGAGAGGCTGGTCAGCACCAGCGGCAGGACGTCGTTCGCGAAGCCCGGGTCGATGCCGTTGACGTGCAGGCTCGCGCCCGTCCGCTCGCCGGCCCTCGCGATCCGCTCCATCAGCTCCGGCGGCAGGACCCGCTCCGGCCACTGCAGCAGCACCGGCCCGCTGGAGACGACGTTCACGCCGGCCTCGAGGAACTCGATCAGGTCCTGGACCGACTCGAACACCCGGTCGTCGGTCATCGCGGCGTGCACGATGCAGTCCGGCTGCAGGTCCAGCAGCGCCTGCCTGTCCGTGGTCGCGAGGACCCCGAGCTCGCGACCCAGCCCGGCCAGCTCGCCGGCATCCCTGCCGTCCTTCGCGGGGTTGGACACCCACACCCCGACCAGCTCCAGCGCGGGGTGGGCGTCGATGCCCTTGATCGCGTGCCGGCCGACCGTCCCGGTCGACCACACGACGACCCGCAGTGACTCGCTCATGTCGGCAATCTAGAACATGTTCTAGCGAAGTGGGAAGTGCGGGGACCCCGGCGCGATGACCGGGCACCGCGTGCCGGAGTAGATGGTCGGCATGCAGCGGTTGCAGTGGATGCAGACGCCAGAGTCGGCCGCGCCGGACGACAGCCGAGCAACCAGGTCGGGCTCGCGCAGCAGCGCCCGGCCCATCGCGACGAAGTCGAACCCGTCGGCCATCGCCTGCTCCATGGTCGCGCGGGTGTTGATGCCGCCCAGCAGCATCAGCGTCATCGACACCGCCGACCGGAAGCGCAGGGCCTTCGCGCGGAAGTACGCCTCCTCGAACGGGTAGGACTTGAGGAAGCGGCGGCCCATCGGCGTCCTCATGCCCAGGCGGACGGCGAGCGGCATGGTCGCCGCGAACTCCGCGACCGGCGCCTCGCCCCGGAAGAGGTACATCGGGTTCATCAGCGACGAGCCGCCGCTGAGCTGCAGCGCGTCCAGGCACCCGTCGGCATCGAGCAGGGCGGCGTACTCCACGCCCTCGTCGGTCCTCACGCCGCCCTTGAAGCCGTCGGAGACCGAGATCTTCGCGGTGACCGCGACCTCGGAGCCGACCTCGTCGCGTACGGCGCGCGCCACCTGCCGTCCGAGACGGGCCCGGCGCTCCAGCGAGCCGCCCCAGCCGTCGCGCCGGCGGTTCAGCCCGGGCGCCAGGAAGGAGGAGATCAGGTAGCTGTGCGCCATGTGCAGCTCGAGGACGTCGAAGCCGGCCCGCACCAGCAGCCGCGCGGCCGACACGTAGGCGCGCGTGACCCGGGTCAGGTCCGCCTCGGACGCCGACCGGACCATCTGCATCGACAGCGGCGACGGCATCCGCGAGGCGCTGATCGCCCTGACCCCGTTGGAGCGGCCGTTCGCGACCGGGCCGGCGTGCCCGACCTGGCCGGCGATTGCGGCGCCGGTCTCGTGGATCGCGTCGGTGAGCCGCCGCAGCCCCGCCAGCGAGTGCTCCCCGACCACGATCTGCTCGCGGTGGGTGCGACCCTCCGGGGCGATCGAGAGGTAGGCGACCGTGGTCAGCCCGACGCCGCCGCGGCCGACCACCGCGTGGTACTCGATCAGCTCGTCGGTGACCTGCCCGTCGGGCGTCCGGCCCTCGAAGGTGGCGGCCTTGACGGTGCGGTTGCGCAGCCGGACCGGGCCGAGCTGAGCCGGGGCGAAGACGTCGGGCACGCCGAAATTAGAACACGTTCTTCTGGCGCCGCAGCCACAGCAGCCCGGCGACCGGCAGCGCCAGCGGCACGAATCCGTAGCCGATGCCGTAGCGCGACCACACCGACGCGTCCGGGAACCAGCCCGCCTCCACCAGCGAGAGCGTCCCGACGGTCAGCACGCCGGCGAGCTCGACCCACAGCAGCACGCCCGCGAGCCCGGTGCGCCCGGCCGACGCCTGCCGGATCGCCCACCACCCGAGCGCGTACGTGAGCGCGGCCCCGAACGAGAGCCAGTAGGCCAGCGGCGCCTCGTCGTACCGCGTGATCAGCTGCACCAGCGAGCGCGCGCCCGCCGCGAGCGCGAAGAGCGCGTAGACCGCGAGCAGCACCTGGTGCGGTCCGGAGCGGCTCACCCCGTCATCTCCAGGCGGACGACGATGACGCCGACCGCGACGGCGGCGACCGCCACGACGCCCGACGACCAGGCCGCGCGGTCGTCCGCGACCGACCTCATCGCGATCGGCAGCACGCACACCGAGGCGATCAGGTAGCCGACGTAGGTCGACGTCGAGTCCGGCCCGTCGCCGGAGAACGCCGACAGCCCGGCAAGCGCGCGGACGACGAGCAGCACCTCGAGCATCCATGCCATCTGGTCGAGCCAGCCCGCCCGCTCGCGCCCGCGGAGCGCGGTCATGAGCGCGAGGACGACGACGAGGACGGCGTACCCGACCACGATCCAGGTGATCTGGGTGGCGACGCTCGGCATGGGAGCATCATCGGCCATGGACGCACCGCCCTCGGCAGCAGCCCTCGCGGCCACCCTCCGCGCGGCGGGGTGCGTGTTCGCCGAGGAGGAGGCCGCGCTGCTGCTCGCCGAGGCGCCGGACGGGCCCGCGCTCGCCGCGATGGTCGCGCGCCGGGTGGCCGGCGAGCCGCTGGAGCAGGTCGTGGGCTTCGCGGAGTTCTGCGGGCTCCGGATCGTCGTCGCGCCCGGGGTGTTCGTGCCGCGGCAGCGCTCGACGGCATTGGTACGGCGGGCAGCGGCCGGGCTGCGACGCGGCGACGTCGTGGTCGACCTGTGCTGCGGCAGCGGCGCGATCGGGGCGGCCCTGCTGGCCGCCGTCCCCGGCCTCGAGGTGCACGCCGCCGACGTCGACCCGGCGGCGGTCGCGTGCGCCCGGCGCAACCTGCCGCCCGACCGGGTGTACGAGGGCGACCTCTACACCGCCCTCCCCCGCGACCTCCGTGGCCGGGTCGCGGTGGTGGTCGCGAACGCGCCGTACGTCCCCAACGGCGCAATTGCGACGATGCCGCCCGAGGCCCGCGACCACGAGCACCGCGTCGCGCTCGACGGGGGACCCGATGGGCTCGACGTCCAGCGCCGGGTGATCGCCGGGGCACCGGACTGGCTGGCCCCGGGCGGTCGCGTGCTCGTCGAGTCGAGCGAGCGCCAGGCCGCGGCGAGCGCGGCGCTGATGGAGGCCGCCGGACTGACCGCCGAGGTCGACGGCCAGGTCGTCGTCGGAACCACAGTCCGGCGGTGAGCAGCGTCCGGTCCGCCGGCGCCGGGACGTCATACGGACGGAGCAACCGCTTGCACCATCCGTATGACGTCCTGCCGCATCACGCCTGCGTCGCGACCCGGTCCTCCAGCAGCGCGGCGTCGACGTCGCCGGTCTGGCCCCGGTGGAACGCCTGCCGGCCGAGCACGAAGACGTAGGCGAGGAAGACGGCCTCGGCCAGGAGCCCGATGCCGACGCGCGCCCAGGTCGGCAGCGGCGAGGGTGTCACGAACGCCTCGATCAGGCCGGTCACGAGCAGCACCGCGACCAGGCCGAGCGCGACCGTGCCGACGGTGCGGCCCTCCCGGGCGAGCGACTGCGCGCGGGTCAGCCCGCCGGGCTCGACCCACGACCAGAACAGCCGCAGGCCGACACCGCCCGCGATGAACACCGCCGTCAGCTCCAGCGTGCCGTGCGGGAGGATCAGCCCCCAGAACTCCGCGCCGTGGCCGTTGCGCGTCATGATCGAGCCCAGGATCGCGATGTTCGCGAGGTTCGAGAACAGCAGGTAGATGACCGGCAGCCCGAGGATCCCCAGCGCCAGGCAGAGCGCGGTCACCCAGGCGTTGTTGACCCAGACCTGCGCGGCGAACTCGCCGGCGGCGTACTCGCTGTAGTAGTCCGCGAAGTCGTGCTCGACGAGCTGGTCGACCTCCTCCGGAGACAGCAGGCTCTGCTCGACGAGCGGGTTCTGCAGCAGCCAGATCATCATCACCGCGGTGACGACGACGCAGGCCAGCATGGTGGCCAGCCACCAGTACCGGAGCCGGTAGAGCGCCGCCGGGAACCGCTCGGCGAAGAACCGCGCCACCCCGTGCCAGGTGCCGGTGCGCGTGCCGGCCGCCTTGGTGCGGGCCCGGGAGAGCAGCGAGGAGAGGTGCGCGACCAGCGACGGGTCCGGCGCCGAGGTGCGTACGACGGACAGGTGGGTCGCCACCCGCTGGTACCGCTCGACGAGCTCGTCGGCCTCCGCGCCGCTCAGCCGCCGGGTCCTCGTCAGGGCCTCGAGGCGCTGCCACTCGGCAGCGTGCGCCGCGACGTACGCGTCCAGGTCCATGGGTCGACCCTAGACTGACCGCACCATGGCGGCCCCCGAGTTCGCGACGCTCACCACCGACGACCTCGTCACCGGCGAGGCGGTCGCGCTCGACCTGCCGCCGGCCGGCCTCGGGTCGCGGATCGCGTCCGGGCTGCTCGACCTCGTCATCACCTTCGCGCTCTGGATCGCGCTGGTGATGGGGCTGGTGATCGCCGCACTACGGACCAGCGAGGCGCTGATCGAGGTCGCGATGCTGGGGTCGATCATCGTGTCCTTCCTGGTGTTCCCGACCGCGCTGGAGACGCTGACCCGCGGCCGCACGATCGGCAAGCTCGCCTTCGGCCTGCGCACGGTCCGCGACGACGCCGGCCCGATCTCCTTCCAGCACGCGTTCGTGCGCGCGCTCATCGGCGTCGTCGAGGTCTACGTGTTCTTCGGCGGCCCGGCGTTCTTCTCGGCGCTGCTGAGCTCGCGCGGCAAGCGGCTCGGCGACTACGCCGCCGGCACCTACGTCGTCCGCGAGCGGGTCAAGCTCCAGCTCGCCCCGCCGGCCGCGATGCCACCGCACCTGGCCGCCTGGGCGCACTCCGCCGACCTCGCCTCGCTGCCGACCGGGCTCGCGCTCGCCGTCCGCCAGTTCCTCGGCCGGCTGCCCACGATCGACCCGGCCTCCCGCGCCACGATCGGCACGCGGCTCGCCACCGCCGTCAGCGAGTACGTCGCCCCGCCGCCTCCCCCGGGCACCCCACCGGAGGCGTTCCTCGCCGCCGTGGTCGCCGCTCGGCGCGAGCGGGACGCCGCCCGGCTCGCCCGCGAGGCCGAGCTCCGCAGCCGGCTCACCGCCCGGCGCTGACGAGCCAGGAGCGCACGCCCTCCGGCGATCCGGTCGGGCTGGTCGGTCCAGACCGATGGCCGATTTCGTCGGATGAGCGAACCGGGGTGGACACGCCCGCGCCACTGTGGGAGCGTTCCCATAATCATGTGACGTGCGTTGCGGAAACGTTACGGCCCCGTATTGACGGGCTCTCGACGTCACCGTTTGCATCGTCTGGACGGAGAGCGGGCTCCGGGGACGCGGGACCTGCTGACAAGGCAGAAGGGAATGCACGAATGCGATCACGGAACACCCGGCGAGGGACGGCGGTCGCTGCCGCTCTCGTGAGCACGGGGCTCGTCCTCGCCGGCTGCGGCGGTGACGACGGCGGCGGCGGCGGCAGCAGCGGAGCCAGTGGCACCTGGCCGGGCGAGGGCAAGGCCGAGTGCGCGGGGCTCGAGCAGCTCGCGGACTTCGGCAACCTCACCGGCAAGTCCGTCTCCATCTACACCTCGATCCTGCCCCCCGAGCAGCAGGCCCAGGAGGACTCCTACAAGCTCTTCACCACCTGCACGGGCGCCAAGCCCACCTACGAGGGCTCCGACCAGTTCGAGACCCAGCTCGTCGTCCGGGTGAAGGCGGGCAACGCCCCCGACATCGCCTACATCCCCCAGCCCGGTCTCCTGAAGACGGTGGTCTCCTCGGGCGCGGTCGTCGAGGCACCGCAGCAGGTCTCCGACAACGCCGACAAGTTCTTCGGCGAGGACTGGAAGTCCTACGGCACCGTCGACGGCACGTTCTACGCGGCGCCGCTCGGCGCGAGCGTGAAGTCCTTCGTGTGGTACTCCCCGCAGATGTTCAAGGAGAACGGCTGGGAGATCCCGCAGACCTGGGACGACATGCTGGCACTCAGCGACCAGATCGCCGCCACCGGCATCAAGCCCTGGTGCGCGGGCATCGAGTCCGGCGAGGCCACCGGCTGGCCGGCCACCGACTGGCTCGAGGACGCCGTCCTGCGCGACGCGGGCCCCGACGTCTACGACCAGTGGGTCGCCAACGAGGTCCCGTTCAACGACCCGGCCATCGTCGCGTCCCTGGACCGGGTCGGCGGCATCCTCAAGAACGACAAGTACGTCAACGGCGGCTTCGGCGACGTGAACTCGATCGCGACCACCGCGTTCCAGGAGGCGGGCCTGCCGATCCTGCAGGGCAAGTGCGGCCTCCACCGGATGGCCTCCTTCTACGCCGCCCAGTGGCCCGAGGGCACCAAGGTCACCGAGGACGGCGACGTCTTCGCCTTCTACCTGCCCACCACCAACGAGGACAACGGCAAGCCCGTCCTGGGCGGCGGCGAGTTCGTGACCGCCTTCGACGACCGCCCCGAGGTCCAGGCGTTCCAGACGTACCTGTCCACCGACGTCTGGGCGAACGAGAAGGCCAAGGCCACGCCCGGCGGCGGCTGGGTCAGCGCCAACACCGGGCTCGACCCGGCCAACCTGGCGAGCCCGATCGACAAGCTGTCCGCGGAGACCCTCCAGGATCCGGAGGCGGTCTTCCGCTTCGACGGCTCGGACCAGATGCCCAGCGCCGTCGGCGCCGGCACCTTCTGGAAGGAGATGGTCGCCTGGATCACCGGGCAGAGCACCGAGGACTCGCTCACCAACGTCGAGAACTCGTGGCCCAGCTGACCAGCCGGACCAAGGTGGGGCGGGGCCGTCGTCGGCCCCGCCCCGCCGCCGCGGCCGGGCGGGCGTCGGGGCCCGCCCGCTCCCACTGACCCCTCGAGACGGGTAGGTCGATGAGCACCTCCGAGAAGTTCGTCCAGATGGTCATCGCGATCGCGCTCTTCTACGCCGTGATGGCCCTCATCCTGCTGCTGACCCAGCGGCTCCGGTCCCGAGCCGGCGAGCGCGTCCAGGCGGCGGCCTTCCTCGGACCGTCGCTCCTGCTGATCGGCGTCGGTCTGCTCTATCCGGCCGGCATGACGATCTGGCAGTCGCTGTACGGCGCCGCGATCTTCAACCCGCCGTTCGTCGGGCTCGACAACTACCGGGAGCTGTTCACGAACAGGCAGCTCCTGGTCGTGGTCCGCAACACGCTGCTGTGGGTGATCCTCACCCCGATCGTGTCCACCGCGATCGGGCTCGCGTACGCCGTGCTCATCGACCGCTCCCGATTCGAGAAGCTCGGCAAGGCACTGCTCTTCATGCCGATGGCGATTTCGATGGTCGGCGCCTCGATCATCTGGAAGTTCGTCTACGCCTACAAGTCCGGCGAGGAGGAGCAGATCGGTCTCCTCAACCAGGTCCTCCTGTGGCTCCGCCTCGACACGATCAACTTCCTGCTCGAGGACCCGTGGAACACGCTCTTCCTCATCGTGATCCTGATCTGGATCCAGGCCGGCTTCGCGATGACGATCCTCTCCGCGTCCATCAAGGCGATCCCCGACGACATCGTCGAGGCCGCCCGCCTCGACGGGGTCGGCGGCTGGCGGCTCTTCCGCTACATCACCGTGCCGAGCATCCGGCCCTCGCTGATCGTCGTGCTGACCACGATCACGATCGCGACGCTCAAGGTGTTCGACATCGTCCAGGCGAGCACTGGAGGCAACTTCAACACCAGCGTGCTGGCCTACGAGTTCTACCGGCAGAACTTCGTCTCCGGCAACCAGGGCCTGGCCACCGCGATCGCCGTGGTCATCTTCGTCCTGATCCTCCCGATCGTGATCTACAACGTCCGTCAGATGCGCAGGCTGGAGGCACGATGACCGAGACCCGGACCGACGCCCGCGCGGCCGCACGGCCGGAGGCGGCGCCGTCTCGGACCGCGGCGAGCGCCGCCCGGGACGGCCTCACGGGCCGCGTCGCCTCGGCGGTCGCGCTCCTGATCGCGGTGCTGTGGACCGCGCCGACCTTCGGCCTGCTGGTCTCGTCGTTCCGCCCGGAGGACGACGTGAAGTCGAACGGCTGGTGGAACGTCTTCACCGACCCGTCGTTCACCCTCGACAACTACCGCGCCGTGCTCAGCGGCGGCTCGAGCACCGAGAGCCTGACCGCCAACGTGGTGAACTCCATCGTCATCACGATCCCGGCCGTGCTCATCCCGATCAGCCTCGCGACGCTGGCGGCCTACGCCTTCGCCTGGATGCGGTTCAAGGGCCGCGACCTCCTGTTCGTCGCGGTCTTCGCGCTCCAGATCGTGCCGATCCAGGTGACGCTGGTCCCGCTGCTCCAGCTCTACGTCGACCCGCCCTTCAACCTGACCCCCCTGGCCGGGCGGGACGCACCCGCAGGCGGCCTGTACGAGCTCTGGCTCTCGCACACGATCTTCGCCCTGCCCCTGGCGATCTACCTCCTGCACAACTTCATGCGGGAGGTCCCCGGTGAGCTGATCGAGTCCGCGCGCGTGGACGGCGCCGGGCACGTGCAGATCTTCACCCGGATCATGCTGCCGCTGATGATGCCGGCGATCGCCGCGTTCGGCATCTTCCAGTTCCTCTGGGTCTGGAACGACCTGCTCGTCGCCCTGGTCTTCAGCTCGCCGGAGGTCTCGCCGCTGACGGTCAAGCTGGTCAGCCTGGTCGGCGAGCGCGGCCAGGACTGGCAGCTGCTCGCCTCGGGCGCGTTCGTGTCGCTGGCGATCCCGCTCGTGGTCTTCCTGGCCCTCCAGCGCTACTTCGTGCGCGGGCTGCTCGCCGGCAGCGTGAAGGGCTGACCGCCTCGATCCGTGGGACCGGACCCGGACGCGATGTGCTCCGCCAGCCAGCGGTAGGACGCCTTGGGCGTCCGGGTCTGGTCCTGCGGGTCGACGTGCACGATGCCGAAGGTCTTCGTGTAGCCCTCGGCCCACTCGAAGTTGTCGAGGAGCGTCCAGACGATGTACGCCCGGACGTCCGCGCCGGCGGCGCGCGCCCGCTCGGTGGCGGCGATGTGGTCGCGGAGGTAGCCGATCCGGCCCGGATCCTCGAGCGAGGCGTCAGGATAGGCGGCGCCGTTCTCGGTGACCATGACCGGAAGGCCGGTGCGCTTGTGGGTGTCGACGAGCAGCTCCTCGAGCCCGGTCGCATCGACCTCCCAGCCGATGTCGGTGCGCGGCTCGCGGACCACGAAGGAGACCGGCGTGACGCCCGGGTAAGCCCCCGCCTCGGGGTGCCGCTCCAGCGTCGGGTCGGCGAGGGTCGGCCGGAACGGCGTGTAGTAGTTGACCCCGATCCAGTCGGCGGAGCCGCGGACCAGCGCCAGGTCGCCGTCGCGCACCAGGCCCTCGTCGGCGAGCTCCGGAGCGACGCGGAGCAGCCCCTCGTCGTACGCCCCGTCGACGAGCGGTCCGAGCCAGACCCGGTTGCGGACGGCGTCGAGCTCGTCGGCGGCCCGGGCCGCCTCGGGGCTCTCGGGCCAGTACGGCGCGAGGTTGTGCACGATGCCGAGGTCGGTCACGCCGGCCTCGTGGAGGCGGGCCGCGGCCAGGCCGTGGCCGAGGTTGAGATGGTGGGCGGCCCGGTGGCCCGCGCCGCCCTCCCGGCGGCCGGGGGCGTGCACGCCGGCGGAGTAGCCGAGGTAGGCCGCGCACCACGGCTCGTTGTGGGTCGCCCAGACCTGCACCCGGTCGCCGAGGCGGTCGTGGACGACCATCGCGTAGTCGGCGAAGGCCTGCGCGGTGTCGCGGTTCAGCCAGCCGTCGCGGTCCTCGAGCGCCTGCGGGAGGTCCCAGTGGTAGAGCGTCGCGGTCGGCCGCACGCCGCGGACGAGAGCCGCGTCCACGAGCCGGTCGTAGTAGTCCAGGCCGCGGGTCTCGACCGCGCCGGTGCCCGCGGGGACGATCCGCGGCCAGGCCACCGAGAAGCGGTACCAGCCGGCGCCGACCCCCGCGACCAGGTCGAGGTCCTCGGCGTACCGGTGGTAGGAGTCGCAGGCGACCGAGCCGTCCGAGCCGTCGCGCGTGGCGCCCGGGGTGGTCGCGAAGGTGTCCCAGATGGAGACGCCGCGGCCGTCCTCCGAGGTCGCCCCCTCGATCTGGTACGCCGCCGTCGCGACGCCGTAGGAGAGCGTGGAGCCGTCCGGCAGGTGCTGGGCCATGCGCGCCACCCTAGTGCGTTTCGCGCCGAATTGGGAGCGCTCCCAGATTGGCGCGGCCCGCGCCGCGACTCGTGGTCCGGCGTCCTACCGCCGCACGTAGGCGAGGTCGGCGATCTCCCGGCCGGCGGCCAGGCCCTTGCGCTCGAACCTGGTCACCGGGCGCTCGGCCCAGCGCCCGGTGACGCCGCCCGCGAGCAGCGGCTCGGCGCCGAGGACCTCGACCATCTGCTCGGCGTAGTCGGCCCAGTCGGTCGCCAGCCGCCACTCGGCGCCGGGCGCGAGCCGGGTCGCGGCGAGGTGGGCGAAGTCAGGGCTCACGAGCCGGCGCTTGTGGTGCCTCTTCTTGTGCCACGGGTCGGGGAAGAACGTCCACAGCCCGGCCAGGCTGCCCGGCTCCACGAGGTGCTCCATCGACCAGACCGCGTCGACGCTGAGCAGCCGCACGTTGGTCAGCCCCGCCTCCCCGATCCGGCCGAGGGTGTCGGCGACACCGGGCCGCCACACCTCGAACGCGACCACGTCGTGGTCGGGCCGCGCGGCCGCGAGTGCGACCGTCGACTCGCCGACTCCCGAGCCGATCTCGACGATCAGCGGCGCCGTACGCCCGAACATGCCGGCCAGCGCGAAGCCGGGCTCGTCGACCGCCTCGTCGGGCAGCCACCACTGTTCGGCGTACGCCTCCCACGCCGCGGCCTGCCGCGGCGTGAATCGGCTGCCGCGCCGGGAGTAGGTCAGCACCTCCCGCATCCGCCGGCCGTCCTCGGTCAGCCTGTGGTGCGGTCGTGCCGCTCGCACCCGATCCTCGGCCATGTGCCCCATCCTCACAGCCACATCCTCACAGCCACATCCTCACCCCGGCGCTGGTCGGACGCCGACTCGGCGCAACTTGCCCGCGTAGAAGGCGCGAGTCGGCGCAACTTGCCCGCCTTCTCCCCAGGATGCGGGCAAGACGCGCCGACTCGACGCCGCCGTCTCGCTTCGCTCGCCGGCTCGCGCGTCAGGTCGCCGACTCGGCTCGCAAGCACGCAGGATGCCTGATCCACGGCGGAGGGCCTCGCCAGCCGCTTGCGCGGCCGACGAGGCCCTCCACTGTGGATCAGGCGATCACTTCGTGATCTTGGTGACCCGGCCGGCGCCGACGGTGCGGCCGCCCTCGCGGATCGCGAAGCGCAGGCCCTCGTCCATGGCGATCGGCTGGATGAGCTCGACCGACATCTCGGTGTTGTCGCCCGGCATGACCATCTCGGTGCCCTCGGGCAGGGTCACGACGCCGGTCACGTCCGTGGTCCGGAAGTAGAACTGCGGACGGTAGTTGTTGAAGAACGGCGTGTGCCGGCCGCCCTCCTCCTTCGAGAGGATGTAGACCGAGGCCTCGAAGTTGGTGTGCGGGGTCGTGGTGCCCGGCTTGATGACGACCATGCCGCGCTCGACGTCCTCGCGCTTGGTGCCGCGGAGCAGCAGACCGACGTTCTCACCGGCCTGGCCCTCGTCGAGGAGCTTGCGGAACATCTCGACACCGGTGACGGTGGACTTCTGCGAGCCCTCGCGGATGCCGACGATCTCGACGTCCTCGCCGACCTTGACGATGCCGCGCTCGATGCGACCGGTGATCACGGTGCCACGACCGGTGATCGTGAAGACGTCCTCGACCGGCATGAGGAACGGCTTGTCAGTCTCGCGCTCGGGGGTCGGGATGGCCTCGTCGACCGCGTTCATCAGCTCGAGGATCGACTCGCCCCACTTGGCGTCGCCCTGCAGCGCCGGGAAGGCGGCCACGCGGACGACGGGGATGTCGTCGCCCGGGAACTCGTACTCGGAGAGGAGCTCGCGCACCTCCATCTCGACGAGCTCGATGAGCTCCTCGTCGTCGACCATGTCGCACTTGTTGAGCGCCACGACCAGGGCCGGCACGCCGACCTGGCGGGCGAGCAGCACGTGCTCGCGGGTCTGCGGCATCGGGCCGTCGGTGGCGGCGACCACGAGGATCGCGCCGTCCATCTGCGCCGCGCCGGTGATCATGTTCTTGATGTAGTCGGCGTGACCCGGGCAGTCGACGTGCGCGTAGTGGCGCGACTCGGTCTGGTACTCGACGTGCGCGATCGAGATCGTGATGCCGCGCTGGCGCTCCTCGGGAGCCTTGTCGATCTGGTCGAACGCCGAAGCCTCGTTGAGGTCCGGGTGCTTGTCGTGCAGGACCTTGGTGATCGCGGCAGTCAGGGTCGTCTTGCCGTGGTCGATGTGACCGATCGTGCCGATGTTGACGTGCGGCTTGGTCCGCTCGAACTTCGCCTTAGCCACGGTGGGCTCCTCCTGGTTGATGTGTTACTTGACTCGTACTTGCTGGTGGTACTGCCGAGGGTCCGGGCGGATTACTCGCCGCGCACCTTCTTGATGATCTCGTCGGCGATGTTCGTGGGAACCTCGGCGTACGAGTCGAACTCCATCGAGTACGAAGCCTGGCCCGAGGTCTTGGACCTCAGGTCGCCAACGTACCCGAACATCTCGGACAGCGGCACGAGGGCGTTGATGACCATGTCACCGTGCCGCTCCTCCTGTGCCTGGATCTGGCCGCGCCGGCTGTTGATGTCGCCGATGACCGTCCCGAGGAAGCTCTCGGGGGTGGTCACCTCGACGGCGAACATCGGCTCCAGCAGCACCGGCTTGGCCTGGCGGGCGGCCTCCTTGAATGCCTGGTTGCCGGCGATCTTGAACGCGAGCTCGGAGGAGTCGACGTCGTGGTAGGCGCCGTCCTCGAGGGTGAACTTCACGTCCACCATCGGGTAGCCGGCGAGGACGCCGAACTCCATGGCCTCCTGGCCGCCCTGGTCGACCGACGGGATGTACTCGCGCGGCACACGGCCGCCGGTCACGTTGTTCACGAACTCATAGCCCGCACCGGTGCCCGTCTCGGGGTCGACGTTGGGGCCGAGCGTGACGACGACCTTCGCGAACTGACCCGAGCCACCGGTCTGCTTCTTGTGCGTGTAGCTGTGGTTCGCGACCTCCTTGCGGAGGGTCTCGCGGTAGGCGACCTGCGGCTTGCCGACGGTGGCCTCGACGCGGAACTCCCGCTTCATCCGGTCGACGAGGATCTCCAGGTGGAGCTCGCCCATGCCGGCGATGATCGTCTGGCCGGTCTCCTCGTCGGACTTGACCGTGAAGGTCGGGTCCTCGTCGGAGAGACGCTGGATCGCCGTGCCGAGCTTCTCCTGGTCGCCCTTGGTCTTGGGCTCGATCGCGACCTCGATCACCGGGGCCGGGAACGTCATCGACTCGAGGACGACCTGGTTGTTCGGGTCGCACAGGGTGTGCCCGGTCTTGGTGTCCTTCAGGCCCATCACGGCGACGATCTGGCCGGCGCCGACCGACGCGATCTCCTCACGCTTGTTCGCGTGCATCTGGTAGACCTTGCCGATCCGCTCCTTCCTGCCGTTGACCGAGTTGACCACGGTCGAGCCGGCCTCCAGCTTGCCGGAGTAGACGCGGACGTAGATCAGCTTGCCGAGGTGCGGGTCCGAGGCGATCTTGTAAGCCAGGCCCGAGAAGGGCTCGCTGTCCGACGGCTTGCGGGAGATCGTGGTCTCCTCGTCGTTCGGCTTGTGGCCGATGATCGCGTCGATGTCGAGCGGCGACGGCAGGAACTTCACGACCGCGTCGAGCAGGGGCTGCACGCCCTTGTTCTTGAACGCGGTGCCGCACAGGACCGGGTTGAGCTTGTCGGCCAGGGTCGCGCGACGGATCGCGGCCTCGAGCTCCTCGACGGTGAACTCCTCGCCCTCGAGGTACTTCTCCATGACGTCGTCGTCGGCCTCGGAGAGGGTCTCGAGCAGCTTCTCGCGGTACTCGGCGGCCTGCTCGGCCAGCTCCGCGGGGATCTCCTCGACCTCGTAGTCCTCGCCCATCTTGGTCTCGCCGCGCCAGGTGAGCGCGCGCATGCCGACCAGGTCGACGACGCCGAGGAAGTCGGACTCGGCGCCGATCGGGAGCTGGAGGACCAGCGGGGTGGAGTTGAGGCGCTCGACCATCATGTCGACGCAGCGGAAGAAGTCCGCGCCGGTGCGGTCGAGCTTGTTGACGAAGCACATGCGGGGTACGGCGTACTTGTTGGCCTGGCGCCAGACCGTCATCGTCTGCGGCTCCACGCCGGCCACGCCGTCGAAGACGGCGACGGCGCCGTCGAGGACGCGCAGCGAGCGCTCGACCTCGGCGGTGAAGTCGACGTGACCGGGGGTGTCGATGATGTTGATCTGGTGGTCCTTCCACCAGCAGGTCGTCGCGGCGGACGTGATCGTGATGCCGCGCTCCTGCTCCTGCTCCATCCAGTCCATCGTGGCCGCGCCCTCGTGGACCTCACCGATCTTGTAGGTGATGCCGGTGTAGAACAGGATGCGCTCGGTGGTGGTGGTCTTGCCGGCGTCGATGTGCGCCATGATGCCGATGTTGCGGACCTTGTTGAGGTCCGTGGTGATGTCGACAGCCACTGTCTGTGCGTTCCTTAGAAAGTAGGAAGGGTGCCGGTGGGCGGGAGCGACGTACGCCGCTCCCGCGCGGATCACCAGCGGTAGTGCGCGAATGCCTTGTTGGACTCGGCCATCTTGTGGGTGTCCTCGCGCTTCTTCACCGCGGCGCCGAGGCCGTTGGAGGCGTCGAGGATCTCGTTCATCAGGCGCTCGTGCATGGTCTTCTCGCGGCGGTCGGCGGCGTACCCGACGAGCCAGCGCAGCGCGAGCGTGGTGCCGCGCGTGCCCTTGACCTCGATCGGCACCTGGTAGGTCGCGCCGCCGACGCGGCGGGACTTGACCTCGATGGCCGGCTTGACGTTGTCGAGCGCGCGCTTGAGCGTCACGACCGGGTCGGTGCCGGTCTTCTCGCGGCAGCCCTCGAGGGCGGTGTAGACGATGCGCTGCGCGACCTGCTTCTTGCCGTCCTGCAGCACCTTGGAGACGAGCTGGGTGACCAACTGCGACCCGTAGACCGGGTCGACGTCGATCGGCCGCTTGGGAGCGGGGCCCTTGCGCGGCATGTCAGCTCTTCTCCTTCTTGGCGCCGTAGCGGCTGCGCGCCTGCTTGCGGTTCTTCACGCCCTGGGTGTCGAGCGTGCCGCGGATGATCTTGTAGCGGACGCCGGGGAGGTCCTTCACCCGGCCGCCGCGGACGAGCACGATCGAGTGCTCCTGGAGGTTGTGACCGACACCCGGGATGTAGGCGGTGACCTCGACGCCGCTGGACAGGCGCACGCGGGCGACCTTGCGCAGGGCGGAGTTCGGCTTCTTCGGGGTGGTCGTGTAGACGCGGGTGCAGACGCCTCGGCGCTGCGGCGACCCCTTCAGGGCAGGCGTCTTGTTCTTCGACACCTTGTCCTGGCGGCCCTTGCGGACCAGCTGGTTGATGGTGGGCACCGGGTGGTTCCCCTTCTTCTCCACTCTCAGTCCGGGCACTCTGCCCGCACGGTGTTGTGCTCTGTGTCCGGGTGGTGCGATCCCAACCCGTGCTGCCCAACCCCCGAGGTCGGGCGTGTCGCCCGGCCCCTACGATCAGCGGGAACTCGCGGTCTCGCCTGTGGGGGTCTGCGAGCCGGAGCCGGGAGCCTCTGCCTCCGACTGGTTCCGGGCACGCGCAACGGTCCGGTTGTCCCGGACACGAGGGAAGAGACTACCCGCGGGCTCAACCTCGTGCAAAACGCTGCGGGCACCCCCGCGGAGGCGTGCGTAGACGGCGAGGGCCAGGAGTACGCCGCCGATGGTCAGCACGCCGCCGATGACCAGGCTCCAGCGGGCGCCGAGGTGGGTGCCGATCCAGCCGATGATCGGCGAGCCGAGCGGCGTACCGCCCATCACGATGGTCATGTAGAGGGCCATCACCCGGCCCCGGAGCAGGGGGTCGGACTCCAGCTGCAGGGTCGCGTTGGCGGAGTTGAGCAGGGTCAGCGTGCAGAAGCCGATCACCGGCGCGAACAGCGCGAAGGCGACGTACGTCGGCAGGAACCCGGCCACGATCTCGGCCACGCCGAAGCCCAGCGCGGCGCCGACCAGCAGGCGCATCCGGATGCGGATCCGGCGCGCCGCCATCAGAGCGCCGGCGAGCGAGCCGACCGCCATCGCCGAGCCGAGGATGCCGAACTCGCCGGCGCCCTTGCCGAAGACCTCGGTGGCCATCAGCGCGGAGGTGATCTGGAAGTTCATCCCGAAGGTGCCCGCGAAGAACACCATGATCAGGATCATCACCATCTTCGGCTGGCTGCGGACGTAGCGGACGCCCTCGGCGAGCATGCCGGGCGTGCGCGGGCGGGCGTCCGGGGTGTTGAGGAGGGCGGTGTCCATCCGCTCGAGCTGGGCGATCACCGCCGCGTAGGAGACGGCGTTGATCAGGATCACCCAGCCGGTCGCCTCCGCACCTCCGCCGAGCGCGCCGATCATCAGGCCGGCGAGCGCCGGGCCGAGGATGCGCGCGGCGTTGAAACTGGCGGAGTTGAGGCCGACCGCGTTGGTCAGGTCGTCCTGGCCGACCATCTCGGAGACGAACGACTGGCGGGCGGGGGCGTCGAAGGCCGAGCCGATGCCGAAGAGGAACGCGATCAGGTAGACCTGCCAGGTCTGCGCCACCCCGAGGACCGCGATCAGGCCGAGCGCCAGGCTGGCGACCGCCATCGTCGCCTGCGTGACCTGGAGGAGGCGGCGCTTCGGGAACCGGTCGGCGATCACGCCGGCGTACGGGCTGAGCAGGAGGACCGGGAGGAACTGGAGCCCGGTGGTGATGCCGAGCTCGGTGCCGGAGTTGCCGGGAAGCTGGAGGACGAGCCAGTCCTGGGCCACGCGCTGCATCCAGGTGCCGGTGTTCGACACGGCACTGCCGGCCAGGTACAGCCGGTAGTTGGGATTGCGGAGGGCGCGGAACGTGGGGCTCGTGGTGATCAGTCCTTCTGGGCCGGTCTCGTCGGGTCAGTCTCGTTGGGTCAGTCTCGTTGGGCGAGGTCGTCGAGGATGGGGGCGGCCTTGCGGAGGATCGCGCGCTGCTCGGGCGTCAGCTCCCTCAGACGCTGGTGGAGCCAGGCGTCGCGGCGGTCGCGGTCGGCCAGCACGCGGGCGCGGCCCTGGTCGGAGAGCTCGACGACGACCTGGCGCCCGTCGGTCTCGTGCGGGCGGCGTACGACGTCGCCGCTCTGCTCGAGGCAGTTGACGGCCCGCGTCATCGACGGCGGCTGCACCCGCTCGGCGGCGGCGAGGTCGCCGACGGTCAGCGCGCCGCCGTGGCGGTAGAGGCAGCCGAGCACCGCCATCTGGTTGAGGCTCAGCTCGTTGTCGGGGTGGCCCTCGTTGGCCAGCCGCCGGCGCAGGCGCATGACGCTCAGCCGGAGCTCGGCCGCGAGCCCGGCGTCCGTCCTGACGACCCTCTGCATGGTGGGCATATCGTTAGCATAACTCATTAGCCATGCTAACTATTCCAGCCGCCGAAAATGCCGAGTCGGCGCAGTCTCAGCTGAGACCGCGCCGACTCGGCATCGAGGTGGGCTCAGGTGAGCCGGCTGGTGATCGGGTCGATGAAGAAGTAGACGACGAAGAGCGCGGCGACGACCCACATCAGCGGGTGGATGGCGGCGAGCTTGCCCCGGACCAGCTTGAGGAACACGTAGGCGAGGAAGCCGGCGCCGATGCCGACGGTGATCGAGTAGGTGAACGGCATCAGCACGATCGTGAGGAACGCCGGGATGGCGATCTCCAGGTCGTCCCAGTCGATGCCCTTGACCTGCTGCATCATCAGGAAGCCGACGAGGACCAGCGCCGGGACCGCGGCCTCGGAGGGGATGACCGCGACCAGCGGCGCGAGGAAGATCGACAGCAGGAACAGCACGCCGGTGACGACCGAGGCGAGGCCGGTGCGGGCGCCCTCGCCGACGCCGGAGGCGGACTCGATGTAGGAGGTGTTCGAGGAGACGCCGGCGGCGCCGCCGGCCGCGGCGGCGATCGAGTCCACGACCAGGATCCGCTGGGTGTTCGGCGGGGTGCCGTCCTCCCGGAGCAGGCCAGCCTCCGCGCCGATCGCGGTCATCGTGCCCATGGTGTCGAAGAAGTCGGCCAGCAGCAGCGTGAACACGAACAGCAGCGCGGTGACGACGCCGGCGTTCTCGAAGGAGCCGAGCAGGCTGAACTCGCCGAGGGTGCCGAAGTCGGGCGTGTCGAAGACCTGGTCCGGCCACCGCGGGGTGCCGACGCTCCAGGCCTGGTCGCTGACCGCCTCGACGATGATCGCGAGGACCGTGGTCGCGACGATCGAGATCAGGATCGCGCCCCGCACCCGGCGTACCCACAGGGCGATGACGAGCAGCAGGCCGACCGCGAAGACCAGCACCGGCCACCCGGAGAGCTGCCCGGCGGCGCCGAGCTGGACCGGGACGGTCGTGTTGGCGGCGTCCGGGATGCGGGTCACGAAGCCGGCGTCGACGAAGCCGATCAGCGCGATGAACAGGCCGATGCCGACCGAGATCGCGACCTTGAGCTGCGCCGGTACGGCGTGGAAGACCGCCTCGCGGAACCCGGTCAGCACGAGGACCAGGATGACCAGGCCCTCGATGACGACCAGGCCCATCGCGTCGGCCCAGGTCATCTGGCTGGCGATCGAGAACGCGACGAACGCGTTGAGGCCCAGGCCGGTCGCGAGCGCGAGCGGGTAGTTGGCCACGACGCCCATGAGGATCGTCATGACGCCGGCGACGAGCGACGTGCCGGCGGCGATGATCGCCAGGTTGGAGCCGTCGCCGGTGCCGCCGCCGAGGAAGTTGCCGTCGACGTCGGCGGCGTAGCCGAGGATGAGCGGGTTCAGCACGATGATGTAGGCCATCGTGAAGAAGGTGACGAGCCCGCCGCGGACCTCACGGCCGACGGTGGAGCCCCGCTGGGTGATCTTGAAGAACCGGTCGAGGACGCCGTTCGCGCCGGAGATCTGAGTGCTCACGGGGTGCAGCATCCCAGACCCGCGGACCTGTCGACTAGCGTGTCTGCGTGGAGTTCGACGAGGACCAGCCGCTCACGCACGAGATCGGCAAGCGGACGTTCTTCGTCGCGGACGTCGAGCCACTCGACGTGGACGGCGTGCGCAGCGTCGAGGTCGGTACGGCGGTCTGGCTGGTCGGCTTCGTCGCCCTGCTGCCGTTCTACGGACGGCTCCAGGACTCCGGCAACGAATGGTGGCTCTGGACCTGCCTGGCCGGGTTCGGGCTGGGGCTCTTCGGGCTGGAGCACTGCCGGCGGCGGCGCAAGGCGCGCGCCGAGGGACGCGCGGTCCCGGAGCTCTAGAAGAGCTCGATCTCGTCCGGCGTGACGGTGTCGATCACGGGCAGCGGGAGGGGCTGCGGCTCGTGCCTCTTGGCGAGCCGGACCTCCGAGTGCGCGCCGCAGCCGTGGTCGAGGGAGACCACGCGGCCGTCGTCGTTGGCGTCGCCGTTGGCGCAGACGCCGAACAGCTCCGAGAGCGGCCCGTTGACGCGGAGCAGGAAGCCGCAGGTGGTGCAGGCGTCCGGGGCGGAGCGCGCCAGCGGCGAGTCCGGGCCGGCGTCGCCGTCGTACCACCGCTGCGCGGCCAGCTCGCGGCCCTCCGGCGAGAGCGTGCGGACCCGGCCGAGGCCGAGGTCCTTGGAGACGGCGCGGATCTGCGCCTTGGCGTCGGCGTCGAGCGGGTCGTCGCCGAAGGAGTACGTCGGGACCAGCCGCGGGTCGTCGTCGGACACCGGGAGCAGGTCGCCCGGGGACAGGTCGCCCGGCTTGATCCGCTCGCGGTAGGGCACCCAGGCGGGGGCGACGATCGCCTCGTCGCCCGGGATCAGCACGATCTCGTCGACGGAGACGACCTTCTGGCGGGGCGCGCGGGCGACCGTGACCGACCAGCGCCAGCCGACGTACCCGGCGCGCGTGCACGCGAACAGGTGGGTGACGACGCGCTCCCCCTCGACCACGTGGCCGAGGCGCTCGCCGACGTCCGCGGCGGCGACGTCCTCGAGCAGCGCGGCGCGCGCGACGTCGGCCGCCGCCACGCAGGCAGGGTCGGTCTTCGGGCGAGCGGTCGTGATCACCACCGAATCATGGCCCACCGCGACCCCCGGTGTCAGGTCGGGTGGGGGCCGACCGGGCAGGATGGGGCCATGTCCGACCCCACCGACCCCGCGACCGCGCCCAGCGGCTCCAGGGTCGCGAAGGGGTTCGGCGCCACCGCGCGGGCGACCCGGCGGGCCGGCAGCTTCACCGTGCGGACCGCGAAGCGGGCGGCCGAGGCGCAGGGTGCCGGCGAGTCCGGCCTGTCCCGGCTGATCCACATGCACTTCTTCAACACCGCCGGCGACGCGGCGGTCGCGATCTCGCTCGCCGGCACGCTGTTCTTCACGGTGCCCTCGGGCGAGGCGCGCGGGCAGGTGGCGCTGTTCCTCGCGCTCACCATGCTGCCGTTCGCGATCGTGGCGCCGCTGATCGGGCCGTTCCTGGACCGGTTCGCACACGGCCGCCGCTGGGCGATCGGCGCGACCATGGCGATCCGGGCGTTCCTCTGCTGGGTGCTCGCGGGGGCCGTGGTCACCGAGTCGGTGTGGCTGTTCCCGGCCGCGCTCGGCGTCCTCGTCGCGTCCAAGGCGTACGGCGTGACGCGCGCCGCCGCCGTACCCCGGCTGCTGCCGCAGGACTTCACGCTGGTGAAGGCCAACGGCCGGGTGTCGATGTCGGGCATCGTCGGCGTCGCGGTCTCGGCGCCGATCGCGGGTCTGGCCTCGCTCGCCGGCCCCGAGTGGGTGCTGCGCTACGCGTTCCTGCTCTTCGTCGCGGCCACGATCGCCGCGATCCGGCTGCCCAAGCGGGTCGACTCCAGCGAGGGCGAGGGCGACCTGCTGCTGCGCGGCGACGCCGCGAACGCCCGCTCCGGCAGCGTGCGGATCCCGCCGGCGGTGGCCTACGCGCTGCGCGCCAACTGCGCCCCGCGCTGGCTGTCGGGCTTCCTCATCATGTTCATGGCCTTCCAGCTCCGGGAGAACCCGCTCGACGGCTGGAGCACCCAGGTCCTGACCGCGCTCGTGGTCGGCGGCGCCGCGGCCGGCAACTTCCTCGGGGTCGTGGCCGCCTCGGTGCTCAAGCGGATCAGCCCGGCCGTCACCGTCTCGGCGGTGCTCGTCGTCGACGTCGCGGTCGTCGTCTTCGGGTTCCTGCTCTACGGCGTGGTCGCGCTCGCGCTGCTCGGCCTCGTCGCCGGCCTCGGGCAGGCGCTGGCGAAGTTCTCGCTCGACGCGACCATCCAGCGCGACGTACCCCACCGCGTGCAGGCGAGCGCGTTCGCGCGCAGCGACACCACCCTCCAGCTGGCGTGGGTGATCGGCGGCTTCGTCGGCATCGCGATGCCGATCGACCCGCCCCGGCTCGGCCTCGGCGTCGCGCTCGCGGTGCTCGCGGCGTGGGGCGTCTTCGTCCTGACCCGGCGACCGCGCCGGATGAAGCGCCAGGTGCCCACGGGGAACTGAGTCAGAGCTCCAGCTCGTCGGCGAGCGCGCGGAGCAGCTTGGCCGTCGGCCGCGCGGTCTTCGGGTCGGGGTGCCGGCCGTGGCGGTACGCCTCGCCGACGCCGTCGAGCAGGCGGATCAGGTCCTCGACGATCGTGGCCATCTCGTCCGGCTTCTTGCGGCGCTGGTCGCGCTGGCCGCGCGAGACCGACGCCGGCCGGTCGAGGATCCGCACCTGGAGCGCCTGGTCGCCGCGGCGGCCCTGGGCGATGCCGAACTCGACCCGGGTGCCCGGCTTGAGCGACGTCGTCCCGTCCGGGAGCGCGTCGGCGTGCACGTAGACGTCGGGCCCGTCCTCCTGGGAGAGGAAGCCGAAACCCTTGTCGGCGTCGAACCACTTCACCTTGCCAGTGGGCACGGTCTGTCCTCTTCCTGCGCTCTGCCGTCGAAACGGGGGGTTGCTGCAAGCGATGAGTCTAGAGCGCCTCGTTCATCGAGCCCGAACGGAATCCGCGGGGATCGACCGCGGCCGCCTCGAAGCCCGCGTCGCGTACGCCGGCCAGCAGCATCGCCTCCACCTCCGGGTCGAGCGGCAGCAACCCGCCGTCCATCTCGACCGAGGCCCGGTCGCCGAGGTCGCGGACCCGGAGGTTCACCAGGCCGGCGCCGGCCAGGGACGCCCGCACCGCGGCCTCCGCCCGCTCGACCCGGCCCAGCCGGAAAGGGGTCACCTCGACGCCGTACGCGACCCGGGAGGACAGGCAGGCGGCGGCCGGCTTGTCCCAGGTGGGCAGGCCCCAGCGCCGGGAGGCCGCCCTGATCTGGGCCTTGGTGAGGCCGGCGTCGCGCAGGGGCGCGATCGCGCCGCGCTCGTCCGCGGCGCGGATGCCGGGCCGGAAGCCGGCGACCGCGTCGTCGGCGTTGGTGCCGGTCGCGACGTGCGCGAGGCCACGCTCGGCGGCCAGCGGCGCGAGCACCTCGATCAGCTCGGCCTTGCAGAAGTAGCAGCGGTCGGCGCCGTTGGCGCGGTAGCCCTCGCGGTCCATCTCGCGGGTCTCCGGCGTCAGCACCGGGACGCCGAGCGACGCCGCGAAGTCGCGGGCCGGGTCGCGCTCGGCCTGCGGCAGCGAGTGGGAGTAGCCGGTCGCGGCGGCCACCCGCTCCGGCCCGAGCGCGCGGACCGCCGCCGCCAGCAGGAAGGCGCTGTCGGCTCCCCCGCTGTAGGCGACCAGCACCGACCCGCGATCGCGCAGGTCGGCGGCGAGCGCGTCGAGCCGGAGGTCGAGCAGGTGCTCGTCGAGCCAGGCCGGGAACTCCTCGAGGCCGTCGAGGACCACGTGGGTGCCCGCCGCGAGCAGCTCCTCACGGGTGCAGCCGCCGGTCAGCACCGAGACGCTCAGCGCCCCGGCGGCGAGCGCGCCCTCGACGTCGTGGACGTGGTCGCCGACGTAGACGGCGGCGCCCTCGCGCCGCAGCACGTCGGCCTTGCCGACGCCCCACACCCAGCCCTCGAGGTGGTCGACGTCGAAGGCGAGGTGGTCGAGGTGGAGCCGCGCGTTCGCGGGGTACTTGCCGGTGACGACCACGACGCGGCCCGCGTGGCGGCGTACGGCGGCGATCGCCTCGTGCGCGCCGGCCAGCGCGGGCGTCCCGATGACGGCATGGTCGGGGTAGAGCGCGCGGAACCGGTCGCCCGCGGGCCCGATCGCGTCGGGCTCCAGGTAGGGCTCGAGGAGGAGGTCGAGCGGCGGCCCGAGCCGCGCCGTCAGCTCCTCGACCGGGAGCTCCACGCCGAGCTCGGCGCCCAGCACGCGCAGCACGTCGGCGAAGCCGGGCGCGGTGTCGATCAGCGTCATGTCGAGGTCGAAGCCGACGACGAGCGGGGCGGACGGCATGTGCTCAGCGTAGGGATCCGGGTGAAGGATCCCGAAACGCCTGTCACACTGGGTGGCTGACGTGACGGCAGTGTCCAAGGGGGAAAGCATGCGGGCGAGGATCGTGGCAGGTGCTGCGGCCCTGGCCGCTGCCCTCGGCACGTTCCTCCCCGTGCCCACCGCGGCGGCCGCCGGGCCCGACGACCTCTACCTGGTGACCCTCGAGGGGCCGGCCGCGACCGGGCCCCTCGGCCGGGTCGCGGCACGTGCCGAGCAGGACGCCGTGCTCGCCACCGTCGGCAGCCCCGCCCCGGTCTACCGCTGGACCACGGCCCTCAACGGCGTCGCCGTCCGGCTCGACCCGGCCGACGCCGCGGCGCTCGCCCGCAACGAGGCCGTCGCCCTGGTCGAGAGGGACACCGTGCGCCCGCTGGCCGGGCTCGCGCGGCCGGCCACCGGCGTACCGGGCCTGCCGCGGCGCACCGCCGGCGGCGCGGGCACCGTGATCGGCGTCGTCGACACCGGGATCGCGCCCGAGTCCGCGGTGTTCTCCGGCGTCGGCGACCTCGGCCGCGAGCCCGCGGACTTCGCCGGCGAGTGCGTGGCCGGCGAGGCCTGGTCGGCCGAGGACTGCTCGGAGAAGGTCGTCGGCGCGCGCTGGTTCGTCGACGGCTTCGGCGCCGACCGGATCCGCTCGGAGGAGTCGCTGTCGGCCCGCGACCGCGCCGGCCACGGCAGCCAGGTCGCCTCGATCGCCGCCGGCAACGCCGGCATCGCGGCGCGCGTCGGCGGCCGGCGGCTCGGGACCTACGCCGGGGTGGCGCCGCAGGCCCGGCTCGCGGTCTACAAGGCCTGCTGGACCGCCCCCGACCCGGCCGACGACGGCTGCTCGACCGCCGACCTCGTGAGCGCGATCGACAGCGCGACCGCCGACCGCGTGGACGTGCTCAACCTCGCCGTCGGCGGGCCGGCCGAGTTCGACACCGTCGAGCGCGCGCTGCTCGGCGCGGCCGAGAGCGGCGTCGCGGTGGTCGCCGCCGCCGGCAACGCGGCCGGGCGCACCGCCGGGCACCCGTCGCCGTGGGTCACCACGGTCGGAGCGTCCGCCGGACCGGTCCGCCGGGGCGAGGTCCGGCTGCCCGGTGGGCGGACCTTCGCCGGCGCCATGGCCGCCGCCCGTGGCGTCGAGTCCGCACGGCTGGTCCTCGCCGCCGACGTACCCGCCGCCGACGCGACCCGGCGCCGGGCCCGGGTCTGCACGCCCGGCAGCCTCGACGCCGCCCGGGTCGCCGGCCGGATCGTGCTCTGCGAGCGCGGCGCCATCGCGCGCGTCGACAAGTCCGCGGCGGTCGCCCGCGCCGACGGCGTCGGCATGGTGCTCGCGAACACCGGTCGCGGCTCGGTCGCGGCCGACTTCCACAGCGTGCCGACCGTCCACCTCGCCGTCGGCCCCGCCCGGGAGGTACGCCGGTGGGCGGCCGCGCACCCGCGGGGCCGGATCGCCCTCGTGCCCCTGGGCGCCGACCGCGCGGCGCCGAAGGTCGCCCGCTGGTCGCGTCGCGGCGACCCGGAGGGCCCGGTCGTCAAGCCCGACCTGGTCGCGACCGGCAGCGGCGTCGTGGGCGCGGTGCCCGGCGGCTGGGACCTCGCCTCCGGCACCTCGGTGGCTGCCGCGATCACCAGCGGCGCCGCCGCGCTCCTCGTCTCCCGCCACCCCGACTGGACCGAGGCAGCGGTCCGCTCGGCGCTGGCCACCACCGCCCGCCGGCTCCCCGGCGCGGCCGTGCTCGCGGCCGGCGCCGGTCGCGTCGTACCCGACCCGTCCGCCCGCGTCGGCCTCGTCTACGACGTCGCGCCCGGCGACTACCGCGCCTGGCTGTCGGCCGCGCTGCCCGGCGACCTGAACACACCCTCGGTGCTGCTCGGCGGCACCGCCGAGGTCGCCCAGCGGACGGTCACCAACGTCACCGGCCGGACGGCCACCTTCCTGCCGCGGACGACCGGCTTCGAGCGCCACGACGTCGAGGTCTCGCCGGCGTCCCTGCGGCTCGGGCCGGGCGAGAGCGGGAGGTTCACGATCACCGTCGGGCGGACGTCGGTGCCGCAGCCCGACGACGACGGGTGGGTCACCTGGCGCGGGTCGGGCGGCACGGTCACCCGGATCCCGGTGCTCATCACGCGCTGACGCGTCAGAGCTGCCGAATCGACGTCAGCGGGAGGCCTTCTCGGCCAGCTCGACCAGGGCGGCGAGGGCCTTGGGGGTGTCGGCGACGACCATCGGGCCGACGTCCTCGGCGCCGGGGCCGGTGACGAAGGTGCGGACGGTGATCTCCGAGCCGTCCGCGGTCGCCTTGACCTCGTGGTCGACGTGGATGATCAGGTCGCCCATGGTGATCTTGTCGAGGAAGCGCGAGCCGGGCTCGACGATCTCCAGGACGAACGGCGCCTCGACGTCGCCCTCCAGGCAGAGCGTGCCGGCGGCCCCCTCCGCGAAGTGGCCCTCGAGGGCCACGCGCTGCACCGCCGGGTCCCAGCAGTGCCAGCTGCCGACGTCGGCCCAGAGGTGCCAGACGTCGGCAGGGGAGGCACTGGTGGACGCGGTGTCTTCGTACTCGAAGCTCATCCCAGCAACCTACGCACCGATCCCGGCCACGGGAAGGCCCCGCCGCCCGGAGGCGACGGGGCCCTTCCGCTGCGAGCACTGGGGCTCAGCTGCGGGTGACCTTGACGGTCATCACGCCCGACCTGTCGACCTTCACCACCCGGATGGTGGTGCCGGTCTTCGGGACGTCCACGCCGTACCAGCCCGGCTGGTAGCGGCCGGTGTGCTCGCCGCTGCCGTGCTCGTCACCGGGGTACCACCAGTCCAGCGTGTCGTCGAAGACCGGCTGGGCGGCCTGGCCGCGCAGCACGATCCTCTCGCTGTTGAGGTGGGTCGCCTGCGTGGAGGAGCGCGAGGTGGAGAACGCCGCGTCGTAGGCCATCGTCCGCGGGCGCAGGAGCGACCCGTCGGGCGCGTGCCGGAGCACGGAGTTCGCGTCGACGGGAAGGATCTCCCCCGAGCCGGGGTGGTCGCCGACGTTGTTGTCGGTCTGCGAGGTGTCCCAGTAGCTGATCAGCGCGCCCGGGTCGTACTTGAAGAACTCGACCCAGTTCGGCCGCTTGTCCAAGAAGCCGAAGTTGTAGACGTTCGCGAGCAGCCTGTCACGGCCGACGTACTGGCGGTTGTCCACGAAGTAGGCGTTGAGGAACTGCTGCATCTCGCTGCCCGTCGTGGTGCGGAAGCCGTCGAGCTCCCAGCCGGTCTCGCCCTCCTCGGCGGTGCCGATCGTGGTGCCGCCGAGGGTGACGTTGTCGACCTGGAAGCCGGACAGCGCGAGCGCGCCGTCCGTGCGGTAGCGCCAGCGGATCGCGGTGGTGCCGGCGGGCACCGTCGCGGTCAGGTCGACCCACGCGCCGTCCGTGGTCCCCGAGATCCCCGCTCCGGAGTCGTTGAGGCCGCTCTGGTCCTCCTCCTGGTAGCTCTCGCTGGTCCCGACCGGCGTCCAGGTCTCGCCGTCGCTGGTCGCCTCGAGGAACGCGTAGTCCCAGCCGTCCTCGATCTCGTAGCGGACCTTCGCGGTCAGCGCCCCGCCGCCGTCGACCGCACGGGTCGCGGTGTTGTCGAGGTCGTTGCCCGAGTCGCTGTAGAAGTACCGCTCGCCGCAGTCCGCACACGCCGCGCCCAGCTCGAGCGGGACCTCCTTGTCGGGCAGCTGCACCACCAGGCCGTTGGCCTGGCTGCCGCTGGTCGACTGGCCCGGTCGCAGCTTGAACGTGCCGACACGGCCCGGCCGGACCGTGTCGTAGTCGAGCCAGCCGAGCTGGAACTTGTCCCAGGCGCTCATCGGCATCGGCCGGTCGCCGATGCCGGGGTCGCCGGGCGCGGTGCCGCGGGACTGGCTCATCAGCGTCCAGAAGCCGGTGCTGTTCTCGGCGCCGCCGGAGTTGCCGGACGTGTCGTACTCGTCCGGCAGGTCGAGGTCGTGGGCGTACTCGTGCGCGAACGTGCTCAGACCGCCGTTCTCGGACTGGATCGTGTAGTCGTTGACCCAGACGCCGGTCGGGTTGTCCGGGATCTGGACGGCGCCGTTGTCGCTCGGACCGCCCTCGCCGATGTTCACGCCGCCGATCGGCGCACCGCCCTCGGGGCCGGTGCCGAACGGCTGGATCTGCGCGTTCCAGCGGTGGCTCCAGATGGCGTCCGTGCCGAGGGTCGGGTCGCCGTCGGCCTCGTCGCCGCCGGCGTGGACCGTCTGGAAGTGGTCGATGTAGCCGTCGGGCTCGTTGAGGTCGCCGTCCTCGTCGAAGTCGTAGCGGTCCTCCTGGTCGAACGTCTTCAGGTAGTCCTGGATGCGCTGCATCGTCCAGCCCGCGTCGAGCCGGCCCTGCGTCCAGATCGCCATGGCGTCGCGGATGAGGAACCAGGTGTTGTTGCAGACGTTGTCGCCGCAGGCGTTGCGGCCGTAGCGGGCCTCGTTGAACGGCACCTTCACCCAGGAGGTGACGTCGCCGTCGATGGAGTAGTTGTTGCCCGACTGCTGCTCGAAGAACTTCTTCATCCGCGAGAAGTACATGTTCTCGAAGTACGCGCGGCTGTAGTCCTTCTGCCAGTTCGTGGAGTTGTCCTTCTTCCGGTCGGGCTTCGGGATCTGGTTGTGGCGCGGGCCGTCGTAGGTCTGCGGCGTGCCGTCGGAGGGGTTGGCGCACGCGCCCTCCTCGGTGCTGTCGCAGTACGCCGAGTGGCGGGTGTTGCCGAACTCCGCGAGCACCACGAAGACGCGGTCGGTGCCGGTCTGGGCGACCCGGCCGTAGACGCCCTGGGAGAGGCGCTCGACGTCGCCCTTGCCCCCGGTGCGCAGCCGCTGCTGCACGGCGGCGTCGCGGACGGCGTCGTACTTGGCACGCCAGGGCATGGTGAGCGAGTCACCGGTGGAGGTGGGGGTCGCAGCCTGCCCGGCCGCGGTGTCGGGAGCCGAGGCGGCGCCCGCTTGGGGAGTGGTGAGCGACAGCGCCGTGGCTGCCGCAATGAGCGTTGCGGTCGCCGTCGCGACGACCCTGGTCCTGCGCAAGAGATGCCTCCTGAGGGTATTCGGGGCGTGGTACGCCCCGGGACTCCTGGCAAGAGGCTGCGGGCACCGGATCCCAGCGCCGAGTCACTGGTCAGGAGGGGAGCAGTTGACACGGCGCAGCGTCACTGACGGAAGAGGCGGGGCGGTTCGTTACCCATTCGTTACGGAGTCGGAGGAGTCGGCTCGGGCGACCGACATGATCCGGTCGCCGAACCGGACGTGGTCGCCGTCGAGCAGCGTGGTCGGCCGGCCCGCGGCGAGCTCGCGCGAGACCCCCTGACGCAGCAGCACGGAGCCGTTCGTGGAGCCGCGGTCCATGACGACCAGGACGCCGTCGGCGACCACCTGGACCTGGGCGTGGGTCTTGGACAGCGACATGTCGTCGGAGCGCAGCGCGAGGGCCTGGTGCACGTCCTCGCCCGAGCGCGGCTCGGGCCGGCGGCCGACCAGGGTCAGGCCCGCGACGACGAACGACTCACCCGAGTCGAAGCTGACCCGCCAGCGCGCCGGCGGCCCGGCGGGCTCGGCCACGAGGGGGTAGCCGAGCCGCTGCTTGGGCGGCGTGGGCTCGGGCGCCGGGTCGGGCGCCGGGTCGGGCGCCGGGTCGGGCGCCGGGTCGGGCGCACGGTGCTGGCGGGCCCGCCTCTCCGGAGCCGGTGGCGGGGGCGGTGGGGCCGTCGGGGGCGGCGGTGGCGGGGTGGAGGGCGCCGGGACGAGCCGCATCGCGGTCAGGTTCACGACGTGGCGCGGTCCGGCGTCGACCGCCACCGGCGCCTCGGGGACCGGGCGGACGTCGACCACCTCGGAGCGGGCGAGGTGGTCGTGCCAGCCGTGCCGGCGGCCGCTCGGGTCCACGGCCGCGGTCCACGCGAGGGTCGCGGCGCCGAGGCCGAAGGTCGGGAGCGTCGCGGCACCGAGCACGAGCTGGCGCAGCAGCGCCCTGCCGGGGCCGATCGGGTCGCCGGTGCCGGCCCGCACGACCCGCAGGCCGAGGAGGGCGTTGCCGGGCGAGGAGCCGGTCAGCCCCAGCACGACCGCGAAGGCGGCGTACCCGGCGAGGACGGCGCCGGCGATCACCACGACGCCCGCGACGACCCGGTCGCGATCGATGAGGAGGCGCCAGGCGAGGTACGCCGCGAGGCCGCCGATCGACCACATCACCAGGCGGTCCAGGGCGAACGCGTAGAACCGGCGGTCGAGCCCGGCGGCCGGGCTCACGGCGACACCACCCGGATGCGCACGCCGTCGCCGAGGTCGAGAACCGCGCCCGGGATCAGCTGGACGGGTACGCCGGCCCGGAGGTCCTCGGGCGGGAGGCCGGGCTGCACGAGGAGGGTGCCGTTGGTGGAGCCGAGGTCGGTGGCGACGGCCGAGCCGTGGTCGGCGCCGGCGCCGGGCCGCACCTCGAGGTGGGTCGAGGAGATCTCCTGCTGCGGGCTGGGGACGCGGACCAGGCGCGGCGGGGTGCCGTCGGCGTCGCGGCCCTCGGGCGCCCGGCCGATCACGACCACGCGGTCGACCTCGACCGTCTCGCCGGTCGGCAGCTCCAGCCGGGCGACCGGCCGGGTGACCGGCGGCGCCGGCGGCTGGCCGGGGATGCCGGGCAGCGGCCGCTCGGGGGTGGGGGCGCCGGCCCGGGTGTGGCCGTCGTGGTCGGCGTCCTCGGCCGTGCTCTCCCACTCGGCGGTGGCGACGCGGAGCAGCCCGCGCGCGACGACGAGGTCGCCCCCCGTCTCGCCCCCGGTCTCGCCCCCCGTCTGCTGGGTGTCGGGTGCGTCCGCGACCTCGAGCCGCGCCCGGGTGACGCCGTGGAGGGTGCGTTCCACCCAGGTCGTGGCGCGGTCGCCCTCGACATGGACGACCTCGTCGCCGATCGCGAAGTGCGCGCGGGCCGGGCCGCGCAGGACGATCCGGGTCTCGTCGCCGTCTCGGCTCACGAGCACGAAGCCGGGCAGGTCGCGCAGGCCCGAGGAGATCAGCGCGTCGAGGGCCTCGTCGAAGCCGGCACCGTCGTCGACGAGCTCCCAGACCGCGGCCACCCGGGCCTTCTCGGTCGGGGGGAGCAGCACGGCCGCGCCCGCGCCGAAGATGCCGAACCACTCGCCGCCGCGGCAGGACCAGGTCTCGCTCACGGACGGGGCCCCAGCTTCTCGTCCAGGCTGACGCGCTGGCGCTCGGCGTCGTAGTGGTCGTCGGCCACCAGGCCGACGACGTCGACGACGACCGCGGTCGCGTTGTCCTCGCCGCCGGCGGCGACGGCCGCGGCGACCAGCCGGTCGGCGGCATCGCGCGGGTCCGCGGCGTCGGCGAGGATCGAGGCGATGGCGGCGTCGTCGATCATCCCGCTGACGCCGTCGGTGCAGAGCAGCAGCCGCTCCGCGTCGGCGAGCCGGAGCGCGAAGTAGTCCGGCTCGACCTCGACCGCCTCTCCCAGCGCCCGGGTGATCACGTGGCGCTCGGGATGGGTGGCGACCTCCTCCGGCGTGATCCGGCCGGCGTCGAGGAGCTCCTGGACCAGGCTGTGGTCGGTGCTCACCTGGGCGAGGACGCCGTCGGCGACGCGGTAGGCCCGGGAGTCGCCCAGGTTCGCGACCAGCCAGGCCGGTCCCGCGTCGTCCTCGACGAGCAGCGCGGCGACCACCGTCGTGCCGGCCCGGCGGCGCCGGGCGACGCCCGCGGCGGCCTGCTGCTCGGCGTACTCCAGGATGCGGCGCTGCGCCTCGGCGAGAGCCGCGGCGACGGCCTCGGGCCCACGGCGCGGGTCGTAGCCGCGCTCGGCGAGGCGGCCGAGCGCCTCGACGGCGATCCGGCTCGCGACGTCGCCGCCCTCGTGGCCACCCATGCCGTCGGCGACCGCGAAGACCGGCGGGGCGGCCAGCCAGGCGTCCTCGTTGACCTCGCGGACCCGGCCGACGTCGGTCGCGGCGCCGTGGTGGACCTCGACCTGCCTCATCGCTGCGGCCCAGCCGGTAATTTGGGAGGGATGCCCACGGGATACCGCACGCTCGCCGACCAGCTGCGCGGCTGGCCGGACGACCGGCTGTCCCGCCTGCTCCTCGACCGCCCCGATCTCGCCACTCCGGCCCCTCATGACTCAGGCCAGCTGGCGTCGCGTGCCGCCACCCGGTCCTCGCTGCTCCGAGCGCTCGACCAGCTGACGCGGGCCGAGCTCAGTGTCCTAGATGCCCTCGTGGTCGTCGGCCAAACCACCGCTCCCGGGCTCGCCGCGGTCGTGAACGCGGCGCCGGAGTCCGTCACCGCCGCGCTCGACCGGCTGCTCGACCTCGCGCTGGCGTGGGAGTCGGCCCAGGGACTGCGCGCGCTGAGCGGCGTCGCGGAGGCGCTGACCGTGAGCGGGCTGCGGCCGGTGTCGGCGGAGCCGCCGTCCCCGGAGGAGGTACGCCGCCGGATCGACCAGCTCTCCCCGCAGGCGCGCGGGCTGTTGGACCACGTGCTGGAGGCGGGCGGCGAGGCGACGACCGGGACCTCGCGGCACACCGTGCTGCCCGAGGACGCCGAGACGCCCGCCGAGGAGCTGCTCGCGCGCCGGCTGCTGGTGCCGCGCGGGGGCGGCGTCGTGGTGGTTCCGGGCGAGGTGGGGCTGGCCCTGCGCGGCGGCCGGACGACGACCGAGCCGGTCGACGTGGTGCCCGCGCTGGCGACGACCGGGCGCGGCGAGTCGCTGGTCGACCGGACCGGCGCCGGCGCGGCGTTCGAGGCCGTGCGGCGGGTCGAGCTGCTGCTGGACCAGTGGGGCCGCACGCCCCCGTCGGCGCTGCGCAGCGGCGGGCTCGGCGTGCGCGACCTGCGGGCCGCGGCGGCCGAGCTGCACGTGGACGAGCCGACGGCGGCGCTCCTCGTCGAGACGGCGTACGCCGCCGGCCTGCTCGCCACGACCGCCGACCCGGACGGCGGCCCGTCGTGGGTGCCGACCGACCTGTTCGACCAGTGGGCCGCTCGTCCGGTGGCCGAACGCTGGGCGGCGCTGGGGCGGGCGTGGCTGGAGTCGCCGCGGCTGCCCGGCCTGGTGGGCGATCGCGACCCGGCGGGCAAGGTGTGGAACGCGCTCGCGCCGGAGCTCGCGGGGATGCACCAGGTCGAGAGCCGGCGGATGGCGCTGGACCAGCTCGCGGCCCTGCCGCCGGGCGAGGTGCTCGCCGCGGGGACCGGGGTGCCGGCGCTGGTGCGCCGGGTGGCCTGGCTGCGGCCGCGCCGGCCGCGCACGCGCGACGCGCAGGTCGGGTGGGCCGTCGACGAGGCCGCGACGCTGGGAGTGGTCGCGCTCGGCGGGCTGACGTCGTACGGCCGCGACCTCGTCGCCGGCGAGGGCAGCAACGCCGAGAAGAGGCTGGCCGCACTGCTGCCCGACCCGGTCGACCACGTGCTGCTCCAGGCCGACCTGACCGCCGTCGCGCCGGGGCCGCTGGAGTCGCAGCTCGCGCGGCGGCTGCAGGTGGTCGCCGACGTGGAGTCGCGCGGCGGCGCGACGGTCTACCGGTTCACGCCGGCCTCGGTCCGGCGCGCGCTGGACCTGGGCTGGTCGGCCGTGGAGCTGCACGACTTCGTCTCCTCCGTCTCGCGCACGCCGGTGCCGCAGCCGCTCACGTATCTCGTCGACGACACGGCGCGGACCTTCGGCACCGTGCGCGTCGGCCACGCCGAGGCGTTCCTGCGCTCGGACGACGAGGCCGCGCTGGCCGAGCTCCTCCACCACCCGCGCGCCGGCAGCCTGGGCCTGCGCCGGATCGCGCCGACCGTCCTGGTGAGCGCGACGCCGCTCGACGTACTCCTCCCGCGGCTGCGCGACCTCGGCGCCGCGCCCGTGGTCGAGGCCGCCGACGGCACGGTGCACGTCGCGCGGCCCGACCAGCTGCGCGCCCGCACGCCCCGGGAGCACCGGCGGCGCGCCGCCCGGGCCGCGCGCGCGAGCGCCCACGCCACACACGTCGTCACCGCGATCCGGGCCGGCGACCGGGCCGAGTCCTCGCGGCCGTCCGCCCCCGCGCAGGCGCTGTCGCCGAGCGGCTCGATGGCCGCGCTGCGCGAGGCGATCGAGGGGCGGGAGACCGTGCTCATCGGGTACGTCGACAACCAGGGCACCACCTCGGAGCGGCTGGTCGACCCGATCCGGGTCGAGGGCGGCTCGCTCACCGCGCACGACCACCGCAGCGACGACGTCCGGACCTTCGCCGTCCACCGCATCACGACGGTGCGTGCGGTGACCTCCTGATCCGTACGATCGAGGCGTGGATCTCCTCCGCTACGCCGAGGCCTCGGCCGCGCTGCTGAACGCCGACCTGTCCGATGTCGACGGGCTGGCGGCGTACCTCTCCGACCGCCCGCGGCTCCGCGACCGCGCCGCGGACCGCGACTGCATGCTGCTGCGGAGGTTCCAGCGCGAGCTGCGGCCGGTGTTCGAGGCGGGCGCGGCGGACCGGGTGAGCGAGGTGGTCGGCGGCCTCAACGAGCTGATGTCGCGGCACCCGATCACACCGCGGATCTCCGATCACGACGCCCACGACCTGCACCTGCACGTGACGTCCGACAACGCCAGCGTCGCCGAGCTGCTCGTCGGCGAGTCGCTGCTCGGCCTGGCCACGCTGGTCTGCGACCTCGGCCCGGACCGGCTCGGCGTCTGCGCGGCGCCCCCCTGCAGGAACGCCTTCGTGGACACCTCGCCCAACCGGTCGCGCCGCTACTGCTCCGACCGCTGCTCCTCGCGCGCCAACGTGGCCGCGTTCCGCGCGCGGCAGAGGGCGGGCTCCGTCTCCTAGCAGGCCCGGGTCGTCCGCCTCTCGCGGGTGAATACGCCGCCCTCAGGCGGACGACCCCGTCACCGGTGTCTCTAGGATCGACGGAGTGAACGACGGCCCGCTGATCGTCCAGTCGGACAAGTCCCTGCTCCTTGAGGTCGACCACGAGCGCGCCGGCGACTGCCGCAAGGCGATCGCGCCCTTCGCCGAGCTGGAGCGCTCGCCCGAGCACGTGCACACCTATCGGCTCACGCCGCTCGGCCTCTGGAACGCGCGCGCCGCCGGGCACGACGCCGAGCAGGTCGTCGACACGCTGCTGGAGTACAGCCGCTACGCCGTGCCGCACGCGCTGCTGGTCGACGTCGCCGAGACGATGGCGCGCTACGGCCGGCTGCGGCTGGAGAAGCACCCGACCCACGGCCTGGTGCTGGTCTCGACCGACCGGCCGGTGCTCGAGGAGGTGCTGCGTGCCAAGAGGGTCGCCGGGATGCTGGGCTCGCGCATCGACGACGACACCGTCGTCGTCCACGCCAGCGAGCGCGGCAACCTCAAGCAGGCGCTGCTCAAGCTCGGCTGGCCGGCCGAGGACTTCGCGGGGTACGTCGACGGCGAGGCGCACCCGATCGCGCTGTCCGAGGTCGACTGGCGCCTCCGGCCCTACCAGCGCGAGGCCGCGGAGTCCTTCTGGCACGGGGGATCCGGCGTCGTCGTGCTCCCCTGCGGTGCCGGCAAGACCCTAGTCGGCGCGGCCGCGATGGCGTCGGCCCAGGCGACGACGCTGATCCTGGTCACCAACACGGTCTCGGCCCGGCAGTGGAAGGACGAGCTCGTGCGGCGTACCTCTCTCACGGCGGACGAGATCGGCGAGTACTCCGGTGCGGTCAAGGAGATCCGGCCGGTCACCATCGCGACGTACCAGGTGCTGACGACCAGGCGCCGCGGGGTGTACCCCCACCTGGAGCTGCTGGACGCGCGGGACTGGGGCCTGATCGTGTACGACGAGGTGCACCTGCTCCCCGCGCCGATCTTCCGGATGACCGCCGACCTCCAGGCCCGCCGCCGGCTCGGCCTGACCGCGACACTGGTGCGCGAGGACGGCCGCGAGGGCGACGTGTTCTCGCTGATCGGCCCGAAGCGCTACGACGCGCCGTGGCGGGACATCGAGGCGCAGGGCTGGATCGCGCCGGCCGACTGTGTCGAGGTGCGGGTGACGCTGCCGTCCGCCGAACGGCTCGCCTACGCGACCGCCGAGCCCGAGGAGCGCTACCGGCTGGCGTCGTGCACGCACCACAAGATCTCGGTGGTGCAGTCGCTGGTCGCCTCGCACTCCGGCCAGCCGACGCTGGTGATCGGGCAGTACCTCGACCAGCTCGACGAGCTCGCCGCCGTACTCGACGCGCCGGTGATCAAGGGCGAGACGCCGGTCCGTGAGCGGCAACGGCTGTTCGACGCGTTCCGCGCCGGCTCGCTGGACCTGCTCGTCGTCTCGAAGGTCGCGAACTTCTCCATCGACCTGCCCTCGGCCGAGGTCGCCATCCAGGTGTCGGGGTCGTTCGGCTCCCGCCAGGAGGAGGCCCAGCGCCTCGGCCGGCTGCTGCGCCCCAAGACCGAGGGCCGCACCGCGCACTTCTACACCATCGTCTCCCGCGACACCCTCGACGCCGACTTCGCCCAGAACCGGCAGCGGTTCCTCGCCGAGCAGGGGTACGCCTACCGGATCGTGGATGCGGAGGATGTAGGCGCCTGAATCCCCGCTGGTGCAGGGAGCATTCTCGTCCACCGGTACGCTGCGCCATCGGATACCGGCTCATCCCCATCGGGGATTAGATAAACGTATCAGATGGGGCACGACCATGCTACTCTCTCAAACTATGACGATCCTCGTCGCTGTCGATGAGAGCAAGGCACGCAACTACCTGCTCTGCGCGACCACTCTCCCCGCGCGTCACGGAAGTGCCGTCCGCCGCACCCTGAAGGAGCTCTTGCAGCCCGGGCAGCGTGCGCTCCACTTCAAGGATGAGCGCGACGACCTCCGCCACGAAGTCCTCTTGGCCCTGCGGGAGGTCAGTGCGTTCGGCATCGAGACGACGATCATCGACGCCGGACGACAAGACACTGAGTTGGTACGGCGACAGCTCGCTCTCGAGATGCTCGTTGGCGAACTCGCTGGCGGTGGCCCGATCGAACTCGTCATCGATCGCGACCCGACGATCGTGAACCGGGATCGACAACAACTCATCGAGCTGACCCGCGAGCACGGCCTTCGAGAGCAACTCAACTACCGACATGCGAGCCGTTACGAGGAGCCCGCGCTATGGATCCCAGACGCGCTTGCGTGGTGCTTCGCCCGTGGCGGGGAGTGGCGCCGACGTGCGCGGCCCCTCATCACACGGATCATCCGGCTCGAGTAGAAGCGCGAAGCCCGAGCGCCACAGCCGTCCGGCTGGGTCTCGGGCTCACTTCCTCCAACTCAACGATGGAGGCAAGGCCATCCTAGAGCCTTCCGAAGCCAGCTTCAATCGGCCGCCGTCTAGACCGCATCGGGTCGGACGTCGGCGCCATCTCCTAGCGTCCAACCATGACAGGGAGGGACGATCCGATGCAGTCGCTGTCGAGTGCCGCATGGTCGGTCTGGGGCAAGTCCTCGGACTACGAGGGCAACAGCTCCATGCCATTGGTCCAGCACCTGCTCGACTCGGCCGAGGTGGCCTCCCTGGTCTGGGAGTGGCTGCCCCAGCACACCCGCGAGGTCATCGAGGCTCCGCTGCCCGACGGTGCACGGGACGGGCGCCGTCTCGTCCAGTGGCTGGCCGGCGCCCACGACATCGGGAAGTGTTCTCCACCGTTTGCCGCCAAGGTCCCCAGCCTGGCCGGACGGATGAGGGACGAGGGCCTCGAGCCACCCCGCGTCAGCTCCGACTTCTCTCGCGCGCTGCACGGGATCGTCGGGCAGGCGGTGCTCACCGACTGGCTCTGCGAGCATCGCGGCTTCGACAGGCGAGCAGCGACGTCTGCCGCCGTGGTGGTCGGCGGCCATCACGGGACGCCGCCCTCGGCGGTCAACTTGGACTGGCTGGAAGACCGACCCGAGCTGGTCGGCACCGGCCGGTGGCGCGAGGTGCAGCACGAGATCCTCCAGGCGATCAGCGAGCACCTCGGGGTCGACGAACTCCTCGCCGACTGGCGCGAGGTCGTCCTGCCCCCGACGGTGCAGGCTCTTCTCACCGGCGCGGTGATCGTCTCCGACTGGCTCGCGTCCAACGCCGAGCTGTTCCCCGTCGCCGAACCCGATGCGCGGCATCGCGCCGCCCGGGCCTGGCGGACTCTCGGCCTTCCGCCACCCTGGTCGCCGACACCCCCGACCCTTCGGCCCGACGCGCATCTGTCCGCCCGGTTCCCCACCCTGGCCGGGCTCTCCCCGCGGCCGGTCCAGGAGATGGCCGTCGAGGCCGCGCAGATGACCGAGACCCCCTCCCTCCTGATCGTGGAGGCGGCCATGGGGAGCGGCAAGACCGAGGCCGCGCTCCTGGCCGCCGAGATCCTGGCCGCGAGGTTCGGCTGTGGCGGCGTCTACGTCGCGCTGCCGACGATGGCCACCTCTGATGCGATGTTCGGGCGTGTGCTGTCGTGGATCGAGAACCTCGACGGACACGACCCGACGAGCACCTATCTGGCCCATGGCAAGCACGGCCTCAACGAGCAGTACCAGGGGCTCGTGAAGCAGCCGCGGGTCACGCCCGTGTACGACGAGGGCAGTCCGTCGTCCCAGGTCGAGGCGCGCGTGCTCTCCTGGCTCACCGGGCGCAAGAAGGGTGTGCTGGCCAACATGGTGGTCGGCACGATCGACCAACTGCTGTTCGCGGCCCTCCAGGCCAAGCACCTCGCGCTGCGCCACCTCTCCCTCGCCGGGAAGGTCGTGGTGGTCGATGAGGCGCACGCCGCGGACGACTACATGCGGGCGTACCTCGCTCGTGCACTCGAGTGGCTCGCCGCGTACGGCGTACCCGTGGTCCTGATGTCGGCGACCCTCCCCCGAGCCCAGCGACAGGAGCTCGCCGACGCCTATCGCCGGGGCCTCGGCGCCACCCCTGACGAGTTGCCCGAGACGGCGCCGTACCCCGCCCTGACGGTGGTCTCGACTGAGGCTCCGCGCGTTCTCAAGGCTCGCCGGGACACAGACGAGACGCACCACGAGATCGCGGTCCGGTGCCTCGACGACGCCCCGGACGTCCTCGCGGCGGAGCTCGAGCGCCTGCTCGCCGACGGAGGCTGCGCCGCGGTGATCCGCAACACCGTCGGTCGCGCCCAGCAGATCGCAGAGTTCCTGCGCTCCCAGCTCGACGGCACCGAGGTCGTCCTGGCCCATTCACGCTTCATCGCCACCCAGCGCGCGCAACTGGAGGCCGACCTGCGGGCCCGGCTCGGCCGGTCCAGTGGGAACCGGCCGGCCCGGTTGGTGGTGGTCGGCACCCAGGTTCTGGAGCAGTCGCTCGATGTCGACTTCGACCTGATGGCCACCGACCTGGCTCCGGTCGACCTCGTGCTGCAACGGGCCGGCAGACTGCACCGTCACGTCCGCACCGGACGTCCGCACCTGCTCGACTCGCCGCAGCTGCTGGTCACCGGCGTCGCGGAATGGCGCGACGGCCTGCCCCAGTTCGTCGCCGGGAGCCGCGCGGTCTACGACCTCAGCCTGCTCCTGCGCAGCGCGGCGGTGCTGGGATTGTCCGCGGACGGGCTCGCGACCCTGCGGCTGCCCGAGGACATCCGGCCCTTGGTCGAGACTGCGTACGCTGAGGACATCCCGGATGCGCCCTGGAGGCAGGAGATGGCCGACGCCGACCAGCGGCGCACGCGTCGGATCGCCGACCAGCGGGCGCGAGCCGATGCCTACCGGATCCGTCCCGTCGACGAGATCGACGACCTCGTCGGGTGGCTGGAGTACGGCGGAGGCACCGAGGCGGACGACCAGCGCTCTGCCGGCGCGAGCAGGGTCCGAGACAGCGAGGACGGCATCGAGGTGATCGTGGTCCAACGCCGCAGCGACGGCGAGGTGGTGTTCCTGGACGACGGCAGCCCTCACGCCGGCCGGCCGGTGGCGCCGTACCAGGGCCCACCCAAGGACGACCTCGCCAGAGCGCTGGCGGCGACCACTGTGCGGCTGCCGCCCCAGCTCACCAACGAGAGGGTCGTGGACCTGGTGCTCGACGCTCTCGAACACGACGCCCACGCCGGGTGGCAGCAGTCGCACTGGCTCGCGGGCCAGCTCGCGCTGCACCTCGACGAGGAGATGCGCGCCGAGCTCGCCGGCTGGGAGCTCAGCTACGACGGATTTCTCGGGCTTCTGGCCAAACCGCTCACCCAGGCGCCGTTATGAGAGCACACTGTGGCGCGCGCCATGAGGAGGTGGGATGAACGACATCCCCAGCTTCGACCTGACCACAGAGCCGTGGATCCGAGTGCGCCGGCACGACGGCACGGTCGGCGAGGTGTCGCTGCTCGACGCGCTCGTCCAGGCCGAGGAGTACGCCGGGCTCGCCGGCGAGGTCGCCACGCAGGATGTCGCCGCGCTGCGGCTGCTGCTCGCCGTCGTACGACGCTGCCTGCCGGACGCGCGGACGCCGGGCGACTGGGAGGGCCTCTGGAACCGGCGCCGATTCGCCGACGGCGCGGTCCGCAGCTACCTGGACCGGCACCGGGACCGCTTCGACCTGCTCCACCCCGAGACGCCGTTCTACCAGGTGGCCGGGTTGCACACCGCGAAGGGCGAGATGACCGAGCTGGCGCGGCTGATCGTCGACGTACCAGCGGGGCACAAGTTCTTCACCACCCGCACGGGCGCCGGCCTGCGCTCGATGAGCCTCGCCGAGGCCGCGCGGTGGCTGCTCCACACGCAGGCCTGGGACAGCTCGGGCATCCGGTCCGGTGTCGTGGGCGACGACCGCGCCAAGGGCGGGAAGAGCTACCCGATCGGGGTCGCGTGGTGCGGGTGGCTGGGCGTCGTGCTCGTCGAGGGCGGAAACCTGTTCGAGACCCTGCTGCTCAACCTGTCGCTCGGCAGGTCGATCCCCGCAGCCAACACCGACCTGCCGGTGTGGGAGCGGCCGGCACAGGGACCCGGGGTCGAGATCCGCGACGGCGCGCCGACCGGCCCAGTCGACCTCCTCACCTGGCAGAGCCGCCGGGTGCTGATCGGCCACGACGGGGCCCGCGCCGTGAGCGTGCTGATCTCGAACGGAGACCCACTGCACCCTCGCGACCGGTTCCGGGAGGAGTACATGTGCGGCTGGCGGCGGAGCGAGGCCCAGGAGAAGGCGCTCAAGCGGGCCGACCCGGTCTTCATGCCGCGGACCCACCCACCTGAGCGTGCGGTCTGGCGGGGACTGGGAGCACTGCTCACGCCCACCGACAGCAGCGACCGGACCCGGGGCGGTCGGTGGATGGAGTGGCTCACGGAGCTCCGGCAGGCGCGCACTCTACCCCGCGACTTCCCACTCCGGCTGCGGACGATCGGCATCGAATACGGGACCAACAGCTCTGTGGTCGACGACCTCCAGGACGACCGACTGCTCCTGCCGATCGAGGTGCTTGCGAACCCGCTCCTGAAGGCCACCGCCATCGGTGCCGTCGAGGACGTCGACGCCGCGGTCCGCGTGCTCGGCCAGCTCGCGCACGACCTTGCGCGTGCCTCGGGGGCCGACCTCGATCTCTGCCGAGCACATCGGACCGAGGCCCGTGAGCTGGGCTACGCCGATCTGGACCATCCGTACCGGCAGTGGCTGGCGCGCCTCGAGCCCGCTGTCGACCGCGATCTCGTGCGTGCGGACTGGCAGGCCGTCGTACGCGCCACCGCCCTCCGCCTCGGGCGCCGTCTGCTCGACGACGTCAGCGACGTCGCGTGGGCCGGACTGCCGGGCGGCCCGGACGGCAAGCCCGTGAACGCCGCCACGGCGGCCAACTGGTTCCACCTCGGCCTCGCCAAGGCCCTTCCCGAGAACAAGACCGAGACCGACGGGATGAACCCATGACCCAGTCATCCGTCGAGCAGCCGCCGGCGTCACGTGGCGAGCTGATCGAGGGCTTCGTCGATCGGCAGGCGGTCCGCCTCGCCGGCGGCTACCGCCGCGACGACGCCGGCGCGGTCGCCGAGCTCGCCCGGTTGCGCCGGGCGCTTCCCCGCAATCGCACGATGCCGCCAGAGGCATGGCAGATCTTCGCCGCCGGATTCCCGGAGCCGCTCCTCGGTCACACCGACGCACCGTCGCGAGCCGAGCTCGCGACCGCAGCGAGCATGGCGCTGTTCGCGCTGCACCAGCAGTCTCGGCGGGGAGCTCCCATGCACGTACGAGGCAAGAAGCACGGCGTCGGCGCTGCCGCGCGGACCCTCGCCTCCCGGATCGACTCGACCGGGGTCGAACGCCGGCTCATCGCCCTCACTCGCGCCGACGAACTCGACCCGGTCCTCGAGCACCTGCGCGGCCTGGTCAACCACCTGCGTGCCCACGAGATCCCTCTCGACTACGCACGACTCGCCCGCGACCTCGACGCCATCCAGCATCCCGAAGGACGCCGGGGCGTCCGGGTGCGCTGGAGCCGCGACTTCTTCCGTCCCATGAGTCCTCAGCCCGACGACACCGACCCGAACCCAGGAGCGCCCGCATGACCACCTTCGTCGATCTCCACATCCTCCAGACGGTTCCCTCCAGCAACCTCAACCGCGACGACACCGGTCGTCCCAAGACGGGCATCTTCGGCGGGATCACCCGGGCACGGGTCAGCTCTCAGGCGTGGAAGCGGGCGACCCGGCGCGACTTCGCGGCGTACCTCCCGCTGGAACTGCGCGGAGTCCGGACCCGGCGCATCATCGAGGACCTGGTCGGCCGGATCCGCGAGATCGACTCCTCCGTGGACCAGGACCGGGCGATCGAGCTGGCCAAGGGCGTGATGGGACTCGCGGGAATCAAGTTCAAGGCCGCGCGCGCCAAGAAGGACCAGGAGACGGCCGACCCGTTCGACCTGAGCGAGTATCTGATCTTCGTCAGCAACCAGCAGATCGACCGACTCGCCCGGCTGGCGCTGGACGGCAGCACGGACAAGGCCGCGGCGAAGGACGCGATCAAGCTGGACAACGGCATCGAGGTCGCGCTCTTCGGGAGGATGGTCGCCGACGACACCTCGATCAACGTCGACGCGTCGGTCCAGGTCGCGCACGCGATCAGCACCCACACCGTCGAGGCCGAGTACGACTACTACACCGCGGTCGATGACAAGAACGTCGACTCCGACGACGCGTCCGCCGGCATGATCGGCGTCATCGAGTTCAACTCCAGCACTCTCTACCGCTACGCGTCGATCAACGTCGATCAGCTCGCTGCCAACCTCGGCGACGAGGAGCTCGTCGCTCGCGCCGTCGAGGCGTTCGTGCGGTCGTTCGTCATCAGCATGCCGACCGGCAAGCAGAACGCCTTCGCGAACGTGACGTTGCCCGAGGTCGTGGCCGCGCAGATCCGCGACCGCCGGCCGGTGAACCTGGTCGGCGCGTTCGAGGAGCCGGTACGGCGTGACGGGAGCTCGGCGATCTCGACCCTGTCTGCCGCCAGGCTCACGCAGCGAGCGCGCGAGATCGACGCTGCATACAGCCTGGCGCCTCGGCTCAGTGTGGTGGTCGCGGCCAACGAGGCCGCCCGTGGAGCGGTCGCCGGGCTCGGCGAGCTCTGCGACCTCGACGAGCTGGTCGCGCAGGTCCGCGACCAGGCATCGGCGAACCTTCGGGAGAGCGAGTGAGCATCCTGCTGCTGCGGCTCGACGGCCCGCTCCAGGCCTGGGGAGACGCGAGCCGGTTCGTCCGGCGCCATACGCGTGCCGAGCCCACCAAGAGCGGGGTGCTCGGCCTGCTCGCGGCCGCACAGGGCCGGCGGCGTACCGACCCGGTCGAGGATCTCGCGTCGCTGCGGTTCGGCGTCCGCGTCGACCAGCGAGGGCGGCTGATCCGAGACTTCCAGACGGCGATCCGGCGTACCCGCGCGAGGAGCGAGGCGATGCCGCTGTCCTACCGCTACTACCTGGCAGACGCGGTGTTCGTCGCCGCGGTCGAGGGGGACGACGCCCTGATCGCCGGCCTCGACGAGGCGGTGCGCCAGCCGGCGTTCCCCCTCTATCTCGGGCGGCGCTCGTGCGTCCCGTCGGGAGAGGAGATCAGCCTCGGCACGAGGAGCGCGGGCCTCCTGGAGGCACTGCGGGCCGAGCCGTGGCTCGCGCGCCCGTGGTACCAGAAGCAGCAGGGGCGCACCGTCCACCTCGAGCTCGTCGTGGATGCGCTCCCGGGTAGCGCCTCCACCGAGACCGCTCGCGACGTGCCCGAGAGCTTCGACCCAACACGGCGGGACTACGGCTGGCGCTCGATCGAGCGACCTCTGCCGGAGGCGGTCGACAACCCTCTCGGCCGGGCAGAACCTGACTTCTTCGCCGCACTTGGGGGCGGTTGATGTACCTGACCCGGATGCATCTGAACCCGGCACGCCGGGGCACTCGGAGCCTGGTCGCGTCACCGCAACGACTGCACGCTGCGGTGCTGTCCGGCTTCGCGCCCGACGTACCGATCCAGTCCGAGCAGGGCCGTGTGCTCTGGCGGCTGGACGAGGGCGCGACCTCCCTCACGCTCTACATCGCCAGCCCGGCACGACCCGATCTGACCCACGTCGTCGAGCAAGCGGGGTGGCCGACCAGCCCGGACCCGTGGCAAACCCTCTCACTCGATCCGCTCCGCGATCGCCTGGCACCCGGCCAGCGATGGGCCTTCCGCCTGACCGCCAACCCAGTCCGCAGCGCTTCCCAGCCGGACGGCGACCGCGGGAAGCGGTATGGCCACGTCACCGTCGCCCAGCAGGTCGAGTGGCTGGCTTCCCGCTCCTCGTCATGGGGGTTCGACGTCGGCCAACCTGCTACTGGCGTCACCGCGGACGTCACGTCGCGCCGCCGACTCAACTTCGAGCGGCGTACCGACGGAGGCCAACGGACGGTCACGATCTCGACGGCGACGTACGACGGCCTCCTGACAGTCGTCGACCCGGCGTCGCTCCGGCAGGCGATGGGCCACGGACTCGGGCGAGCGAAAGGCTACGGCTGCGGCTTGCTCACGTTGGCGCCCGTGTCATGAAGGAGATCCCCGGACCTCCGCCGGTCGACATCTCCGAACTGGTGCGCGCCCAGGACAGGCTCAGCTTCGTCTATCTCGAACGGTGCATCGTCCACCGGGACGGCAACGCGATCACGGCCATGGATGAGCGCGGGACCGTCCACATCCCGGCCGCGACCCTCGGTGCCCTGCTTCTCGGCCCCGGCACGAACGTCAGCCACCAGGCCATGGTGCTGCTCGCCGAGAGCGGTTCGACGGCCGTCTGGATCGGTGAGCGCGGTGTGCGCTACTACGCGCACGGGCGCGGGCTGGCGCACTCGTCTCGCCTGCTGCAGGCCCAGGCGGCGGCGGTCAGCAACCAGTCGTCACGGTTGCGCGTCGCGCGTGCGATGTACGGCATGCGCTTTCCGGAGGAGGACGTCACCGGGGCCACGATGCAGCAGCTGCGCGGCCGCGAGGGCGCGCGCGTGCGTCGGCTCTATCGAGGGCACGCGGAGCGCACCGGAACCTCGTGGACGAAGCGGGACTACGACGTCCAGGACTTCGCCGGCGGGTCCGCGATCAATCAGGCGCTCTCGGCCGCGACCACCTGTCTCTACGGCATCACTCACGCGGTGATCGTCGCGCTCGGCTGCTCACCTGGTCTCGGTTTCGTCCACACCGGCCACGCGCGGTCGTTCGTCTTCGACATCGCCGATCTCTACAAGGCCGAGGTAGCGATCCCGGTCGCCTTCGACGTGGCATCGACGGATCCGGAGGACATCGCCGGAGAGACCAGAAGAGCCGTGCGCGACGCCGTACGTGACGGGCGGATCCTCGTACGGTGCAGCCGCGACATCCACCGACTTCTCGTCCCTGACGGGGAGGACGAGGGCCAGGACTGGAACGTCGTGAACCTCTGGGACGGCGGAGACCGTAGCGTCGCCGCCGGGACGTCGTACGAGGTCGAGGTCCCGTGGTAGTTCTCGTCCTGACGGCCTGTCCTGCCGGACTGCGCGGTCACCTGACGCGGTGGCTGCTGGAGATCAGCCCCGGCGTCTTCGTCGGTCAGATCTCGTCCCGCGTGCGGGAGTTGATGTGGCTGCGCGTGCTCGAACTGTGCAAGGACGGTCGCGCCATCATGGTCTTCAGCGCGGACAAGGAGCAAGGACTCGACTTCAGAGTGCATCGGCACGACTGGGAGGTCGTCGATGTCGACGGGCTCTCACTGATGCGTCGTCCATCCGAGAAGGGCGCCGTACCCGAACTCCGTCCTGGGTGGAGCAGCGTCGCACGAGCTCGGCGAGCGCGTCGACGAAAGTGAATGTGTTCCGATGGGTGGATCGATAAAGTCCCTGCTCAGCAAGTGTGCTCCCCGCGTAGGCGGGGATGAGCCCGTCTCCGCAATGGGCAGGAAATAGTTCAGCGCGTGCTCCCCGCGTAGGCGGGGATGAGCCCGGCGAGCGTCCGCCCTTCCCAGCGCGCTTGGAGTGCTCCCCGCGTAGGCGGGGATGAGCCCACACCGGCCGGCGTGCAGGGCTACCGCGGGGAGTGCTCCCCGCGTAGGCGGGGATGAGCCCTGACACAACATCGCCGTTCAGCGCGTCGTCCTGTGCTCCCCGCGTAGGCGGGGATGAGCCCCGCGACCAGCTCGGTGCTCGGCTCGACGTAGAGTGCTCCCCGCGTAGGCGGGGATGAGCCCCTGACAGTCGGCTGGCTTCCAAGATGCGAGTGGTGCTCCCCGCGTAGGCGGGGATGAGCCCTGCCGATCGCGCACCTCGAAACGGTGCAGCACGTGCTCCCCGCGTAGGCGGGGATGAGCCCGCCTGGCCATTGCACAGCAGGTACCCGAACGGGTGCTCCCCGCGTAGGCGGGGATGAGCCCCGCACCACCGCGCCGTACCGCCGCCCGCTGCTGTGCTCCCCGCGTAGGCGGGGATGAGCCCTGGCCAACAGCGGCCTGCTGCCGCGGGACTACGTGCTCCCCGCGTAGGCGGGGATGAGCCCTGCTTCGTCTGACCGCCTGCGACCCGCGTACGGTGCTCCCCGCGTAGGCGGGGATGAGCCCGCACCGGGCGGGTGGTGTCGCGGCCGTCCTTGGTGCTCCCCGCGTAGGCGGGGATGAGCCCGGCGCCGGCGGGACATCGGCATCCCCCAACGGGTGCTCCCCGCGTAGGCGGGGATGAGCCCCGCTCCGCGGCCGACATCGTGCTCGGGCAGGTGTGCTCCCCGCGTAGGCGGGGATGAGCCCAACCTCGGCCCGTGACGGCGACGCGGCCTCGAGTGCTCCCCGCGTAGGCGGGGATGAGCCCGGCCCCCCCGGACAGACGCGAGTCGACTGCGTGTGCTCCCCGCGTAGGCGGGGATGAGCCCTGCCGTTGGTAGTCAGCCAGCTTCTTCCGGGCGTGCTCCCCGCGTAGGCGGGGATGAGCCCTCGTCGGGGTGCCTCTGCGCGAGCGCGATGAGGTGCTCCCCGCGTAGGCGGGGATGAGCCCCCGGTGGCGCCGATCGTGAACTTCTCCCACGCGTGCTCCCCGCGTAGGCGGGGATGAGCCCTACTCCGTCAGGGCAAGCACCAGCCTGTCATCGTGCTCCCCGCGTAGGCGGGGATGAGCCCCCGTCCAGCATCGCCGCGGTGTTGGTGTTGCCGTGCTCCCCGCGTAGGCGGGGATGAGCCCCGGGCCCGGTTCACCGCGACGTACGAGATCCGGTGCTCCCCGCGTAGGCGGGGATGAGCCCTCGGCCCCATCTGGACCGACTTCTGCGAGCGCGTGCTCCCCGCGTAGGCGGGGATGAGCCCAGGCAGTCCTCGCTGACCCGGTACGACCCGGCGTGCTCCCCGCGTAGGCGGGGATGAGCCCGCTTTCCAGACGCTCTCGCCGGTCGAGGTGCTGTGCTCCCCGCGTAGGCGGGGATGAGCCCCTCGTCGTCGCATCGGTGACATCGAAGTGGGCGTGCTCCCCGCGTAGGCGGGGATGAGCCCTTCGCGCCCAGCCAGCCGGTCACGCCGGACTTGTGCTCCCCGCGTAGGCGGGGATGAGCCCATCGATATCATCAGCCCCCGCCTCGAGAACTCGTGCTCCCCGCGTAGGCGGGGATGAGCCCAACTCTGAAAAGTTCCGCCAGGCTCGCAGTCAGTGCTCCCCGCGTAGGCGGGGATGAGCCCACAAGCTTGGGGAGCCGTCGCAGGCACCACGGGTGCTCCCCGCGTAGGCGGGGATGAGCCCTTTTCGGGCTCTCCTGACTGATCCGTGGGTCATATCCGGCCGGGGAGGACAGGCTTGTGGCCGCCGAGGTTG
>NZ_BAAGRO010000058.1:0-9656 GCF_054782915.1 Nocardioides hungaricus | reverse complement strand
CGGACCTCCGGGATGTCCTGAGACATCACACAGTAGCGGGGGCAGGATTCGAACCTGCGACCTCTGGACGAGATCAACCACTGAGGACTGGCTTGGAGGATCGTGGATCTCCCCGGGTTTACGCGGGAGGGCCTTGCGGCCCATCTCGGAGTGTAACGGAGCCACCTGTGCCACATCGGAGCCATAAGTGGCCGGTTTCTGGCCGTGATCAATTCCTGATCTTGCAGCGACCAGCCTTGTCAGCGGAGCGGGATGTAGACGACCCGATTCTCCCAGTCGTCCGGCTCGCTCGCACCCGCCATGAGGATGAGCTCGTCGATGATCACAGACCGAGGGACAGACTCCGGAATCTCGATGACCCCCGGCATGGGCAGTCCGTCCGCAACGCGCTCGAAAGCGAAGTCGGCGAAGGTCGAGACATCGTGGGTCACCACGATGCGCTTCTCTCGGGCAGCCCAGTCCAGAACCTGGGGGTCATCGACCTCGCGTAGACCCACCTCTTGCACCGCCACGATGTCGAGATCGGGCTCGCGTCGCTTCAGCCCTGCCAGTGTCTTGTGATCGAAGTTCTCGTCAGCAAGGAACTTGATCGTCATGCGTCCGGCCGGGCGAGGAGCTTTGCGCGGAGGCCCTCGGGCGGGAACCTCGTCTCGATCGCAGAGCGCTGCGCGGAGCGCTCGTCCGCTCGCCCTGCCAGGTAATCATTGACGTCGTCACGATGACGCACGCAGTAGGTGAAGATGGCATAGATGTCACCGAGCGAGACCGTCGGATACGACTCGTGGATTGCTTCGGGCGAGTCCCCTCGTTCGAAGGCAGCGACGAGTGTGTCCAGCGGAACTCGTGTGCCGATCACGATGAGCCGACCAGCGGCATCCCTGGCCAGCGGAACCGGCTCTGGCTCGATCGCTGCTGCGGTCATCTCGAAGCACCTCCGTTTCAAGCGTACCGGCGATGTCCTGCGCGAGCGGCAGGGATTCGTCGCTCAGTGGGGCGCCGAGCCTGCCGGCTGGGGGCCAGCGATCAGATCGTTCACGAGCGTCTCCGCCATCGCCTCCTCCTCGATCGCAAGTCCGTGCGCGGCCATCACCTCGGCAAGCTTCGGGTCCCATGGCGAGGGGACCGGGCGTCCCTCGAGGGCAAGTGAAGGCACGTCGCCCTCGACAACGGCCAGGTAGTCCGTGGAGGTGTATCTCCAGGGGGTCCAGTGAATCCGCCCACGGAGGGCCTGTGCTATCTGCAGGCCTGGCCAGTCGAAGTCACCGTGGTAGCGACACCCGGCTCCGCGCCCGGTCAGGATGGCAAGGAGTTCCACCACCGCAGTGCTGGGCTGGCCCCACGTGCAGATCAGCACCGGTGCAGACGCGACCGCGTCCGAGCACCCCCAGGCCGTGGCGGCAACCTCGACGATCGTCGGGTTCTCGCAGACGTGGACGATCTGGTCGGTTGGCAGCGCCTCGACACCGCCGGAGCGGACCTGGTCGAGCGTCAGAACCAGAGGCATCCGGGCGGTGCGCATGGCTTCCAGCGCCGCCGCGCTCGCCTGTGCCATCGCCCCAGCCGGACCAGTCGCACCCGGAACCCCCAGGCACAACACCGTCGACGCGACGTTGGACAGTACGACGCCAGCAGCTGCCCAAGCATCGCGGCTCGCGTGGGCGCCCGGCGCGAACGCAGCCTCGACAGCGGCAGCAGCCAAGCGCCCGAGTGGACGCGACATGTCGAGAGCATGCGAGTCGCCAGTGAGCCGTCGCGCGAACACAGACAACGGCTCCCCTGCCGATGGCAGAGCCGCCACGACCGATGCCACCAGTTCCACGAGACGAGCACCGACGTCGGGCCCGTGGGCAACCCCGGTCCGCGCAGCCTCCGCCCGCGCTGCTCGCTTGAGCCCACCCGTCGCGCAGAATCCCTCCCACCAGTTCCCGACTCCAGGGTGGACGGCAACAGCGTCGTGAAGGCCGCCCGCAGCGTAGGCCCAGGCGGTGGTGGTGCGCTCCCGCTCGAGGGCTGGGTCGACGACGGGCCCGGTCAGCGTCTCGACGGCGTCGGCGAGCCCTGCTGGCCACGGTCCCCGGCGCAGGATCGCCTCGACGTCGGCGAGCTCCACCCGCAGGGTCGCCCCCGGGCGACGTGGCCGCCCGACCAGCCGCACCGCCGCGGCCCGCTGCCCGTCGGTCGGCTCGTCGAGCTGTACGACACCGGTCAGTGTCGATCCGCGGGATGCAGCGATCCGGGAGCGCACCCGGGCCAGCAGCCAGGCCATCTCCGAAACGCCGAGGAGCCGCTCCAGCGCAGCCCGGTCGCCGCTCGCGACCTTCGGATCCATCATCATCCGAACAGTGCGTCGTCCGCCGCGGGCGAATCGTGCGCATCGCCGGCCCGAGCGGCCCCTTCGACCTCGGCGAGTCTGGTGCGGCGGGTGCCATTCCACTGCCAGCGGGTGACACCGACGGCATCGACTCCTTCGACGCGGGAGAGCTGGGCGATGGCGAGCCCCGGCACCTGCGGGTAGCATCCCCACTCCCGCTCGCTCGTCATCACGACGTCGAGGTCGAAGGTGGCAAGCAGGCCCAGCGCCTTCGCACGCGAGTCGTCATCCACACCAGCGAAGGCCTCATCCAGCAGGATGAGCCGCGGCGCGTGCGAGCTGGCAGAGTTGTAGTGCGACGAGGCGGCTGCGAAGAGCGGCACCGACATCGCCAGGACGCGCTCACCACCCGAGGCCGGTCCCGTGGCAGGACGCCACTGGCCGTTCTGCCAGCGCTCGATGACGAAGGAGTGCCACTGCCGGTAGTCGAGCGCCTGCTCGAGGTGTTCGGCCCAGCCGCCGGTCGGGTCGGCCTCGCGAACCTCCGCAATGCGCGCCTGGAGGAACCCTCCGATTGCGGAACGGTCAGCAGCCGTCCAGGTGGCGTCGGAGCGGACCATCAGGCCACGCGCAGCAGTGAGCCCGGCCGGTCCGTCACTCCGCTCCCGCCATCGGACGCGTAACTGCATGCCGGTGGAGGTCTTGCGGGCGGCGAGCTCCGCGTTCATCCGGTCGATCTGTGCCTCGGCCGCCAGCAGCAACTCGTGGAGCTCTCCGGCAACCTCGTTGACCAGGTGGTTCTCCAGGATCTCGCGCTCCTTGGCGCTGAGCAGCCGCTCACGTTGCTCCACGTCGTCACTCAGTCGTACGGCGAGCCGGTCGATGTCGACCTCCTCGCTCAGGTAGCGCACCCGGGCCAGGACCACCTCCCCGCGCTGGTCGAGGAAGGAGGTGTGACCGTGGCGGCTCATCTGGGTGGAGAGCTCCTGCGCTGCCGTCGACATCCGCTGCTGCGCCCGGCGCCAGGCGTCGTCACTCTCCTCGACACCGTCGAGCTCCTGTTCGGCACCCCGGGAGAAGGCCAGCGCGGCGGTGACGCTCCAATCGTCGTGCTCGTCCGGGTCGGGGACGTGGACACCGGGCAGCGCGACGCGCAGCAGTCCGGTGGCAGCGAAGGCGCGCAATTCACCGATCACCCGCTCACGCTCGGTCGCCGCCTCCTCACGGCGGGTGCCGAGCTCGCGGGTCTTCTCCTCCAGGCTGCCGCGACGACCTGCGGTGTCCACCTGCCCTCCGCTGATCCGCGCCAGCTCGGCTTCCACCTCCGTGAGCGCGGCGGTGGTCTCACCGAGCCGCCGCTCCAACTCCGCGACCGACGCACCGACGGTGGCGCGGAGAGCGTCTGCCTGGGCGCGCAACCGCACAGCATCGGCGCTGGTCATGCGTGCGGTCTCGTCGCGCTCCCTCTGCATGGTGCTCGACTCAGCGGCCCGCTCGACGGCGGCCTCCCACGCGGCTTGTGCGTCCACGACGCGCTGTGCCGCGGTCCGGCATTCGACCAGTGCCTCCGAGTACGTTCCGACCGCCACCAACCCGGCCTCCAGTGACTCCAGCGTCGTGCCGGTGCCGAGATCGGCGGCAGCCTCGCGCAGGTCCTCGGCTGCCTCCTCGGCCGCTGTCGTCGCCGTTCCCCACACCTCCGCTGTCTGTGCCACAGCAGCTTGGGCGACCTCCAACTCGCGGCCAGCGGCTGCCACCCGCTCATGTGCCGCCGCGAGGTCGCGCTCGGTCGCCGCGGGGTATCCGGCGCGCTCGGCCACGACGTCCTTGACAGCCTGCTCCAGCTCAGAGAGCAGGGCACGTGCGCGCCCCTGTGCCGCGGCGAGCTCGCTCTCCTCGGCACGGAGCCGCTCGAGAGCCTCGCGCCGGGTCACCTCACGAGCGCCAGCTCCGACATACTCGGCCCGCTCCTTGGCCCAGGCACCCCGGGCGGGACCGGCGCCCCAGCGTCCGGACGCATCGATCCACAGCGCGGCCCCGGAGCCCTCGCCGACCCCCACGCGTGCTAGCACCTCGGCCACGACCGGCGCGGGCACAGCGTGGTCCGGGCCGACGGCCGGCGCCAGGAGTGCTCCCAGCGATGTGCTCGCCGCAACCTCGGGCCCGCCCGCTCCGAGCACGACGTCGCCGTCGACGGCGAGCCTGCCGTCCGGGAAGATCCAGGCGTCCAGGAGGCCCGCCGACTGCAGTGCGGCCTCGATCCCCGCCCGGTCGCTCGCGGAGACCCCGTCGACGAAGTCGGTGAGCCGCCACAGCGGTGCGCCCGAGGCACCCTCGCGTGCCGTCGGTGTGCGACCTGGTGCCGCGGGCGGCTCGGTGTCGTGCCCGGCCTCCAGGCCGGCGACCGTGGCCCGGATCTCGCCGAGCTGCCTCTCCACGCGGTCGACCTCGAGCTCTGCCGCGACCTTCCGTCGGCCCAGGTCGTCCAACGCGACCGACGCTGCCGCCTCGACCTCGGCGCGGACCGGAGACTCCCCGTCAAGGCTGCGCGCCCAGTCCGCGGCCACCTGGGTCAGGTCGTCCAGTCCCGAGGCAAGAACCACGATGGCGAGCCCGCTCAGATAACTACGGACCTGGTCGCGGTAGCCGACGATCGCCTCCTCGAGCGCCGCCGAGGCCGACTGGACCTGCTCGGCGCGGAGGGCGCCGGCGGCTTCGGCATCGTCGAGCGCCCGCCGCGCCCGCGCAGCCTCCTCCTCGGCGACGCGGACGCGGTCGGCGAGACGTCGTACCTGCCCGATCTGCTCCCGGCGGCGGTCCAAGGCACGCCGGGCCGTCCGCTCGTCTCGAGATATCGACGGGTGGTTGGCTGCCAGGCCCGCGTCAACAGCGAGCCGGGCGGCGAACAGGTCATGCCGTTCCGCGGCGGCGCGAGCAACCTCGTAACGCCGAGAGGCCTCTGCTGCAGCCGCATCGTCCCGCTCGGCCCGGGCCTTGGCCTGCTTCACCTCGAGCGCTGCCTTGTCGGCAGCCGACTCCTGGTCGGTCGCGGCCTTCTCCGCTTGCTCCAGTCGGGCAGCGTCCTTCATCTCCGGGCTCTCCCGGAGCGCCTTCTCATGACCCAGCAGCGCACCGTGCCGCTCCCCCGCGTCCCGCTTGGCGCGGTCGAGCCTCGCCTCGTCCTCCCGGGCGGAGGCGAGCTCATCCTCGGCAGCGCGCAAGTGGCGGCCCGCGTGCTCGAAGGCGGAATTGGCCAGTCGAACCCCGGTGGTGTGCCGCCGCGCCGCCACCTGCGCGTAGCCGCGATAGAGCTTGAGGAAGTCCTCGGCCGCCTTGAGGGTGTCTCGCGCATCAGCGATGCCAGCGCGCTCCTCCTCCAGGGAGCGGAAGGACTCGGCGACATCGGCAACCACCGCCTGGTCGAGCGGCGCGAGGGCCTCGGTCAGCGCAGCGGAGAGCGCACGCTCGTCGGGTCGCTTCGAGAGCTGCGGCTGGCGCAGCTGGATGAGCAGGTCAATGAGGGCGGCGTACCGCTCCTCGCCGAGGCGGAACAGCGCCTCGTCGACCGCCCGACGATATGCCTGTTGGCTGGAGTGGACGTGGCCGTTGCCGGCCAGCGCATCGCGCAATCGCGCGTCAGTCAGCACGGTGCGGTTCTCATCCATCAGCCGCAGGTCGCCGATCCGTCGCGATGTGGTGAACCACCATTGCTTGACGATGCCTCGACCGGTGGCCGCCTTGAGACCGATGCCGAGCGTCAGGAAGTGCTCGATGCCGTCGGCGTCGACACGACCGAACTCGATCCAGGAGTACCCCGTGCGCTCGGAGGAGGCGTGGGCACCGCCGAGGAGGAGGTTCCACTCCATTCGCTTCTTCGGGTCGGCATCAGGCTCGACACGCCGCGGCGCGATCGAGCCGTCGAGCAGGAACGGCAGCGTCAGCGCCAGCACCTTCGACTTGCCGGTGCCGTTGTTGCCGCGCAGCAGAAGCCGGCCGTCGTGGAACCAGAACTGCTCGTCGTCGTAGTAGAACAGGTCGACCAGCCCGATCCGAAGCGGCTGCCACCGCTCGGTGGAGGGGTGAGGCAGCGCATCCGAGCCGGCGTCCCGTGGGAGGAGCCATGCCGGTGTGCCGTTCGGGCTGGTCATCGTGCGTTCCTTTCAGCGATCGTCGGCGCTGCCAGGGCGAAGCGACGCAGCGCCGGCAGCGGACGTACGACGGCCTCAGGTCCGATGCTCTCGACTCGAACGAGGCCGAGGCCGGCCAGCCGGTCGAGCGCCTCGGCGACGATGGCGTTCTCGGCTCCAGGCTCACGGGTGGTCTTTCTCCAGTAGGAGGCGTTCTCCTTCGCCAGCGCCTTCACCCTGCGGCGCAGCGCGGTCACCTCCGTCGCCCCGGTGACGGCCAGGTGCTCGGCGAGCAGGAGGGTGGCATGTCCGTCGGTGCCCTGCTCTGGCATGCGCACGTCGGTGAGCTGGTCGTCAGGGTCGACCATCGCGATCCCCTCTGCGCGCAACTCCGGCAGCAACTCGGTGGCCTCGGCGATCCGCCGCGTAACACTGACTCGCTGTCCGCTGAGCAGGTAGGTCCGCTCGGCGTCGGGCAGCTCGTCGTAGTAGACGACCGGGTCACACAGGAGCCGCCGCGTCACAGCGTGGCGCAGCCTCCGGTGGGCCTCGTCCTCGGTGTACGCCGGCGGCGGCTCGTGCAGGGCGTCCTCGATGTCCTCGATGGCCGGCGCCGGACCCAATGCCGGCCCGGCCAACCCCGGCCCGCGCTCGGTAGAGATCATCGTGGCCAGCACCCGGCGGTCAACGTCGTAGAGGGCGTCACCGCCGGACGACACGTAGGAGTCCTCGTCGCCCGCCACGCGGACGAGCACGCCGTAGCCCAGCAGCAGCCGGATCGCGGCCACCAGGTCGGAGCGTTCCTCCCGGTTTCCAAGAGTGAACTCCACGCTCTCCAGGCCGGGCTGGCGCGCGGCGAGCACGATCTCGTCGGCCAGCCGACCCAACGAGACCTGCGGGTCCGAGCGATCCAGCACGGCGAGGCAGAGGCACAGCAGCACGTATCGGCGCCGGGTGAAGCCGGGGTCGCCCTTACGGGCGCGGGCCGGGTGTCGTCGTGCGATCGCGATCGCCGTCGGCCCGTGCGGCACATATGAGCTGAGCAGCCGGACCGTCTGCGACTCCACGACCAGCCGCCAGCCGGTCTCCCTCTCGAACCACTCCCGCAGCGCGTCGGCGTGGCGCCGCGCCAGCCGGAACAGCTCCGGCTCGGTCTGCGCGCGGAGCACCGGCTGCACGAGCAGCGCTCGCAGCGCCCTGGTCCGACCCTCTGCCTCACGGTCCTCCAGCGCGCCGGAGATCCGGGGCGCGAGCTCCATGCGGCTCACCCGTACGCCTCCGAGAACTCTTCGGCCTCATCGGTCGACTCGTCGACGGCCGAGGCGATGTCGACGAGGTGGTCGGGACCGGACAGTTCACCCTCGGTCGTGCGGACCACCGCGACGCCGGCACCCGGCACACGCCGCAGAGTGACGGTCAGCTCCCCGTCGGAGGTGTGCACCTGGGCCGTCTCGCCGCGCGGGCCCATCGCTGCCAGCGCATCGCCGAGCAAGCCGATGAAGAGCCGGAAGGCGTCCGGGTCGAGCTCGCCGAACGCCGACAGCGGCCGTGGCCCGTGGGTGAGGATCCGGCGACGTGCCGCGGCTGTCTGCTCTGCCTCCTCGCGAGCCCGGGCGACCAGAAGTGCCTTCGCATCGCTGCGGTCGGCGACCCGGACCGCCTTGCCGCGCCGCTCGTAGGAGCCCGTGCGCCGAAGCTGCGGGCTGATCCGAACCGCCGGCGCCTCCGCCCACGGCGTGGCGTTGCCGAGATCAGATGCCGCCCACGCGTCCTCGGTCTCGCCCGTCACGCTCAGGTGTCGGACCGGCGTGAGCCCGAAGGCGGTGCGCCACAGCCGGTGCCGGTCACCGTCATCGTCAAGGTTGGCGAACCAGCGGGCCAAAGTGAGGTAATCGTGCGTCCGGTCCGTACGCCCGCCCGCCTTGTCATGCAAGGAACGGACCACCGCGAGCAACGACGGGATCGCCGCCCGCGCGCGGGCGCGCAGCAACTTGACCTCGCTGTCGCGGCCCCGCGAGCTTACGAACCAATCGGTCAGCCCCGACCACTGCCGCAGCCAGACATCGAGGGCCGCAGCCGCGGCCGTCTCCGCCTCACCCGGCGCAGCGTCGGTAGCCTCGCGCTCGGCGGCGGTCGTGGCCAGGAATCCCACTCCCTCGGGAGGGATCGAGCCCAACAGCTCCGCGATCGCGGCGCCACGCGTGAGCAAGTCGTGGATGAACCGCTCGAGGTACTCGATCAACTGCTCCTTGTAGGCCAGGAACGCCTCCACGTCGGCGTCGTGGAGATCGATCGTGCGCTGGATCGAGCCCATGAACGCCACAGCGTTCTCGGCCAACTCGGCGAAGCGCTCCCGCAGACTGCGCAGCGCCTGGTGGGTCCGGGCCGGGTCGGCCGGCACGCCCGCATGGTGCTCGGCCACCGTGTCCCTGAGATGCGTGAGGAGGACGACGATGTCCTCGAGCGCGACGGATTGCAACGAGCCACGGGTGCCCAGCGCCGCGTCGTACTGCGCCAACGCCCGCTCAGCGGCCTCGCCCGGCCGCGACATCTGGTAGAGCATCCTGCGGCGGTAGAAGTCCTCCAGCGCGGTCACCCGACTCGAGTCGGGGAACGCGAGGACGTTTCCCCAACTGGAATCAGCCAGGCGCTCCAACGCGTCCGCGACGACCTGCGCCTCGACCGGTTCTCCGCCGTCGACATGCAGCGCCTCGGACACCTGTTCCGGACGGACGTGGACCGTGAACCTCTCCTTCTCTGCCATGAGCGCGCGCATGACGCGGCGGTAGATCGGTGCGTTCGGTGCGCTGAGGTATGCGAAGGGCCCGTACGCGACCCCGACGCCGTCGGAGTGGGCACTCGAAGCGGCTGACAAGTCGGTCACGGCAGCAGAGTCTTCCATCGACACCCGACACCCGACACAGATGCTGATTCTCGACGCTGCGGCACGGCTGACGGCGTTGCAGACTTGAACCCGAATCAACTCGCCTCAGATCCGCGTGCCCGCGGTCGGATACACGCGGAGAATCACGGAGTGTCATGGGGTCATCGACCCGGTTTCTGGCCAGTTTCTGGCCGGTGGGTTCAAATCCTCGGGGTAAATGCAACCGGCCCTAGACAGCGTTTCCGCTGGTCAGGGCCGGTTTTCATTGTAGCGGGGGCAGTGTTGTGGTTCAGGACATCCCGGACCCCTGTCTCACGTCATCCCGGACAGGTGT
>NZ_BAAGRO010000057.1:0-3641 GCF_054782915.1 Nocardioides hungaricus | reverse complement strand
ACCCCTACAAGGGATTCTTCGTTCTACGCCACGCTCACAGCCCACACCTCATCGGTGGATCAGGGCTCAGATCGCCCGCGAAGTACACGCGCCCGTGCGCGTCGATCGCGTTGTAACGCGCCACGCCGTCAGCCAAGGACGCCTTGTGCGCTCGCAGCCAGGCCCGGAACGCCCTCGTGGCGGCCTCCGGGTCGTTGTTGGATTCATCCCACGCCAGACGAGCGGCGGCGAGGGCGTCGTCGACGCCGGGCTTCCGGTCGTGCCACCGGATCTCGGCGGCGGCGAGCGTCGACTCATCTTTGGCGTAGATGAGCATGTAGTCGGCGCCGTTGGAGACGTAGCGGGAATCGTTCTTCCTGCCGCCCTGCCACACGACGTCAGACAGGAAGTTCTGGTTGCCGAAGACTTGATCCAGGAGCATGCGGAGCCGGTGGTGCTCCTCATCGCCGATCGCGGCGATGATCACTCCGGTCTGCTTCAGCAGGTCTCGAGCGAGCAGGAGGCGGCGCTCCATGTAGGACAGCCACTTGGAGGACTTGGCGCGGTCGTGGGTGTCGACGTATCGGTCGTTGTAGATCCAGCCCTCGTTGCCGGTGTTGTATGGCGGGTCGATGTAGATCAGGTCGATCTTGCCGCGGTGGGTGGATCGCAGCGCCTGTAGGACGTGGTAGTTCTCGCCGTTGATGACGGTGTGCCAGGGCGCGTCGCCGGGGCCGTTCGCGATGCGCTCTGCTGTCCGCAGGCCGGGGAAGACGGACTCTCCGAACTCACGGATGACCACGAGGTCACCGACGGGGCGCTTCCCTCCATCGCCGTCGAGGATGGCCACGGAGCGGCTGGTATCGGTGAAGCCCGCGACGCGCCATATGCGGGTGGTGGACTCGTCGCGGAGGCCGACCTTCACGCCCTTCCGGACAGGGTGGTCGGGCAATCGGACCGACTCGGGCAGGTGTCGGTCGAAGACCATGCCGAACCGTCGCGAGCCGCGGAGGAGTTCGACCTCGCGGGCGAGCCGGCTGCGCAGCGCCTCATCCGCGACCTGCCCGATCAGTTGATCGAGGATGTTGGTCTCGTCGCTCACGGTTCGCCCCACGCCCTCTCGTTGCCCGTCGGCCGTTTGCGCGGCGCCTCCTCGGTGCTCGCTCCGACGTCTCCGCAGGTTATCGGTCGTCGAGAGAGTGCTGTTGTGAAACCCCCTGGTCGCTGACCCAACCTGGAGGTGGGACGCGCTCAACCTTGGGGCTGTTCGCCCGCCAGCCGGTCACGAAGTCCGGCCATCTTCACGAAGTACCTCCGGGAGGCGATCGCCAAGAGGGTCGCCCCGGTCTCGGTGAGCCAGGTCTCGCGGTCACCGTCGTGGGCCTCAACGGGGTGCAAGGCGTAGTTGCGGACCTCCCGGAACATGTGGGCTTGGGTGACGACCTCGGTGATCATCGCACTGCCGAGCGACGGCTTGATCTCGCGCAGCTTCTGCTCTGTGAGGCGGATGACCTCAGCGACGTCGCGGCCGTCATCGACCTTCTTCGCGAGGGCCTGCGGTTGAGACTGCACAGCCCGGGCGAGGTTGAACCACGCCGCCTCGGACGCGGCGGCCAGCAGGCTCGACGACGCCAGGTACAGCCCGCGCTGAAGAGCTCGTCGACTCTCTCGGATCATCGTCATCCCGCGCGCCCCAAGGATCAGGTCGAGGCCGGACAGCAACTCCTCGACGGGTAAGAGCACTTCACTGCCGTTGCCGTCGAGGGGCCGGACCGGCATGAACCTCGGAGTGCTGCCGTGATCGTTGATGTACGGCGAGTGGACATCCACCGGAGCACTGGAGCCGCCGCCAGGGTAGTCGACAGGGATGCGTTCGGGTTGGGTCGCGTACTGGTTCCCCTCAGCACGGGTCAGCACGCCCTCAGCGACGAGTTGGGCAAGCGCACGACGCACCGCGTGGCGTCCGCGGAAGACCGTCAAGTGCGGGTCGTGTCGGTCGGGATCGGCAAGTCGTCGCCCGGGCTCTGTCGCCGGGTGCGCCGTGAACTTCGTACGCTCCGCGGGGCGCTGGCCACCGACCGCTGTCAGCCAGCGGTCCTCGAACTCGCTCAGCAGGACAGGCTGGGTCGCTTCAGCGATCGCGGCGAGGATGGCAGTGCGGGCGACCAGCACGTCCGCCTCGGTGGGGGTGACCGCAGCCTGCATCGCCTCGACGAACGGTGCTTCGAAGTCCATGGGTCCAGTGTCCTCGGAGATGCACGCGACGGCCGAACATTGCCGACAGGAGCCTGGATTCGAGCGTGCGCCTTCATCGACTCCGGCGCGTCATTCGGTTGAGCGCGTCGATGCTGCGCTGATCGGCTTCGGCCAGAGCGTGGAGGTACTTCTGGGTCGTCTGAATCTGCGCGTGACCAAGACGATCCATGACGGTCTTGAGGTCAGCCCCTCCGGCCAGAAGCCAGGAAGCGTGGGCGTGGCGCAGGTCGTGCATCCTGACGTTGAACGAGACACCGCTCGCCTTGACCGCCGGCAGCCAGATCCTCGTCCGGAAGGTGTTTCGGGAGATCGGCGTTCCGGCCGAAGTGGCGAACAGCAGGTCGTCGCGGCGGAGACCGTGGAGCCTCATGTGCTCAGCAACCGCGTCGAGCCAGTCCTGGCGTACGGCGAACGTCCGAGGCTCGTTGTCCTTGGGGTAGGGCTTGGCGACGTACCGTTCACCGGTGGGGGAGTGCTTCCTGGACACCTCGACGATCGTGTCCTCGACGGTGATCGTGCGCCGCAGGAAGTCGACGTGACGTGGCTTCAGCGCGATGAGCTCGCCCCAGCGCATCCCGGTCTCGATGGCGGTCTCGACCATGAGGCGGTATCGGTCCGGCACCGCGGTGATGAGGACGTCGAACTCATCGGGCGTCAGCGTCCGGGTCTTCTTTGTGACGATCTTCGGCAGTTCAGTGTGCTCGCAGGGGTTGGTGACGATCAGCTGGTCGCGGACGGCCCGCTTGAAGATCGAGTGGAGCATCGTGTGGTACTTGCGGATCGACCTGGCCGAGAGGCCTTGGGCAGCCGCCTGCGTCACCCAGTCCTGCACCAGAGACGACGTGACCTGGTACATCGGCTTCTTGCCGAAGAACGGAAAGAAGTGCTTGTTGAGGTTGGACATGTAGGCGGCCAGCGTCGTCGCCTCGATGTGCTTGCTGGGCAGCCAGTGCCTCTCGACGTACTGCTGGAACGGGATGGCGCCCAGCGAACGGTCGAACCAGGAGCCGGCATGGACTCGCTGCTCCTCGCGATTTCCAGCGCGCTCGGCGGCCCGGCGCGACGAGTGCGTGCCCGCCGAGCGGATGCGCCCCTCCGGATCCCGGTACTGCGCGAGGAAGCGCGACGTGCCGACGTCCCTCTTTCGCTCGACCACCCAAGCCATCGGCTGCCTCCAATGTCAGCAGAGAGTCAGCAAACTTTGCCGAAAGATGGCGAAGGCCAGCGAAGGTTCGCGGAATCTCGAAAATGCGTTCTGACCTGCGATGATACCTCACAAGCCCTCACTACGAGCGTGGCGTGCGGAGAGGTTCGAAGCACTCCAGATTTCGCTCATAACCCAGAGGTCGCAGGTTCGAATCCTGCCCCCGCTACTGTGTGATGTCTCAGGACATCCCGGAGGTCCG